>JBBSJO010000109.1:0-14310 GCA_038257185.1 Rhodobacterales bacterium | reverse complement strand
TGACGGTGCGCTTGTGACTCACGACCATGGACGCCTCCTTGGGGAAAGGCGACGACATTACGCAGAATTCAATTCCCGGCAGGGGCAGTGTCGCTCGTCGCAGACGGTTCAACAGCAGCGGGCTCCATCAAAGTCGTTGCGCCTGTGCCATCATCCGCGCGGTCATCCGCGGTGACGGAGGCATAGAAGACGAACCCGATGAGCAGCAGCGCCACAAAGATCATGACCCCCTTGATACCCAGCAGAGAGGGCTTGTGGCGACGTTCCTGCTTTTCGACGTTTGTGTCGGGCGCTGACATATCATTCTCCTTGGATTTCTGATTGCGGGCGACCCGGCTTGCGGGTCTTTCGTTACAGACCTAACGTGAGCCAACCTCAATCGTTCCAAGGATGACAGATGCGTGACGCAGCCCCCTCAACGATATTCCTCGCCGACTACACCCCATACGGGTTCATCGTTGAGACGGTCGCGCTGACGTTCGATCTGTCCCCCCACGCAACCCGCGTGAAAAGCCGCATCGCCTTTCGACCCAATCCGGACGCCACGGACCACAGGTTCTTCCTGCATGGGGAAAATCTGAAACTGATCTCGGCCACCATCGACGGGAAGCCCGTCTCGCCTGAGGTCACCGAAGAGGGGCTGACATGCGATGTGCCCGACGCCCCCTTCATCTGGGAAGCGGAGGTGGAAATCGACCCGGCGGGCAATACGGCGCTCGAAGGGCTCTACATGTCGAACGGCATGTATTGCACGCAATGCGAGGCCGAAGGGTTCCGCAAGATCACCTACTACCCAGACCGCCCCGACGTGATGAGCGTCTTCACCGTGACAATCAACGGGCCGCACCCGGTTCTGCTGTCCAATGGCAACCCCGGAAAGACCGGGGAACATCACGCCGAATGGCACGATCCCTGGCCGAAACCCGCCTATCTCTTTGCATTGGTTGCGGGCGATCTGGTGGCGCATCCGGGCAGCTTCACCACGATGTCTGGTCGCCACGTCGATCTGAACCTCTATGTCCGCCCCGGGGACGAGGGCAAATGCGCTTTCGGGATGCAGGCGCTGAAGGATTCGATGAAATGGGACGAAGACGTCTACGGGCGCGAATACGACCTCGATCTGTTCAACATCGTGGCGGTCGATGATTTCAACATGGGCGCGATGGAGAACAAGGGGCTGAACGTGTTCAACTCCTCCGCCGTGCTCGCCTCGCCCGAGACCTCCACCGACATGAACTTCGAGCGGATCGAGGCCATCATCGCGCATGAGTACTTCCACAACTGGACCGGCAACCGCATCACCTGCCGCGACTGGTTCCAGCTCTGTCTCAAGGAGGGCCTGACCGTCTTCCGCGACAGCCAGTTCACCTCCGACATGCGCTCTGCCCCGGTCAAGCGGATCGGCGACGTCATCGACCTGCGCGGTCGCCAGTTCGCCGAAGATCAGGGGCCGCTGGCCCACCCGGTCCGGCCCGAGAGCTTTCAGGAAATCAACAACTTCTACACCGCCACCGTCTACGAAAAGGGCGCCGAAGTGATCGGGATGCTCAAGCGCATCGTGGGGGATGACGCCTATGCAAAGGCGCTCGACCTCTATTTCGAACGGCACGACGGGAAGGCCTGCACCATCGAAGACTGGCTCAAGGTGTTCGAGGACACGACGGGCCGCCATCTCAGGCAGTTCAAGCGATGGTACAGTCAGGCGGGCACCCCGCATCTGAAGGTGACGGAGGATTGGGCGGATGGCACGCTGACACTAACGTTCAAGCAGCACACGCCCCCCAGCACCGCCACCCCTGACCCGCAGCCGCAGGTCCTCCCCATCGCGGTCGGCCTTATCGGCCCAAATGGCGACGAAGTGGCGGAGACGCGGATACTGGAGATGACCGAAACCGAGCAGAGCTTCACCTTCGAGGGACTTGGCGCACGGCCTACCGCCTCCATCCTGCGCGGGTTCTCCGCCCCCGTGGTGCTGGAACATGATCTGAGCGACGCCGACCGCGCCTTCCTGCTGGCCCATGACACCGACCCCTTCAACCGCTGGGAATCCGGTCGCATGCTGGCGCGAAAGTCGCTCCTTGAGATGATCCGCACCGGCGCTGATCCGGACGAGGGCTATCTCTCCGGCATCCACGCGGTCGTGACCGACGACAGCCTCGACCCCGCTTATCGCGCCCTGATGCTGGGCTTGCCGAGCCAATCGGAGCTGGCGAACACGCTGCATCAGGCGGGTGATGTGCCGGACCCGGCGGCGATTCATGCGGCGGCAGAGACCATGCGCCATGCGATGGCGACCCGGTTCGCCGAGGTCTTGCCGAAACTCTATCAGAGCAACAGCGTCACGCTTCCCTATGCCCCCGACGCCGCGCAATCGGGCAAGCGCAGCCTCGGCAATGCGGCGCTGTCGCTGCTGACCCGTCTCGACGACGGCGCACAGGCGCAAAAGCAATATGACGCCGCCGACAACATGACTCAGCAACTTTCCGCACTGGCCAACCTGATCCGCGCGGGCAGCGGCAAGGACGCGCTGCGCGCCTTTGAGATGCAATGGAAAGACGACCGGCTGGTGATGGACAAGTGGTTCGGCCTGCAAGTGATCGAGGCGGAACCCGAGGACGTCGCCGACGTGGCCGAGGCGCTCACCGGGCATTCCGACTTCAACTGGAAGAACCCCAACCGCTTCCGCGCCGTCATGGGCAGCCTCGCGATGCACCACGCAGGCTTTCATCATGTTTCGGGCAAGGGTTACAGGCTGCTGGCCGACTGGTTGATCAAGCTGGACCCGGTCAACCCGCAGACCACGGCGCGGATGTGTTCGGCCTTCCAGACCTGGAAACGCTACGATCCCGACCGGCAGGCGATGATCAAGGCGCAACTGGACCGCATCCTTGCCACCCCCGATCTCAGCCGCGACACGACAGAGATGCTGACGCGCATCCGGGGGGCCTGAGCGGATGCGTCCCGTCCTGCTGATCACGGGTGCCTCCACCGGTATCGGCGCTGCCTGCGCCCGGCTGGCGGCAACGCGGGGGTACGACCTCGTGCTCAACTACCGCAGCAACCATGTATTGGCCGCCGAAGTCGCGGACGAGGCCGAACAGGCGGGCGCGCAGGTGCTGCTTTGTCCCGCCGATGTTGCGGATCCCAATGCCATCACGGCCATGTTCGCCGAGATCGACGCGGAATTCGGGCAGATCGACGCGCTGATCAACAATGCAGGGATCGTGGACGTGCGCGCCTCCGTCACAGAACTGACCCACGACCGGCTGAGGCGCATCTTCGACACAAACGTGATCGGGGCGATCCTCGTGGCGGGCGAAGCGGTCAGCCGGATGCAGGCGCAAGGTGACGGCGGGGCCATCGTGAACATCTCATCGGCCGCCGCGCGGCTGGGGTCGGCGGGGGAATACGTCGACTACGCCGCCTCCAAGGCCGCCATCGACACCTTCACCAAGGGGTTGTCCGACGAGGTGGCCGCCGATGGTATCCGCGTGATGTCGCTGCGCCCCGGCCTGATCGAGACCGGGATCCACGCCAAGGGCGGCAGCCCCGACCGGGCCATGCGGCCGGCGGGCAACGTGCCGATGAAGCGCGCGGGCACCGCTGAGGAAGTGGCGCAGGCTGCCCTTTGGCTGCTGTCGGATGAGGCGAGCTATGTCACCGGCTCCACGCTCGATGTGTCGGGCGGCAGGTAGCGGGCCAAGTGCCTGAGCCCTTCGTTTTCGAAGCCGCGGCGCGCAACCGACGCACGGCCCTGGCCATGCTCGCTGTCTGGATCGCGCTTGGCGCTGCGTGGCTCTGGCTCGATGCAGCGCTTTGGCTGATCGCCTTCGTGGCAGCGTTCACCCTGCCCGCCCTCTATGACCTTGCCAGGAATCCCAGCAGCGGTCTGCGCCTCGGCGATGGCAGGCTGGAGTGGCATTCAGGGCGGCGGCAGGCTGCACTGGAAGTGTCCGAGATCGACCATGTCCGTCTCGACACCCGGCTGGATTTCACGGTCCGCGCCACGGCGGTCCTGACAACAGACCGGAAGGTTCGACTACCCTTCGAATCGACACCGCCGCACCGGGATTTCGAAGCGGCGCTTGAAAACCACGGCGTCGCCACCCGGCGCACCCATTTCCAGCTCATGCAGTGATCTCAGGGCCGCAGGCGGGGTCGGGTTGCGTTCAGCGGCTTGCAATAGTTCTGTTGCTTCAGCCAGCGCGCCATCTCGGCGCGTTTGGCGGCGGAGCGCATCGGCCCCCAGTCCGCCGCCACGCCGCGCCCGCCGCTGCCATGAATTACCCCGTCGCGGGGGACGGTATGGGCCATGATCCGCACCGCGCAACTCAGGTTCGCCGCACCGTTCTTGAGCGCCTCGCCGGTGCCGACGTTGCATTTGTAACTCCGCGCGGTGCCCGGCAGGATCTGCAAGAGCCCGAACCAGCGCCCGCCCCCGCCCACGGCCCAGGGCTTGTAGGTGCTTTCATACTTGGCCAGCGCCGACAGGAAGCCGACCCAGAAGGCGCGTCTGTTGGCATCGGGTGCGGTGCGGTAAGACGGACACCAGAGGTCGATGTCGCCGGGCACCATGTCCACCAGAGGTTTGCCATGAGCCTTGAGCGCCGACAGTGCCGCGCGGGTCCAGACCTTGTTTCCGTCCATGTGTTCCCACCGCGTGCGCGGCACATTCGCGCTGCGCACCGGCGGACGCAGGACGCTCGCAAAGCGCGGCACCCGCGTTGTGAGGTCCGGTTCAGCGTCGGATAAAGGGTGCTGCACGGCCAGGAACGACTCGCTCATACTGGCAGGGACAACCTGTGGCTGATCAACCCTGGGATGTATTCTATCAGCAAGACCCACAGCAGGGGGCGGAATGGTGTCCACATCCGCACCCGCAGTTGCTGCCACAATTGCCAGCACCACCCCCAAGACCACAGTTTTCATGGGGAATGTATCATTCAGTGCCTGCCCATTCTGCAAGCATTTCCGCTCCAAGCCGCAGTTTTAGGAAACATTTCGCCGCCCGGGCGCAGATTGGCTCAGGATAGGGAACAAATCGCCACAATACCACGGCGATTGCGGCGTCATGCACGCAATACGAGTATGAAGTTTCCCTGTATCTTCGCACCTGTGTCACCGTTGTGCCCCAAAGCGGCGCGATACCGGTTCAAACGATGTAGAGATCGAACGGACCCTCTTATGATTTCCTTGCAGGCCCTGCTGCACAAGCGTCTGGCCGGACACTTCCGGAAACCCGCCCCCCGGCGGCCCGACACCTCCGAGGACGCAGCACTTGCCATACCGCTGCGCCGCCGCACCGCGCGCGGCACCGCACAGGCGCCTGCCATCGCTCCGGCGGCGATGCTGCGGATCACCTGCCCAGACCCCACGGCAGAGGAACGGCGGCGGGACATGCATCTGACGCGTGCCCAAAAGCTCGTGCGGCAGGAACTCTGGTCCGATCTGTCGCAGCTCATCGGGCAGGCCGACATCGCCCGCACGTTGACGCCTGGTGCGATGTCGGTGGCGGAGCTGATGGCCTACGGCGCACGGGCAGATGTCGTCATGGCGGTCGAACATGCGCTGCTGGATGGCAAACCCGCGAAGGACGCGCCGCTGCTGGAGGGAATCGAGGCGCTGGAGCATGTGCTGGCCGAACATCCCGGAGATCACATCATTGCCGCCATCGTGGCGCAGTCCCATATGGACATCGCCTGGTCCTGGCGCGGTAACGGCTGGGACACCGAAGTGCCGACGCGCAACCGGGCAGCCTTCGAGGCGCACTTCGATCGCGCCGGAGACATCCTGAACCCGTTCCGCGACGTCTCGACCGGGTCACCGCTCCTGGCGAGCACCTTCTGCGCGCTTCTGGGCGGGTCCGAGAACGACGAAGGGCGGGTCGCGGACATGTACGAGCGGCTCATCGACCTGAACCCGGCAAACCCGCGCCCGATGCGGGCCATGGGCAGTCATCTGTTGCCGCGGTGGTTCGGCAGCTATGAGGAACTCGAGCTGGAGGCGCGTCGTACCGCCGCCCGCACGCAGAAAACCTGGGGCGCCGGGGCCTATGCCTGGGTCATGTTCGATGCCATCGCCTGCGATGATCAGGCCTGCGCGAACCTGGATCTGCCGTTCTTTATCGAAGGGATGCGCGACATTCTCGCCCGCTGCCCCGACCCCTATACCGTCAACCTGCTTGCAGCCTATTGCGCCAACTCCATCGGACAGGCCTATTCCGGCAGCGACGAGGCCGACCAAAACCGCGCCCAGATCGCGGCCTGCGCGCGCTGGATCATTCGCGAGCACCTGACCGAACTGCACCCGATGATCTGGGCCCATGCCGCGCGCGGTTTCGACAACACGCTGCGGGTGCGCTCGCCCAACCGCTTTGCCGCCTCGGGCCGCGAGGATGCCATGCGCATCATCTCGGCGCTGTTCCAGCCCGAGATTTCGGCGGGCAACCGCATCGTCTTCACGGAATCGGGACCCGTCGCGCAGACCGCATAGAAAATCCGGCACGGCATACCCCTGCGCCGGTCGAAAACCTCCCTTCGCAGGGCCGGCCCTTGCCCCGCCCCCTCCCCAAAGCTAAACCCGCCCTATCCGGTTCCATTCCAGAGGCGCGCCATGCTTGATCTGACCCATGCCACCCCCAAACCTCGCGTGATTGCAGGGGCCAAGCACGACTGGGAGCTCGTCATCGGGATGGAGGTGCATGCACAGGTGCAATCGGAGGCGAAGCTCTTTTCGGGCGCCTCCACCAGATTCGGGGCCGAGCCCAACTCCAACGTGGCTTTCGTAGATGCAGCCATGCCCGGCATGCTGCCTGTGATCAATGAATACTGCATCGAACAGGCCGTGCGCACCGGGCTGGGTCTGAAGGCACAGATCAACCTGACCTCTGCCTTCGACCGCAAGAACTATTTCTACCCCGACCTGCCGCAGGGCTACCAGATTTCGCAGCTCTACCACCCCATCGTGGGCGAAGGCGAAGTGCTGGTGGAGATGGGCGACGGCACGGCACGTCTGGTGCGGGTCGAGCGGATTCACATGGAACAGGACGCCGGCAAGAGCATCCACGACATGGACCCAACGATGTCCTTCGTGGACCTCAACCGCACGGGCGTCTGCCTGATGGAGATCGTCTCTCGCCCGGACATCCGCGGACCGGAGGAGGCCGCGGCCTACCTCGCCAAGCTGCGTCAGATCCTGCGTTACCTCGGCACCTGTAATGGCGACATGCAGTCAGGGGCGATGCGCGCCGACGTGAACGTGTCGATCTGCCGTCCCGGCCAATACGAGAAGTATCAGGAAACACAGGATTTCTCCCATCTCGGCACGCGATGCGAGATCAAGAACATGAACTCCATGCGCTTCATCCAGCAGGCCATCGAAGTCGAGGCCCGTCGCCAGATCGCCATCGTGGAAGCGGGCGGCGATGTGGTGCAGGAAACGCGGCTCTTCGATCCGGACAAGCAGGAGACGCGGTCGATGCGGAGTAAGGAAGAGGCGCACGACTACCGCTACTTCCCCGATCCCGATCTGCTGCCGCTGGAGATCGAACAGGCCTGGGTCGATGAGATCGCCGCCACCCTGCCCGAACTGCCCGACGCCAAGAAGGCGCGGTTCGTGGGCGATTTCGGGCTGAGTGACTATGACGCCTCCGTGCTGACCGCCGATCTGGATTCGGCCGGCTATTTCGAGGCGGTGGCGAAAGGCCGCGATGGCAAGATGACCGCTAACTGGGTCATCAACGAGCTCTTCGGTCGGTTGAAGAAGGACGAGCGCGACATCGCGGACAGCCCCGTCACCCCCGGCCAGTTGGGGGGGGTGATCGACCTCATCGCCTCGGACGCCATTTCCGGCAAGATCGCGAAGGACCTCTTCGAGATCGTCTATACCGAAGGCGGCGACCCCGCGGAAATCGTCGAGGCGCGTGGCATGAAGCAGGTCACGGACACCGGCGCCATTGAAGCCGCAGTGGACGGAATCATTGCCGCCAACCCCGATCAGGTCGCCAAGGCCCGCGTGAACCCCAAGCTGGCCGGTTGGTTCGTGGGACAGGTGATGAAGGCCACGGGCGGCAAGGCCAACCCCAAGGCGGTCAACGACCTTATCGCAAAGAAACTCGCGGACTGATACAAGTTTGCCTGTCGGAGACCTGACATGACCATCCCGACCCGCTCCTCTCCGATGGTGGTCCAGCCCGAATGGATCGACTTCAACGGTCATCTGAACATGGCCTATTACAGCGTACTGTTCGACAAGGCCGTCGACGAACTCTATCCGGCACTCGGTTTCGGTGCGGACTACCAGAAGACCGGATTCACCACCTACATAGCGGAATTTCACGTCTGCTACCTCCGCGAGCTTCACGTCGGAAGCAACGTGAATGTCACCTTCCACCTCATTGATTTCGATGAGAAACGGTTTCATCTATATCAGGAAATGTGGCATGAGGACGGCTGGCTTGCCGCCACCGGTGAAGGCCTCACGCTGCATGTGGACCAATCCGGCCCGAAGGTCGCGCCCATGCCCAGGGCGATCCTCAAAAGGCTGGGCGACATGCGCGAAGCGCAGGCGGGCCTCCCGATACCGGAGCGCGTCGGCCGTCGTATCGGTCTCAGACGCTGAACGCGGCGCCTGATCCGCAATCCCGTTCCGCCGCACATTGTGTGCCAATTTCCCATGCGTTAAGGATTGGGCCCACGCCCATCCGAAGGAAGCCCATGCCCCGCTACGAATACAAGGTCGTTCCCGCCCCCAACCGGGGAATCAAGGGCAAGGGCGTGAAAGGGGCCGAGGCGCGGTTCTCCCATGCCATACAGGAATTGATGAACGGGCTGGCGGGTGATGGATGGGAATACCAGCGCGCGGAGACCCTGCCGAGCGTGGAGCGGTCGGGCCTTACCTCCACCACCACCGAATGGCGCCATGTGCTGGTGTTCCGCCGCCTGCGCGAAGCCGATGCCGAGAACTTCACCCCCGAGTTGCTGCCCGCCCCGGCGGAAACCCAACCGGAGCCGGAACCGATCTCTGTCCCGATGACCGAACCTGTCGAGGCGCGGACCGGTACTGAGGAGGTCGGTGCGCGGACCGGTACTGAGGAGGTCGATGCGCCCACCGCGAGCCTTTCACCCGAGCAAGCCGAACCGAGTGCAGCCGAGCCCTGGGATAATGGTGTGGAGGATACAAGCACCATGGAAGACGACAGCGCGCTGCGCCGTTTCGTAGAGGCTCGTAAGTCAACGAAAACAAAGCGTTGAACGCCGACCTTAAACGTCCAGATCGAGGGCCAGAGCATGAATGCGCCCGATCAGGTCAGCCCCAAGTGCGGCATGGACAGCCCGGTGACGCGCCACCCGGTTCATGCCCTTGAAGGCGGCGGCACGTATGCGCACATTGTAGTGGGTCTCCCCACCTTCGCGATAGCCGCCATGTCCCCGGTGGCTTTCGCTATCGTCCACCACCTCCAGCTCACGGGGGTCGAAGGCTGCGCGAAGTGCCGCCGTAATCTCATCCGTCTTGGACATTTTTTGTCGAAGCCCCTTCAATCTCGCTCCGCAGGGTCTAGACTGACCCGCCTGAGTCGGAAAGGTCCCAATCCATGCCCAAGCCTGATCCCTTCGGATTCGACATGTCCGTGTCGTCCTCGAAAAAGAAGAATCCGCGCGGGCGGCGCGGCATGTCCGGCGCATCGGAGACGTCGAGGCGAGTCTGCGACCACCCCGGCTGCGACGAGGCAGGCAAGTTCCGTGCGCCCAAGGCGCCCGACGTGCTGGACGACTATTTCTGGTTCTGCCAGCAGCACGTCCGCGAATACAATCTCAAGTGGAACTTTTTCGACGGCACCACGGAGGCGGAGCTGAACGCGCAACTTTCCAAGGACAAGGTCTGGGAACGGACGACCAAGCCGCTGGGCGACCCGGAGGCACGGGCCTGGGCACGTCTGGGCATCGAGGATCCGCATCAGGTTCTGGGCAAGAACGCGACCCAGAACCCGGGGCGCGGGCCTCAGGCCGGGCGCCGGCTGCCCCCCACCGAACGGCGCGCGCTGGAGATTCTCGACGCCCGCGACACCATGACCAAGCCGGAGGTTCGCAAGACGTACAAGGCGCTGATCAAGGTCCTTCACCCCGATATGAATGGCGGCGACCGCAGTCAGGAAGAGCAGTTGCAGGAAGTCGTCTGGGCCTGGGACCAGATCAAGGGCAGCCGCAATTTCAAGGACTAAGCGGCCCGCCTTGTGATTTCTTCGGGGTTTTAGCAGAATTTGCGAAGCCGCAGGCGCAGCGCATTCACCGCTTATTAGGGAGCTTCGCCATAAGGTCCGGGCCTTGATAATCCGGGGCCAAGTAATGCGTTGTTTGATAGTTGAAGACGATCCAGACCTCCGCGCGATGTTGAGCGATTGCCTGGAGGATCTGGGGTTGAATACCCGGACGGCCTCTTGCGTTGCCGATGGGCTGGCGACGCTGAGGCGGGCCAAGTTCGATCTGGTGCTGCTGGACTACAACCTTCCCGATGGCAATAGCATCGCCCTGTCCGACCAGGCGGCGATGTCGTGTCCGAATTGCCGGATCATCCTGCTGACCGGCGCGGAGGTGTTTCCTTACGGCGAACATGCCACGCTTGCCCCCGGCATCGACTGGGTGCTGCGCAAGCCCGTCGCCATCGGCGATCTGACCGCGATGGTCGATTACGCGATCCGCGATGCAGCGCACCGCCCGACGACAGCGAACGCCTTCTCATGATGGTTCGGCTCTTCAAGGCTCGTCGGGTCCGGATCGCGGCGATCATCGCCTTCACCGCGCTTTGCATTGCCGTGTGGTTCTGGCTGAATGCGCAACGCTGGGCGGGGATCGACCAACTCGTCGACCTGGAGGTCGCCCACGAGACGGAAGTGTTGCAGCGCGATATCACCGCCAGTGTCCACGCGGTCCAGAACATCGCGCAGCGCATGGCAGCGCAGAGCGATCAGGGATACGGTCCCTTTGCAGCAGATGCTGACTTTTTCATGGAGATATTTCCGGGAGCAAACGCCGTGTCCTTTCTGGATGCCGACAACCGGGTCGCTGAGATCCGTCCGGCCAGCCTGCGCGGGGCAATCGGTTTCAATGTCGCGGAGGCGAGCGAGGACCGTCGCAGGGCGCTGGCCCGCTCCCGCGACCGAAATCTGGTGACCCTGTCCGATCCGCTCGAGTCTTCAGGCAGCAAAGGCAAGGCCTTTGCGGTCTTCTTTCCGATTCGCCAGGACGGCGTCTTCCGCGGCACCATCTCGCTGTTCTTCGCCGCGGACATCTGGTTGAACCATCTGCGGTTCCGCGAGACACCGAATAGGTTTCGGTCGGATTTCGCCAGCCTGATCACCCTCAACGGCGAGATGTTGCTGGAGAGCGGAGATTTCAAGGTGATAGCCGCCGAGCACGCCAGCAGCGCAGAGGCGACCATTCTGGACGGTGCCTTCCGGATCACGCTGGCGCCGCGACCGCAGTTTATCGACCGCCACTGGAACTGGACGGCGGAAATGGTCACCGGCATGCTTTTGGCGGGCCTTGCCGCGTTTCTGACCTGTCTGACCTATATGCAGCGGGCGCAGAATGCGGAACGCTCGATGGCGCGGGCCAACCTCCTGTTGCTTGAGGGGAACGAACTGCTGCGAACCGAGATCAGCGTGCGTCAGGAGGCGGAAATTGAAGCAAGGCAAGCCCGCGCCTCCTCCGAGAAATTTCTGGCGACGATGAGTCACGAGATCAGGACGCCGCTAAACGCGATCATGGGAATGTTCCAGTTGATCGAAGGGGCAGACATCCCCGAGCGCCAGCGGAGACAGGCCCGCACGGGGCTTAGCGCCTCCGAAAGACTGTTTCGCGAGTTGACTCATGTGATCGACAGTTCGCGTCTGGATGCAGGAGCGGTCGAGATCATCCGGAATCACGTACCGACCGAGGCCTTATTGCAGGAATGGGCCGGGTTGCTGAATGGACTGGTGCAGCGTTCAGGAAAGGATCTTGCCGTCGATTTGCGGTTTGCGACCACCCTGCCTGACACACTGTGGATCGACAGAACACGCGTCGGACAGATCGTGACCAACCTCATGGACAATGCTGTCAAGTTCTCGCCCCAGGGCAAGGTCATGCTGACCGTTCGCCCGGACGACGCAGATCCAGATATACTGGAGATTTGCGTGTCAGACAGCGGGCCCGGCGTGCCAGACGACCTGCGCGAGAGTGTCTTCGACCGGTTCTACCAGATCAACGACGGCGAAGCGCGCCCCTATCAGGGATCTGGTCTTGGCCTTGCGATCAGCCGCGAACTGGCAGGGTTGATGGGGGGCGACCTCAAAGCGATTGACCCGCTTCGCGTGCCGAACGTCAGCGGTGCGGTGTTCTCGCTGACCCTGCCCGGAGCGCTTCAGGAAAATGCAGAGCATTTAACTGAAACTAACAGAATAAACGCTTGATCTTACTTGAAATTAAGAAACTCTTGGATCACACTGTCATTGGGTAGGGATGTTTATGATGGACACCCAAATGACAACTTCAGACTTTCGGAAGATACTGATCGTAGACGATGATGCCGACACACGATTCATGATGTCGGAATTCCTTCACTCACTTGGTTTCGACCATGATGTCGTGCCGGACGGGCAGATTTGTGTCGAAACACTCAGACGCAACCCCAACCTTTATGCCCTTGTCCTGATGGACATTCACATGCCGGGCGTTTCGGGGATCGATGCCAGCCGCATGCTGCGCAGCGAGCAGCAGGACCCGCCAAAGGCCATTCCCATCGTCGGCGTGACGGCCGATTCCGCCTATTCCGATCATCGCGATCCACAAAGCGCCTTCGGGATCAACCGGATGATGGCCAAGCCGGTGAAGTTGACCGACCTGAACAGGACGATTCTCGACTTCGTCTGAAGGGTCCACAGGGCTTTCTCTGCTGTTTGACGCAGACAGGGGGGCCACGACGTCAACGCCCTACCCCGCTTGTCCAAGACCAGACGGGGTATGCCGCATGTTACAGCAAGAACGGATGGTGCCGTGGCAATGCCTCTTGCACGGGTCCAGGCACCGCTGACCTGAAGCCTGTCGCGAAAACGCAAAACCCAAAGCACCCCTCTTCACGAATGAACCGAAGGCGAAAGACAGCGATCAGCTGACTGAGCAATTCCCGTAGCGCCTTTATCCCTTCAATCAGCGGCGCGAATCCGCCCCGCCATGAGGTGGAGCAGGATCATCGATACGGTCCAGGCTTTCAGCGTGATTGTGCCGGATAGCAAGGCATCTGCAACCACGACCGCGCCCAGGGCCGCCGCCCCCATGTCTTCGAACGGGCCGACAAGGTACATCGCACCCAACCCGGCCCCCAAGACGGTGCTGACGCCGGCGCTCAGCGCCGCGCGGACCAGTCCCCGGACACCAGGGCGACCGAATCCGTCGGCGACGACAAATCCTGCGGAGCCCGCCCCCAGAAAAGCAGCGAGATGAAAGCCCGTCTGGGGTAAATAATGCAGGGGCGACGCGCCAAAAAGCGTCATCGCGCAAGCCGTCAGCAGACCGGCCCCGGCGGCCAGTCCCGCGATCCTGAGCCGCTGGTCGTTCGAAATGGCATATGTCTGTGTCATTGCAATGCTCCCGTTTGGTGGCCTGATCACCTACTCTGGCGGTCCCGTCGCGGGGAAGCGGCACAGCATCCGCGCGGTTTTCAGGCATTCCTCGTGCAAGACTTGATACCAGTCCGGGCGTTGCGACACGCCAGCACGCCAATTGCCCCTTTCCCTTGCACCCTGCCACGATATGTTGCACCAGATACCCGCGCCGCCCGCCCGGCGGCGCATTGGCGAAAGGATAGCAGATGGCTGACGGCGCATTGGAACTCACCACGAAACCCACCGAAGAGATTTCCGTGCGCGAGGTTTTCGGCATCGATACCGACATGATCGTGAAGGGGTTCCCCGAGCGGACCGAACGCGTGCCTGTGCATGACGAGACCTACAAGTTCGATCCCGACACCACGCTCGCCATCCTCGCCGGTTTTTCCCACAACCGCCGCGTGATGATCCAAGGCTACCACGGCACCGGCAAATCGACCCACATCGAACAGGTCGCCTCACGCCTGAACTGGCCCTGCGTGCGCGTGAACCTCGACAGCCACATCAGCCGCATCGACCTGATCGGCAAGGACGCGATCAAGCTGCGCGACGGCAAGCAGGTCACCGACTTCCAGGAAGGCATCCTGCCCTGGGCCCTGCGCAATCCGACCGCCATCGTGTTCGACGAATATGATGCCGGCCGCGCCGACGTGATGTTCGTCATTCAG
>JBBSJO010000108.1:0-14387 GCA_038257185.1 Rhodobacterales bacterium | reverse complement strand
CTCCAGCAGGCGCAGGGTGCCCATGGCGTCGACGTCGGCGGTGTATTCGGGGGCCTCGAAACTGACGGCCACGTGGGATTGCGCGCCCAGGTTATAGACTTCGTCCGGCTGCACCTCTGATATGATGCGCGTCAGGTTGGAACTGTCGGTCAGGTCGCCGTAATGCAGCTGGAACCGCTGGTTGTCGGTGTGCGGATCCTCGTAGATGTGATCGACGCGGGCGGTGTTGAACAGCGACGCGCGGCGCTTGATGCCATGCACCTCGTATCCCTTTTCCAGCAGGAATTCCGCCAGATAGGATCCGTCCTGCCCGGTGACACCGGTGATGAGCGCGCGTTTCGTCATGTCTGCCTGTCCTTCATGATCCGCCGGCCCTTGGCGCAAGGCGCGGCGCGTTGCTGCGTTCTTTGTCGCAAAAGCGGTCCTCTGACAACACAAACGGGGCCATTTTGCGACGCAAGCACCCCCCGCGTGGCGCGGTTGCATCCGCAGGCCAGCGACCAGGGCGGTGAACAATCGACAAAGCGGCAGCACCTGCGTAAAGGGAGGGGCCAAGGACAACAAGCAAAGCGATCATTCCATGCGTGACGGCCGGTTCGACCCCGAAACACAGGTGCTGGATTTCAGCCATGTGCCAAAATGCGGCGGCACCACGGTTCACGATTTCCTGGAACGGTTGATGGACGGGCGCTACGTGCATTGCGCCCCTGGCCTGGGCTGGGAAGACCGCATCGATGACGCCCTGGGCGCGGGCGGGCACCAGCTGCGCGGGCAGAACCCGATCGGCCACCGCCCCGGCAAAAAGGCCGTGCGCCTGATCATCCTGCGCGAACCGCTGCAGCGGATCCTGTCGTTCTACCGCCACGTCCGCAATCATCCCAACCACTATCTGGCCGTCCGGCCAGAGGTGAAGGGCAAGAGTTTCGCGGATTTCGCCCGCTACTGCCGGGATGCGAAGGTGCGGGAATTCTTCGACCTGCAGTCGCAGTTCGTCGTGGGCGCCAAAGGCAACCCGCAGGATGTGGCACAGGTGCTGGACACGTTCGAATCCGCCTATGACTTCTATGCGCCGCTGCAGATGCTGCCGGTGCTGCGCGAAGAGCTGAGCCGCTTTTTCGGCAAGCCCGCGCCGGACCTGGTGTCGCGCAACGTCAGCCGCGAGGTGCCCATCGACCCCGCCGAAGTGCGTGCCGCCGCCGACATCGTCTATGCGCACAATTACACCGACCTGCAGCTTTATGACGCCTGCACGACGCGGTTCATGCGCTTTCTTGACGACCGCCGCCGCAGCGCCGCAGCGCCCCGTTAACCCGTATCCGGTCCCCGCGCGGGGACGACCAGCAAGGCCCACGCGATGACACCCAGACGCGCCTTTGTCGCCGACCACATGGCGGTCCTGCCCTACGGCCACAACGTGGAGGCCCTGCGCCTGTTCGAGGCGGAGCTGCGCGCCCGTGACATCGATGTGACCACGCTGGTCTGCGCCGCCCTGCCAAAAGGCATCGAGGGGGCCGAAGATTACAAGCGCGTGCTGACCTATCCCTACAACGGCCACGTCGAGGCGATCCGCAAGTACCGCGATTTCCCGAAAGTCGCGCGCAACAAGATCAGCAAGCTGCGCCGCCTGCGCGACAAGGCCCTGTGGATGGGTCTGGATGCGGCGGGCCTTGACGGCATGGGCCGGCGGGTGCGGGCGAACTGGCAAAAGGTGATCCGTCAGCATCATATCGGGGCCGCCGACTGGATCTTCATGCCAAGCGTCGATCACTACGGCCTGCTGTGCCTGTTGCAGGTGTTGCACGACATGCCCGCCGATGCGCGCCCCGCCGTGCATGGCCGCATGATTGGCGTGATGGAAGGCTACAGCTATACCCGCGGGGCGGCCCGCACGCGCCTGCTGGCCGCGGTGCGCAGCGCACAGGATGCAGGTATCAGGGTGACGCTCTCGGCGGAAACGCCGGTGTATCAGGATTATCTGTCGTCGGTGCTGCGCCAGGACGTGGGATATCTGACCTATCCCTGCATCGCGCCCTATTCCACCATCGACTGGGGCCGGCGCCCGTTTCAGCTGACCTCGCCAGGTCAGGGGCGGGCGGACAAGGGCTATTTCGGGCTGACCGCGATTTCCAACGCGCTGAAGGTGCATTTCCCGCGCGGCCAGCTGATGCTGTCGACGCAAGGCATGCGCCGCGACGACTTCTACTATTCACGTGCCTACGAATCCCGTCTGGCCACCAAGATCGACATGAACGTGCGTGCCGCCCGGCTGAGTTCGGACGAGATCAACGCGATGTACCGCCATGCCCATGTGCTGGTGCTGCCTTACGCCCGCGACATCTATGCCCTGCGCGGATCGGCCGTGTACCAGGAAGGGCTGGCCCATGGCCGTCTGGTCGTGACCTATGACGGCACCGGGGTCGCCAGCATGGTGCAGCGTTACGGCAACGGGATCTGCGTCAAGGACGACCGCGCCTTGGCCGAGGCGGTGCATCACCTAAGCCAGAAGCCCACCGCGTGGGTCCACGGCGTGACGCGCCGTGCCCGTGATGCCTACGAGGCGGATTTCGCGGCCAGCTTCGACGCGGTCCTTGCCACAGCCTCTGCCGGGGGGAAGTGACCATGCTGCGCATCGCCTTCATCGACCACGCCTATCACCGGGTCACCAAGTCTGCGGATTTCTTCGTCGATCTGCTGCGCACCCGGTTCGACGTGACCGTCTATTACGCCGGCATCCAGTCCGAGGACATGGTCGGCGACATCCTGATGGCCCAGTTCGACATCGTCGTGCTGTGGCAGACAGAATACCTGGCCCCGGTGTTCATCGCCGCGAAACAGCGCACCGTCTGCGTGCCGATGTTCGACGGCACGGGGGGCGCGCCGGAACATTTCTGGACCCACATGAGCCAGTCCCGCATCATCAGCTTCTGCCAGACGATGCACCATCGGCTGGTCGGCATGAGGCTGAACAGCCTGCCCGTGCAATACATGAAGGACCCTGCTGACTTCACCCCCGTGGACGACTACGCCCTGCCGCGTGCTGTGTTCTGGCAGCGTCTGCCCGAACGCGGTTTAACGGCGGCCCGGGTGCGTGCGATGCTGGGCGGCGAGGTGCATCTGCATGTCCACAACGCGCCCGACATCGTCTCACCCGCCCATTACCCAGCCCACGGCGCCGATACGGTCACCTACTTCGATCTGGACCGCAACGTGCTGGCCGACGAGATGGACGCTGCCAACATCTTCGTGGCGTCCCGCTACAACGAAGGCATCGGCATGGGCCTGCTGGAGGCCATGGCCCGCGGCATGGTGGTGATCGCCCATGACGAGCCCACCCACAACGAATACATCACCCACGGGGTGAACGGCCTGCTGACCGACCTGAGCGTGCCGCAGGGGACCGACTGGCCCATCGACCTGACCGGCCAGACCCCGGCCCCGCAACCGGACGACATCGACCCCGCCGCAAGCTATGCCTTGGCCGAGGCGAACCTGCGCGAAGCGACCCGTGCCGCGCTGATCGCCGCACGCGGGCCGCGTCCAGCCGATCCCGCCAGCCCCGAGGCCGGTCACATTGCCCTGCCCGACCCCGCGCGGCATGCCGCCTTGGTCGATCTTGGCGATTTCAGCGCCGACCTGCGCCGCATGGGGCAGGCTGCCCGCGCCCGCGCCGGGGCCGTCCATGCAGCTTGGGTCGCGGGACAGGCGGATCTTCTCGACTTCATCGAGGAAACCCCCCGCCCCACTGGCATGAAGCTGTCGGCCGGACGCCGCAACCGGATCGCGCGCGACACCGAGATGTGGATGCGCGACCCCCAGGTCCTGTTCGCCCGCATGTCACGCTGGGAGGCGCATGGCATCGTCCTGAAGGACCGTCAGCAGATGAAACCCGGTGAGCGGCGCAGCCTGCGCCGCCGCCGCCGCTGGTGGTATCGCGCCCTGCGCGCGCTGGCGCGACAACTGGCAAAGGCCTACCGCACGGCCAAGCGGGTGCGCCGCATCCTGCGCGCCCGTCTGTAACAGGTGTTCGCGTGGCCTGTGCCTTACGCACGGCCCTGCCAGACCTCGTTCACCGGGACCGGCGCACAACCCTGACATCCCTTTTCCGGACCTCAGGAGTGCGCCCCGATGATCACCTATACCCCGCGCCTTAATCTGCTCTTTATTGAGGCGGCACAGGCGCAAAAGCACGTCGCCCACAATGCCGCCCTGGAAGGCTGGACACGATCGTCCAATTGCAGGTGCAGCAGTTTGGCGCCGAAACGCCCCCCACCGCACCGCATGACGGCGACTCCTGGGCGCTTGGGACCAATCCCACGGGTGTCTGGGCCGGTCAGAACGCCCGGATCGCCACGTTTGCAGGGGGCGGCTGGATCTAAGTTATCCCGCGGCCGGACTGGCGCGCCTGGGGGGTTGCGGAAAACGCCCTACGGGTCTGAACGGCACCCGACTGGGCCAACGTCGGTCTGACGCCGAACGACATTGACACTCTGCCAAAACTGGGCCTAAACGCTACCGCCGACACTACCAACCGCCTGACCGTGTCCGCCCCCGCCACGCTGTTCAACCATGCGGGTGGCGGTCATCAGGTCAAGGTGAACAAGGCCAATGCGGATGCCACCGCCAGCCTGCTGTATCAGGACAACTTCTCGGGCCGCACCGAAATGGGCTTGGCGGGCAACGACGACTTTTCCATCAAGGTCAGCGCCACCGGCGGCACTTGGAAAGAGGCGCTGCACATCGATGCGGCCAGCGGCAGCGTCACCTTGCTCGCAACCCGGGTCCGGCAAATCATAGGGTACGGGTTTCGCCATGCCCTGTTCGAGAGCGGTCAATGGAGCGCGCCTGCGACCAATACCTCCTCCATCGTTGCGTCCCAGCAACTGGGCAACACCGCGACCCCGACAAGTTCGCCGAGATCAAAGGGCTGTTCCTGCCTAAGGACACCCAGATCAAGGGCTTTCTGCTGGCCGGATCGGTCTTTGGCATCGAGGTGACGGGGATCGATGTGGGATTCTATTTCCGGCGACCAGATGGACCACCGCAGAGGAGACCCTGCGCACGACCCTTACCATCCAGCGGAATCTGAACTTCGTCAGCAACGGCGGCATGCGCCGGGTCAAGGTCCCGCTGTCCTTCGTCACGCCAGAGTACGGCTATTTCTTCCTCGCAATGCGTCCGGCCGCCGGGGCCGCATTGTCGAATACGCGATATTTCGACTGCAAGGGTGCGCTGGCTGTCGCCTTCCCGCCGCAATCCGCTTAACGGGTCACGCGCCCTTTGATCCAGCCCAGAAAGGCCGCATCGGCGCTCCGCAGTACCGGGCGGCCCGAGGTGGCCCAGAAGCCGCGCCATTCGGATTCCAGCGCATGGACGTCAAAACCAGGGGCGATGCGGCGGGCGTCATCCAGCGTCTCCGGTTTCAGAGGACGGATGCCCGCCTGATCCGCGCTCAGACCGCGCCGGGTGACGCAAATGATGTCGCCGGATTCCTCCGCCAGATCGTAGTCCGGTAGGCCATTGGTTTCGATCATCCGGCGCAAGGCGGCGCGGAACACCCGCAACGGCGCGTCCGATCCGGCTTTCTCGTGCAGGGTCGCCACGCTGGCCCGCCAGATCCGCTGCTGGCCGCAATGCTTGCGCGCGATCTCATAGATGCGTCGTTCCAGCGGCTTGCGCAGGCCAAAGTAATCGCGACTCAGCGTCAGCACGGATTTCGCCTGCACCGCGCGGAACAGCCATTCGGACAGGGTGACCGTCACGCTGACCATGCGCCCGCCGCGCGACTTGCGCACGATCTCCCAGGCCTCGATCAGGCCAAAGCCGCTGGTCGCCTCCTGATCGCCCGTCGTGATGTTGGTGGTAATGCGGGTGCCCGCCAGCCGCTCGAACGCCTCGCACAACCGGGTGTAGCTGTCGCCACCGGTGTCGCGTTGGGTCGCAATCAGAAGGTCATGCGCGGTCAGCGTCAGTTTGCGGGCGATAGTGCGCCCTGCGTTCAGCGCCGCCATCAGCTGGCTGATGCAATAGATCAGGATGTCTTTGTCGTGGATCGTCGCACGACCCCGCACAGAGGGCGTCACGGTGATCGTCGTGTCGCCACGCGCGTAAGTCCGGATCGTCCGGTCGGGCCGGGTGGACAGTGAAAACATCGGATGTTCCATGCTGCCCATGTCGGTCTTGGGGGCGGCCGCAAAGATATCGCAAACGAAGAAATCCGCAGGCCCCCGCCCGTGCGCCAGTGCTGTCATATCACGTGCCTGTCTTGGTCTGACCCGGTTATTTTGAGACTTGCTGCTGCTCTACCGGACGTTGCGGGAATCACCCGAAGTGTCTTCGTGGTTTCAGTGACACCTTAGAGTTATCCACAGTCCTGTGTAAACCGTCCCACATCGGAGGTTCGGAGTCGCATTCTCGTGGTATCGGAGTCATGTCTTCGGAGGATCGGAATCGCAACGGTGTTTCAGAGTCGCCTGATGCGTCTTTTTCACAAGGACTTGCTTAAAAGCCATGATACCGTAACGAACATCTAACTGATTTTAACCTCGCTTTTTTTTTGCAGCGCCCTGACAATCCCGCCGTCTACATCCGAAACTTCCCATATTTGCTGAGAAAAAGAAGGTGACGTGCAACCTTTTCTTCCATGTAATGCGTTTTATGGTATCTTTGGAAAAAGGCCGCACATAAGGTCGGATACCACGTCAGGCACAAGGGCAGCACAGCATGAGCAGCACGACCCCCCTTCCCCCCTATTTCCGCATTAACCCCGATGCTGCGATGGCCGATCTGGACGACCCGGTCACGACAGCGGGCTTTGCCACGATCGCATCCGCCGCCCGCGATGGGCGTGACGATTTGGCAGGCCGCGGTCTGGCTGAGGATGGCAAGCGGCACCTACGCCTGTTTTCCACATGGGAAATCACGCGCTATCTGATCCCCGTCGCCCAAGCCCATTTCCGCCGGGTGCTGAAGCAGCATCCCGATTGGCCGCAAGGGAGGAGCGAGACCGAAGGCGGTGCAAAGTGGTTCGCCCTCGACGAGGTACTGACGCTGCGCGCACACTTCGGCAAGGAGGGGTCCAAGGCCAAGGAATACCAGCCCTACCGCCCCAAGGGACTGCTCGCGAAAATGGTCGCGGTGGCGAACTTCAAGGGCGGGGTCGGTAAAACCAGCACGGCGGCGCATCTGGCCATGTCGGCCGCATTGGACGGCTACCGGGTGTTGGTGATCGACCTCGACAGTCAGGCGTCGATGACCAGCGTTTTCGGCGGCACGGTGGCGGATGAATGGCAGACGGTGTTCCCGCTGCTCGCACGCCACTATGCGAAGCATTTGCAATCGGACAACCAACGGCGGATGGACCGGGGCGACAATCCGATCCCGCTGGACGACACATTGACCGAGGCGCTGGGGGTCACGACGCAGACCCTCGTCCAGAAAACGCATTGGCCCAACATTGACCTGATCGGGGCGCAGCTGAATTTGTATTGGGCGGAATTCCAGGTTCCCGTCTGGCGGATGCAGGGCCGGGGATGGAAGCTGTGGGACGCGCTAACCGACTCGCTCGAGGCGGACGGCATTCTGGATGACTACGATGTTGTCTTCATCGATACGCCCCCGGCGCTTGGCTACCTCACGATCAATGGCCTAGCCGCCGCCGACATCCTGCTAGTGCCGGTGGGTGCCAGCTTTTTGGAGTTCGACTCCACCGGCCGTTTCTTTGACATGCTCCACACCACCTTCCAGTCCATCGAGGACGGAGAAAACCTTGCCGCCCGCGCCTTGGGCCGGCCCGAGATGGCATTCCAGTGGGACGCGGTCCGCGCCGTCGTGACGCGCTATGATGGCAACCAGCAGGCGGAACTTGCGGGGATGATGCAGGCCTATCTGGGCAAGACCCTGTCACCACACCGGCAGGATTTCACCGCCCTGATCGGGCAAGCAGGCGAACAGGTACAGGGCATCTACGAGGCGGACTACCGCGATTTCAACCGCGAAACCTATGCCCGTGGCCGCGAGACCTTCGATGCTACCTATGCCGCCTTCAAGACCCTGCTGCTGGGTGCTTGGCGCAAGGATGAGATCGCCTTGCGTGATACGGAAAAAACCGCGGCAGGGACCGCGGCCGAGTGATGGCTATTTTACATAATATGTATCGCTTGCGAAACATTGAGTTTTTGAAATGTATTTTTCAGCGCACTGTCGCAGGCACCACGCGGGGCATACTGGCGGTGATAACCGGATCGCCCCACCCTGCCCTTTTTGCGAAAGGTTTGTCCCATGGCGAAGCGTAAGCGCCTAACACCGATTCTTGGGGTGGGCCTTGCCCGTCCTGTTCCGTCACCAGAGGTGAAGTCTGCGCAGGCTCTGAATCGGAGTTTAGGATCTATTCGACCCCCGATCGCCGACGTGGCGCATGATGCGGCCAGCACCAATGCGCTGGCCGAGGTTGCTCAGACCCTGACCGATGCACGCGCCGAGGGGCGCCTGATTCAACGCCTGCCGCTGCACCTGATCGACGCCGATCATCTGGTCCGCGATCGTCTGTCGGCGGATGCCGAAGAGATGGGCGTGCTGAAGGACAGCATTCGTCAGCGTGGCCAGCAGACTGCGATTGAGGTCGTGGCACTGGAAGATGGCCGCTATGGTCTGATTTCGGGCTGGCGGCGTCTGGGGGCGCTGCGCGATCTGCTGTTCGAAACGAAAGAGCGTGCGTTCGAGACTGTTCTGGCTATTGTTCGCACACCGGCCGATGCAGCGGAATCCTATGTCGCGATGGTCGAGGAAAACGAGATCCGTGTCGGGCTGTCCTTCTATGAACGTGCCCGCATCGTGGCCCGCGCCGTCGACAAGGGCGTGTTTCGCAGCGATCGTGTTGCACTGGCGAAGCTCTTTGCTGCTGTGTCCCGATCAAAGCGGTCCAAGATCAATCAGTTCCTCAGTATCGTGCGCCAGTTGGATCAGGGCCTGAAGCACCCCACCGACCTGACGGAACGCAGCGGTCTGGCGCTGGTGCAGGCCTTGGAGGCGGACGACACCCTTGCGCAGGAACTGATGTCGGCCCTGATGACGGAGCCTGATCGCACGTCCGAGCGTGAGGCGCAGATCATCGCCCGGACCGTGGCGACCGCTGGACCCACGGTTCCCATGATTACCGGCGAACGCCCCCGCAAGCATTGGGAGCCGGAGCTGGAAGCGCTGTGCGATGGTTTGGTGCTGCGGGTGGAAAAAAATGGTGCGTTTCGCCTGACGGGGCCGGCGCTTGAAAATCGGATTTTTGTTATCCGCCTGATGCAGGCGCTACGCGACCTAGACAAGGGCTGAAAAGACCTTGCTTAGGGTTTTTAGATTCTGATGACCAATGCAAGAGGCCCGCAGCACCCCGCTTCGGGCATCTTTCTATTTTACATAATATGTATCGCATGCGAAACATATGGTTTTTGAAATGTATTTTTTCGCGCCGTGATTGGGGCTGTTATGGCTATTCTTCCTCGCCGGTGCCCATGTTGGCGTGATGCGCCTCAATCGCTTCGTCGACGTCGTCGTAATAGGTCAGCTTGCCGTTTTCCAGCACCGCACCGGCACTGCACATCTGGCGTACCTGCCCCATCGCATGGGTCACCATGATGGCCCCCGCCCGCTCCATCCGGTCCATGAAGACCACGCGACTCTTGCGGCGGAAACTGGCGTCGCCCACGGCCGTCACCTCGTCCACTAGATAGGTATCGAAGGGTATGCCGATGGACACGCCAAAGGCCAGACGTGCCTTCATGCCGGAGGAGTAGTAGCGGATCGGCTCGTGGAAATGCGCGCCAAGCTCGGCAAAGTCGGCGACGAAATCCAGTAGCTCGTCGGAATCGACGCCGTAGACGCGCGCGACGAAGCGGGTGTTTTGCGCGGCACTCATGTCGCGGTGAAAACTCCCGGCAAAGCCCACGGGCCAAGACACGGTGCCCTTGGTGATGATCCGGCCGCTATCGGGGTTCATCGACCCGCCGATCATATCCATCAGTGTGGATTTGCCGGCCCCGTTGCGGCCCAGCAGGCCCACGATCTTGCCGGTGGGAAAGGTCGCGTTGATGTTGTCGGCCACGGTCTTGCGCGTGTTTCCGGTGCGAAACGTTTTGGTTACATTGTCCAGCACGATCATGGGCGTCTACCGGCGTTCGCGCAGAGCGTAGAAGATTAGGCTGCTGATGATCCACAATAGCATCGCAAAGAGCGCGGTCATCGCGATGATCCGGATGCGGCGGGGGTATTCCGCCTGCTGCGCCAGCGTCGGCGTGATGTAGGCCGCCAGATAGCGGCTTTGGCGGTTGGCCTCGGCCTTGGCGGTGTCATAGGCTGAGAGTGCGGAGGCATACGCCAGTTCCGCGAATTGCCGGTCTACGGAGAGGCTTTCAAACTGGGCCACCGTGTTGGCATAGCTTTCGCCGCCAGGCCCCGCGCCACCGGCCCCGAATTTCCGGCGTTCCTCGGCGATCCGCACCTCGATCACCGCAAGCCGCCGCTGCGCCTGGACCAGCCGTGGATCGCCCGAACGCGCAGTTTCCGAGAGCAGGTCAAGCTCGATCAGCGCCTCGGTCTGCTGGCCCTGCAGGCCCGACAGCAGGCCCATTTGGCTGGCGATATCGGCCTCAACGTCGACGATCTCGTTCTCAAGCCGGAACTGGGTCAGTGCCTCGCGGGCCTTTTTCAGCCGGTCGAGGGCGATTTGCAGATCCTCGGCGGCATAGCGTGTGCCGTCGGCGCGGGCGATGTCCGACAGCGCGTTGATCATCCGGCTGCTTTCGGAAAACACGGTTTCCGCGATGGTGCGGGCGTCCTGCGGGGTAAAGGCGCGGGCCGTCACCTCCATCAGGTGAGAGCCCGAATGGTAGGAGATCGTCACCATTCGGGTCCAATAATTGGTCAGATCCTCGATCGTGCTGTCGGAGGCCAGGGCAAAGACCGGGTCCTGGTCGCGCGGTGCGCTGAAGGCGGTCTGCAGGTCGATCTGTTCGGACACCCGGCGCACCATGTCCGGGCTGTGCATGAATTCGTAAAGGATATCGGCATCGGTCCCCGCAGACCCGCCGCCGGCCCCGGCCAGGCCAGCTCCTATCCCGCCCAGCAGGTCGGCGGCCGAGGAACTGATGTCCTCTGACCGGACGGTAAAGGCCATGGTGGAGGCGTATTGATCCGCAGCCCTCGTATAGAGGTATCCCGCAACGACACCAATCGGCAGTAGCACCATCGCAGCAAAGCTCGTGATCAGGCCGTAATGGCGGGTCTGCATCCGCGCCGGGCGGGCGACGGGGCGGACAAGTGCGGTACCTTCCTTGATGGTAATGATCGCGTCATCCAGTTCCCGGCGCAGGCGCTGGATTTCCTTGGAACTCTCCTGCTGGCGATGACGTGAGAGGTTGATCTCTTGCACCAGCTTGACCTTGTCGGGGTCCTTGAGGTCATTATCGCTGAGCGGCACCTTTTCGTAACCGGGGTTGGCCGCACCTGCGATGGGCACGACGGAGCTGGGTTTCGCGGCGGGGGCATTGTCCTGCGACATGGGCGATCCTTTAGGCGTTTGGGGCAATCTACGCCTTTGGTGCGGGCGGGACCAGTCCCCGCACCGCGTCGTGAACCGTATCGACCCGGCCGCGCCGGCCCAGCAGCCCGTCGCGCAGGCCCCGGCGCATCATCCGGTAGTAAAGCCTGCGCTCGGCGCCTTCACAGTGCCGCCCACGCTGCGCCCAGATCAGCGTGTAATAGGCAAGGGCGGCGGGAAAGATCAGCGGCCCGGCAGCCTGCCGCGCGATGGCGACGCCGTTCCGGCAGTGGTAGTAGATCTTCCACAAGGGGCGATAGACAAAGCCATCGCCCATCGTGCCGCAGTCGTGGGTAAAGCGGATCATCGGCGCAAAGGCCATGGCAAAGCCCGCCCGCCGCAGGCGCAGGGAATACAGCACATCATCGCCGTAGATGAACAGCCCGCCTTCGGGCAGGCCGGCTTTTTGCCAGGCCGCCGCCTTGACGAAGTAGCCGACGAATGACGCTACATCGATCGCGCAGGTGGGAGCATCGGCGCGGTAATCCGCATCCGCCAGATGGAAACCGGCACGGCTGCCGCCGACCAGCGTGCGCAGCAGTAGGGGCAGGTGCCAGAACGGATTGCGCGACGGGCGGTTCATTTCGCACAGTGTGCCGTTGGGGTAGAAGACGGCAGCGGCCACCGCACCCAAGGCAGGGAAATCAGCCTCTAATGTTGGGACCTCGCTGCGAAACAGCGCCAGTGCGCTCGGATAGGGGCGGGCGTCGTCGTCCATCAGCAAGACCCAATCAGGCTCCAACTTGGCGGATGCATATGCCATGCCGGCCTCAAACCCGCCCGCGCCGCCGGTGTTGTCGGACAGGGTCACGACATGGACGCGGGCGTCCGCCTGATCGGCCAGCCAACGGTCCGTGCCGTCGGTGCTGGCATTATCCACCACGACGATATAATCGACGTCCTGATCCTTCAGGGCGGGCAGGGTGATCTGCAACTGATGCAGCCTGTTGAAGGTGACGACGATGGCAACCAGTTTCACAAGGGTGCCTTCGAAAAGCGCGGGGCAGGGGCATCGCTGGCCCGGGCATCAAGGAAGGTTTGTGCCAGATCCAGCGCCTCGCGGATGGTGATGTCCATGTCGAGATAGCGATAGGTACCGAGGCGCCCGACGAAAGTGACGTTGGAGGTGCTGTCCGCGAGGGCCACGTAATCGGCGAGCAGAGATTTCTCCTGCGTCAGGCGGATTGGGTAATAGGGGATGTCGTCCGGCCCGCAGGCGCGGGGGAACTCACGGTAAAGCACTGATTCCGCGTGGTTTTCCCAAGGGGCGAAGTGCTTATGTTCGCTAATGCGGGTGTGGGCCACGTCTGCGTCGGGATGGTTCATCACCGCACAGCCTTGCCAGTCGCCCGTCGCACGAAACATCTCGAAATCCAAGGTGCGATAGCCCAGCCGCCCCAGCCTGTGACCAAAGAAGCCATCCAGCGGGCCGGACCAGAAGACATGATCCCAATCTCCCGTTTGATTGGCGTCGAAAACAGTCTCTAACATGACGGTAATGCCCGGATAATCGAGGATGTTTTCCACCAGTGCGGTATAGCCGTCGCGCGGCATCCCCTGATGGCGGTGGGCGAAATAATTGTCGTCGTAGTTGAACCGCAGGGGCAGGCGTTTCAGGATCGACGCGGGCAGGTTGGCGGGGGAGGTGCCCCATTGTTTCTCGGTGTAGCCCTTGAAGAAGGCGGCATAGAGGTCGGGACCGACGAAGGCGAGGGCCTGTTCTTCGAATGTCTGCGGATCGGGAATGTCGGCGGTCTGTGCTGCGACGAAATCGCGCGCCTCTTCGGGGCGTAGGGCCGTCCCGAAGAACTGGTTAATTGTGTGCAGGTTCACGGGCAGGGAATAGACCCGGCCCGCCACTGTCGTCTTGACCTGGTTCTTGTAGGGCATGAAGTCCGCGAACTGCCGGACGTAATCCCACACGCCATCGTCATCGGTGTGAAAAATGTGCGGGCCATAGGTATGGACCATGACGCCCGTGTCTGCGTCACGCGCCGTATGGCAGTTGCCCGCGACATGGGGGCGTGCATCGACCACGGTGACCGCATGCCCCGCCTGCGCCAGTTCGCGTGCTAACACGGCGCCCGACAGCCCCGCCCCCACCATCAACAACCGCTCGCCCATGCCCGCATCCCCTGTCCGTTCCGACGCGGCATAGCGGATAACGTAGGTCCGGGCAAAGGGGGGCGGCAAAGCGTGGCGCAGGCAGGCGCAGCAGGCTTGCACCCGGGGGGGCGAAAAGGGTATGCGCTACCCATACGATGGACCATGTCCGGCGTCGGACTCCCGGGGGGAATACATGACAGCGCACTTCCGCCGCATTGCCATTCTGGCCCTGTGTCTGGGATCGACCCTGGCGCTTGCGGCCTGCAACACGCCCCGCGGCGCGGGTTTCCGCAGCGAGGTGCTTGCGGCCACGGATCGCGACGGGGCGGCCGTCGCGGATTTCGCGGTGTTTTCCGTCACCCGCGACAGCCTGCCGCTGATCACCGGCTGGCCGCAGTTCGGCACCACGTCCTATGACTGGATCCGGCATGTGGATCAGCCAGCCAGTTTGTTGATCGCGCCCGGTGATGTGCTGAACATCAGCATCTGGGACGCGGACGCCAATTCGTTGCTGATCGCGCCAGGGGCGCGGGTGGCGAATTTGCAGGACGTGCAGGTCGGGTCCGACGGGCGCATCTTTCTGCCCTTCGTGGGCAACATGAAGGTGTCGGGCATGGCCCCCGAAACGGCGCGGGCGCGCATCCAGGACATGCTGCTTAACACCGTGCCGTCGGCACAGGTGCAACTGAGCGTGGCG
>JBBSJO010000107.1:0-14472 GCA_038257185.1 Rhodobacterales bacterium | reverse complement strand
TCTACGGTGATGGCTGCTGCAATGCTGGGGCTTTTTGCCGTGCCGCCCCCGGTGGCGCCGCTGCTGTGGTTCGGGCTGATGCTGACGGGGGTATTCTCGGCCTTCAGCTTCCTCACGATCTGTTTTTACGCCCAGGGTGTCGCCAAGGCCGACGCCTTGCCGGGAGGCGCACACCTGCAACTGGCCCGCTGGCGCGAGACAGGGGCCTTGCTGGGAGTTTGTGCGGCCTCCGTGGCCCCTGTGATGCTGGGGCTCTGGATCGCGGCGCCCTTTGCCGGGTTTGCGGTAGGATTTGCAGTGCTGGCGTTCTGCGCGTGTTGGGCGATGCGCGGTGAATGGCGCGATGCCGGATTGCCGCCTGCAACCGGGTTTGGAACGGTCCTTCGCGACGGGCCTGCGCGGTTGCTGCTGCTGGTGGCGCTGGTCAATGCCGCCCCCGTGGCAGTCACCTCGACGTTGTTTCTGTTCTACGTCGAGATCGCCCTGCAGGCACCCGGATGGGAGGGCCCGCTTCTGCTGCTGTTCTTCCTCTCTGCCGCAGGCGCCGCGCCGTTCTGGGGGATGCTTGCGGAGCGTCATGGCAGCAGGCAGGTTCTGCTGGTGGCGATGTGCCTCGGGATCGTCTCCTTCGGAGGCGCGCTGTTCCTGACGGCAGGCGATGTCGCCCTGTTCGCGCTGGTCTGCGTCGCGTCCGGTGCAGTGCTGGGTGCCGACCTGACGCTTCTGCCGGCGATGTTCGCCACGCGCATGGCGCAGATCGCGCCATCGGCGGCGGAAGGATTCGGGTTGTGGTCTTTTGCGTCCAAGTTCACCTTGGCACTGGCGGCGGTTGCCCTACTTCCCTTGTTACAGAGTGCGGGATTGCAAAGCGGCGCCGGGGAAAGTCCTGCGGGTGCCGTCAGGCTGCTGATCTTGCTGTATGCGGGTGTGCCTTGCGCTCTGAAGGTTCTGGCGATTGTCTTGCTCAGCCGCGCCGGAAAGTTCGGGGAAGTATGATGGAGGCCTTTTTGTCCGTCCTTGTTGGTTTGTTACTGGCACTGTTGCTGGTCCTCGCGCGTACCAGGTTAGCGTCGTTTCGGGGGCAGAAGCCCGAGGACTACACCGACGGATTTCCCGCCTTCGACCTGAAACAGCACCTCACCGGCGACATGATCTGCGAAGGCGTGATCTTTGGCCCGCTGGGGCGCGTCACGAGCAGCTTCGTTGCCGATTTCCATATCCGCTGGGACGGCGATAACGGCGTGATGGACGAACGCTTTCGCTACAACACCGGAAATACACAGGTCCGGCAGTGGATCATCACGCTCGGTGAGCGCGGCAGGTTCACCACGACCGCAGACGACGTGCCCGGCGGCGGCAAGGGCGTCCAGACCGGGATGGCAGTGCAGATGTGCTATACAATCCGGCTTCCCGCAAACGCCGGGGGGCATGTGCTGAACACGGTGGACTGGATGTACCTGACGCCCGACGGCACGATTGTGAACCGCAGCCAGTTCCGCAAGTACGGGCTCAAGGTGGCCGAACTGGTGGCGACCATACGACCGAAGGGGAAATGATGAAGAACTGGCAATCGAAACGGTATTGGCTGGTCGGCGCGAGCGACGGGCTGGGGGCTGCACTGGCGCAGAAACTGAGCCGCGCGGGGGCGGAGGTGATCCTGTCGGCCCGGTCCGAGGATAAGCTCAAGGAACTGGCCGCGAACCTGCCGGGTCGGGCGCAGGTGCAGGTGATTGACGTATCGGATGACGCCAGCGTGGCCGAGGCCGCCGAGGCGGTGGGTGAGGTCGACGGGATCGTGTACCTCGCGGGGGTCTACTGGCCTTTCGGCGCGAAGGAATGGGAGCCGGAGCACGCGGTGGCGATGGCGGACGTGAACTTTACCGGGTTGGTGCGGGTGATGGGGCAGGTGGTCCCCGGCATGGTGGCGCGGGATGCGGGCCATATCGTCATCACGTCCAGCCTCACCGGGTTTCGCGGGTTGCCCGGCTCCATCGGCTATACCGCGTCCAAGGCCGCGGCGATGAGCCTGGCGGAGTGCATGCACGCCGATCTTCGCAAGACGGGGGTGCAGGTGCAGGTCATCAATCCCGGATTCATCAAGACCCAGCTGACCGACAAGAACGATTTCAAGATGCCGTTCCTGATGCAGCCCGAAGCGGCGGCGCAGGAAGTCTTCGAGCATATGGGCGGGTACGACTTCAAGAAGAGCTTCCCCTGGGCTTTTTCGCTGCTCTTCCGGGGTGCGCAATTCCTGCCGGACTGGCTCTATTACCGCATATTCTCCTGAAACACGGCGCGGGCGCGGGCCCAGACACCGGTACGGTCGCCTGACAGCTCGCGCAGGGTCGGCAGAAGCTGCCCCGCATAGTCCTGCGAGCTTTCGAGCGGCAGCATCGAGGGCAGGTTGTCGATGGCCACGACATCAAGCGGCGGGTCGTCGTGAACGCGCGTCGCGGGCGAGTCCCACGTCGTCGTGCGATCGTAGACCTTCACCGGGTTGAAGTCGCTGTCGGGATCGCAGGCGATGTCGCCGATCACGCGCAGCTTGCGGGGTAATGTCGGCGCGTCCGGAGTGACGAAGACGGGCGTTTTTGGCCCGGCAAGGATGCAGTTGATGAACAATGCATGGTCGAGGATCTGCGGGAAGGGTCCGCCATGTGCGGTCTCGGCCATGTCCCAGCCGGTGACGCGGCAGGCCATCGCCTCCAGCAGATCGGACGCGCCGGTGCCGACACGGCCAAGGGCCCCGATGATCAGTGCATCAGGTCGGGACAGCCCGTCGAGCTCCGCCGCCAGTGCCGCTTTCAGCGCGTCCGCGCCGACATAGGGGGTGATGGGTCCTGCGGTGGCACCCTGTTGCTGTGCGGCCCAGCATTTCAGCGTGACAGCGGCGCCCGCGAATCCGGCCCAGTAGCCGAAGGCTGCGACGCGGCGGCCCTCGGAGTTGGTCAGATACTCCAGGTCCAGCAGCGTGCCGCCCCCCTTCCGAAACCGCTCCAGCAGGACCTGCCCCGCCGCCTGACCCTTGAAGGCATGGCCGAACATGATGTGAGTGTGTTTCAGGGGCGTGCCGTTTTCGGGCAATTCCTTGAGGCCGAAGATGATCGCGTCACCGGGCGCGTCGGGCCATGCGCCTTCGGGGGCGAGGGTGCATCCCGCCTTTGCGTAGGCGGCGGCGGGGATCACGCGGGTGTCGCTCTCCTCCACTGTCACGTCAAAGCCCGCGCGGATCAGGTCGGCGGCGCCCTCTGGCGTCAGGCCGACACGGGTTTCGTTGGCGCGCTGCTCGGCGCGGACCCAAAGGTGTGGCATGGTTCAGAGAATCCCCTTGGCGCGGACGGCCTTGACGCTGTCACGCGCCTCCATCCGGTTCAGGAAACCGTCGATTTTCGGGAAATCGGCGCGCGGGACGCCGTCGCCTTCCAGCCAATTGCAGACGGTGAACAGGTAGGGATCGGCGAGGCTGATCCGGTCGCCCAGGACGAAATCACCGCGCAGGGCGTTGTTCTCGATGTAGGTGGCGCAGGCGCGGATGGTTTCGGGGACCTTGGCTTTCATGTCGTCGAAGCTGGATTGCTGGTCCGCCCAGCGGGAGCCGCGCATCTTGTGGGCGTGGGCGACGTGCATGGTGGAGGCGAGGTAGTACATGACGCCGCGCATGTGGGCCACGTCTTCCGCATCGTCGGGCAAAAGCCCTTTGCCCGGTGCCAGCGTGGCGATGTAGTCAAGGATCGCGCCGACTTCCGTCAGGGTCGTGCCGCTTTCGGTAACCAGTGTGGGCACCCGGCCCTTGGGGTTGATAGAAAGGTACTCGGGTTTGGTCTGGGCCGCATTCGCGAAATCGACGCGGACGGGCTCGTAGGCCAGTCCGGCTTCCTCCAGCCCCACGGCGACGGAGACGGCGACGGTGCCGGGGGAATAGTAGAGTTTCAGCATCGGTCAGGCCTTTCAGATATGGGTTTGCGCGGCACGGCGGTCGGGCGTGTCGAGGTGCGGGACGGCGTTGAAAAGCACGGGCGACCAGTGCCCGCCGATGGGAAAGAGCCGGTGCATGGAGGTATGCATGATCGCCAGCGCGATCCGCGCCATCGCCGGGATGCCGAGACCCATGGCCTGCGCCATGGCCATCGAGATCAGACCGCCAGAGGTCACGACAAGGGCCGGGCCCTCTCCATCGGCGATCTCGTGCAGGACGGACTGGATGCGCTGCTCGAAGTTGGCGAAGCTTTCGGGCGGGTCTTCAAGCTTGCCCGCCTTCCAGTAGTCGAAGACCTGCGGCAAATGCACGGCGAACTGGCCCTGTTCGACGGGGAAGGGCACGGCGTGCTGCTGTTCCATGAGACTGGCGAGGGTGAAGTATTCCAGCTCGTTCAGCCGTGCGTCGCGCATTGGCTCCAGCCCGGTCTCCATGCCTTCCGCCGTTTCGATGTGGCGGCGCAGCGTGCCCGTGTAGAGGCGGGTGTGATGGGTGGCGCTGTGCTTGAGGTAATCACCCAGCCAGGCGGCCTGTTCGTGTCCCAGCGGGCTCAGCTTGTCATAGCTCACCTCGTCCTTGGCCAGCGAATTGGCCTGACCGTGGCGGATGAGGGTGATGTGGGACATGGTTGCTCCTTCGCCGTCTTGATAGGCCAGCGCCGCGCGCATGGAAAGTGCGGGACGCTCCGCGGGGAGGTTTATCCGGCAAGATGAAGGAGGAATGGCGCGCATCGGAAACCTGCGTGGCGCAAAACCGGGGGCGGGCGTCGGGAATGGGACTCCTGTGCGGCCGGGATCTTGGGTATAGATCGGGGGCACGTTGCAGGAGGCACCCATGACGGACAGGATCACATTCACGCTGAACGGCGAAACGGTCGAGGCCGAGGCAGGGATGACCATCTGGGAAGTGGCGAATGGCCGGGGGTTGAAAATCCCGCATCTCTGCCACAAGCCCGCGCCGGGTTATCGCCCCGACGGCAACTGCCGCGCCTGCATGGTCGAGATCGAGGGCGAGCGGACGCTGGCGGCGTCGTGCATCCGGGAGCCGTCCGAGGGGATGGTGGTGACCACCAACAATGCGCGGGCAGAGAATGCGCGCAAGATGGTGGTTGAGCTGTTGCTGGCGGATATGCCGGACCACGCGGTCAGCCACGACAAGTCGAGCCACATGTGGGACATGGCAGCGATGAACGGGGTGGAGGAGAGCCGCTTTCCGAAGCTGGAGGAGGGCCGCATTCCGCTGCTGGACGACAGCCACGTGGCGATGCGCGTGAACCTCGACGCCTGTATCCAGTGCGGTTTGTGCGTGCGGGCCTGCCGCGAGGTGCAGGTCAACGACGTAATCGGCATGTCCGGGCGCGGGCACAGCACCTATCCGACCTTCGACATGGCTGACCCCATGGGTGCCTCGACCTGCGTGGCATGTGGCGAATGCGTGCAGGCCTGCCCGACGGGGGCTTTGATGGAGGCTTCGGTCGTCGACGAAGCACAGGTGGGCGATTCCAAGGATTTCGATTCCGAGGTCGAAAGCATCTGCCCGTTCTGCGGCGTGGGCTGCCAGATTTCGTTGAAGGTGAAGGACGGCAAGGTGAAGTACGTCGACGGGATCAACGGCCCGGCGAACGAGGGGCGGCTCTGCGTCAAGGGGCGCTTCGGCTTTGACTACATCCACCACGACCACCGGCTGACAAAGCCGCTGATCCGCCGCGACGATGCGCCCGCCAAGGGGCTGAACGTGGACCCCGGGAACTGGCAGACGCATTTCCGCGAGGCGAGCTGGGACGAGGCGCTGAATTTTGCGGCTAAAGGCTTGAAGGATATCGGCGGCACGGGGGTGGCGGGCTTCGGTTCCGCCAAGTGCACGAACGAGGAAGCCTACCTGTTCCAGAAGCTGATCCGGCAGGGGTTCGGTCACAACAACGTCGATCACTGCACCCGGCTGTGCCATGCCTCCTCGGTGGCGGCATTGATGGAAAACGTCGGCTCCGGTGCCGTGACTGCGACCTTCAACGAGATCGAGAACGCTGACGTGGCCATCGTGATCGGCGCCAACCCGATCGAGAACCACCCCGTCGCGGCCACCTACTTCAAGCAGTTCACCAAGCGCGGCGGCAAGTTGATCGTGATGGATCCGCGCGGGCAGGCACTGAAACGCTTTGCCAGCCACATGTTGCAATTCCGCCCCGGCACTGATGTGTCGATGCTGAATGCCATCATGCATGTGATCGTGGAGGAGAAACTCTACGACGAACAGTATATCGCGGCCTATACCGAGAACTGGGAGGCCGAGCGCGCGCATCTCAAGGACTTCACACCAGAGCGGATGGCCGAGATCTGCGGCGTCGAGGCCGAGGTGCTGCGCGACGTGGCGCGGACCTTTGCGGGGGCCAATGCCGCGATGATCTTCTGGGGGATGGGCATTTCGCAACATATTCACGGCACGGACAACTCGCGCTGTCTGATCAGTCTCGCGCTGATGACCGGGCAGGTGGGCCGCCCCGGCGCGGGGCTGCACCCGCTGCGGGGGCAGAACAACGTGCAGGGCGCGTCGGATGCGGGGCTGGTGCCGATGTTCCTGCCAGACTACCAGTCGGTCATGGACGAGGGTGTGCGCAAGGCCTTCACCGAGGTTTGGGGCTCGGAGGATTTCAGCGGCCAGAAGGGCCTGACGGTGACCGAGATCATGGACGCGGTGCACGAGGGGCAGATCAAGGGCATGTACGTGCTAGGCGAGAACCCCGCCATGTCGGACCCGGACGTGGAGCACGCGCGGGATGCGCTGGCCAAGCTGGAGCATCTGGTGGTGCAGGATATCTTCCTGACGGAGACGGCAAACTTCGCCGACGTGATCCTGCCCGCCTCAGCCTTCGCGGAGAAATCCGGCACGGTGACCAACACCAACCGGCAGGTGCAGATGGGCCGACCGGCACTCGCGCCTCCGGGCGCGGCGCGGCAGGACTGGTGGATCGAGGTGGAACTGGCCAAGCGGCTGGGGCTGGGCTGGAACTACGCGGGACCAGCGGAGGTTTTCGCCGAGATGAAGCTGAACATGCGGTCGCTGGCAAACATTTCATGGGAGCGGTTGGAGCGCGAGAACGCGGTGACTTACCCGTCGCTGAGCGAGACCGATCCGGGGCAGGCCATCGTCTTTGCCGACGGTTTCCCGCGTCCTGACGGACGCGCGCGGTTCACGCCGGCCAGCATCATCGCACCGGACGACGTGCCCGATGCGGAGTACCCGATGATCCTGACCACGGGTCGGCAGCTGGAGCACTGGCACACAGGCTCCATGACGCGCCGGGCCACCGTGCTGGACGGGCTGGAGCCCGAAGCGAACTGTTCGCTGCATCCCTCGACGCTGCGCAAACTGGGCGTGGCACCCGGAGAGCACGTGCGGCTGACCACAAAGCGCGGATCGATCGAGATCATGGCGCGGGAGGACCGGGCGGTGTCACCGGACATGGTGTTCCTGCCTTTCGCCTATGTCGAGGCGGCGGCGAACATCCTTACCAACCCGGCGGTGGACCCCTATGGCAAGATCCCGGAGTTCAAGTTTTCGGCCGTAAAGGTCGAGGCGGTGGTGCAGGCGGTGGCGGCGGAGTGATCGAAGCGGAGCGGCTGCGCCGCGCGCGATCTATTCTTGCTGATGGGGGGCTTTGCGCCCCCCAAACCCCCTGCAGAGTTTATTCGGCAAAGTGAATGGGGGAAGATGTGGGTGTAGATGCGGAGCGGTTCCTGGCGGACCTTCATGCGCTGAGAGGCTTTGGCGCGGGGGGTGTGGGCAAAGGCGTGGTGCGGCCCGCCTATTCCGAGGCGGACGTCGAAGCGCGGCGGTGGTTGGCGGGACGGTTCGAGGAGGCGGGGTTGCGGGTGGCTGTCGATGCGATGGGCAACCTATTTGGTTTGGCCGAAGGGCCGTCGTTGCTCTTGGGGTCGCATTCGGACAGTCAGCCGGAGGGCGGCTGGCTGGATGGGGCGCTGGGCGTGATCGCCGCACTGGAGGTGGCGCGGGTCTGTCCGGGCGTGTCGGTGGTGTCGTTTCAGGACGAGGAGGGGCGCTTTGGCGTGACCACGGGGTCGGCGGTCTGGTCAGGGCATCTGTCGCTGGCGGAGGCGGATGTGTTGACGGATCACGCGGGTGTGCTTTTGGCGGACGCGCGCAAGGCTGTGGCGGAGATGGTGACGGGAGACGTCGATCCGGCACAGTTCAGCGGTTTCGTCGAGTTGCATATCGAGCAGGGGCCGAACCTCGATACTGCCGGGGAGCAGATCGGGGTGGTGACGGACATCGTCGGTATCCGCGATATGAAGATGACCTTTGAAGGCCAGCAGAACCATGCGGGCACCACGCCCATGCACCAGCGGCGCGATGCGTTTCAGGCGGTGGCGGCATTCAATGCGCTGCTGAACGAGCGGTTCCGCAATGTGGTCACGCCCACCACAGTCTGGACCATCGGGCATGTGTCGCTGCATCCCAATGCGTCCTCTATCGTGCCGGGGCGGGCGACGTTTTCCATGCAGTGGCGGGATGGCGATGCAGACCGGCTGGCGCGGATGGAGGCGATCATCCGCGAGACCGCCGCCGAGGTCGCGGCGGAGCGCGGGATGGTGTTGAGCTACGGGCCGCTTTTGGGGCTGGAGCCGGTGCAGATGGATGCGCGCCTGCGCGGGGCGCTGGAGCAGGGGGCGGAGGCAGTGGCACCCGGCAAGTGGCGCAGGATGCCATCGGGCGCTTTGCACGACGCGACGAACGTGTCGCGGCTGATGCCGGTGGCGATGCTCTTTGTGCCGTCCATCGACGGGATCAGCCATGCCTTCGAGGAGGACACGGCGGAGGGCGATCTTGTCGCGGGGGTCGAGGTGCTGGCGCGGGCGGTGAAGGCTCTGCGCTAGCCGACGGGGCGGCGCAGGGTGATCGAGGTGGGGCGGTCGTAGCCGGGATGTGCCGTGCGGGCGGTTTCCGTGAAACCGAGGGCGGCGAACGTGGCCTGATTCCCGGTCAGTTCCACGCGGGTTTGCAGTTCGAGGCCAGGCAGGCGGAGGGTGCGCGCGCGGTTTTCCGCGAGGCCGATCAGGTGGCGCGCGAGGCCCCGGCCACGGGCCTGGGCCGCGACGCAGAGTTTTCCGATATAGAGCGCGTCCGGTTTGGGCGTGAGAAACACGCAGGCCGACAACGGCGGGCCGAGCGACCAGATTTCCCCGATGCGGCGATGGTCCTGCAGCGCCTCCAGCGTCAGACTGTGCATCGAGGACGGCGGGTCGATGCGGCCCTCCATATAGGCGAAACCTTCGCGGATCAGCGCGAGGATCTCCACCAGCATGGGGTCGCCGGGACCGTGCGATGTCGCCGTCAGCGCCAGGACACGTCCCCCAGAAAGATATAGCCCGCGCCGTAGATCGTCTTGATCAGTTGCGGGTTCTTGGGGTCCTCGCGCAGTTTGGTGCGCAGGCGTGAGATGCGGACGTCCATCGCGCGGTCGAAGCTTTCGGAGGCAGTCCCGCCGAGGCTTTCCTGCATCTGCGCGCGGCTGATCAGGCGTTTGGGGCTGTCGAGGAAAAGGCGCAGGACCTCGCCCTCGGCGTGGGAAAAGGTCGTCTCGACGCCGCTGTCGTCCTGAAGGACGTAGCGGTCGAAATGCGCCGTCCAGCCGTTGAAGGCCGCGGTGCTGGCGGATTGCGGGGCCGGGCGGGCGCTGCGCAGGCGGGCGCGGATGCGGGCCACGACCTCTGTCGGGTCGAAGGGCTTGATGATGTAGTCGTCGGCACCGAGTTCCAGCCCGGTCACGCGGTCCTGCACTTCGGCGCGGCCGGAGATGATGATGACGATGGCGCCCTGTTCCAGCGCCAGCCGATGCACCAGCGTCAACCCGTCTGTGTCGGGCAGCGACAGGTCGACGAGGCAGACGTCGGGGGTATGGGTGGCAAGGGCCGCCTCGAAGGCGCGGGCGCGGCCGAAGCTGAGGGTATCGAAGCCTGCGTCCTCCAGCACCTCCGACAGCATCGTGCGGATCGCCGGTTCGTCGTCGAGGATCGTGACGAGGGGGCGCTTCATTGCGCGGCAAGCTCGGTGGGGGCGATCAGGGCGGAGAGGTCGGCGGCGCCGAAGGGCTTGCGCAGGACGGGGGCCAGCGCCTGTGCGGCGCGGAACATCGGGTGGTCAGGGGGCAGGGAGGTCATCAGCACCAGCGGCAGCGCGCCGCCGATGCGCGCGGCGAGGTCGAGGCCGGTCGCTTCCCCCATCAACTGGATGTCGGAGAGAACCAGGGCGATGTCGGGCAGGTCGGCGATCAGCGCCGTGGCCTCGTCGGCACTGGTGGCCTCGATCACGGAATGACCCAGTTCCATCAGCATGTCGCGCACGACGGCGCGCAGGTCGTCGGCGTCCTCGACCAGCAGGACGAGGCCGGTGGTGGCGGGCACGGCGACGCGGTAGGGCAGGCGCAGGATCACCTGCGCGCCGCCCGTCGCCGGGTTCGACAGGCGCAGGTCACCGCCCGCGGATTTGGCCATGTCGTAGACCATCGACAGGCCCAGCCCCGAGCCCTCGCTGCCCTTGGTGGTGAAGAAGGGATCGAAGCCGCGTTCCAGCGCGGAGGGGGAAAAGCCGGGGCCGGTGTCGGTGAGGCGCCATTCGATCCATGTTTCGTGGACCAGCGACTGCTGCAGGGTGAGGGTGCCACTGGCACCGCAGGCGTCGCGGGCGTTCAGGATGAGGTTCAGCAGGCTGTCCTGCACCCGTCCCTTGTCCAACAGCACGCGGACGTCGGGTGCTTCGTTGCGGACGTTCAGCGACAGGTCCGTTGGCAGGGTGGGCGCGGCCAGCGTTTGCAGGTCCGACAGCAGATCGGCCAGATCGGTTGCGACGGGACGCAGCGCGTGGGGGCTGGTGATGTCGCCTATGGCACTGAGCAGGGTGCCGCCACGCCGGGCCGCGGCCAGCGTGCCTTCGATCAGGGCACCGGCATCTTCGGGCAGGGCGGGCAGGCGGGCAAGGCGGGACTGCATGCCGAGGATGATCGTCAGCAGGTTGGAGAAGTCATGGGCGAGGCCGGAGATCATCTGGGCCGCGATCTCGCGCTTGCGGGTCTGTTGCAGGGCGACGCGGGCCTGGGTCTCCTCGGTCACGTCCATCGACAGGATGTAGATCCCGCCACGGGTGTCCGGGGTGAAGGAGCCGCGGATGCGCCGCGCGCTCGGCTCGTCGGTAAACTCGATCACCGCCGCTGTGCCGCCATAGGCCTGCTCCAGCGAGGGCGCGATGCTGCTGTGGGCCGATGCGCCGAGGGCTTCCGCGATGTGCAGGCCGACGATGTTGCTGGGCCGTCCGGGCATCACCGAGGACAGGCGGCGGTTGGAATAGGTGTAGTGGCCTGCGGCATCCACATGGGCGATATGGGCAGGCATCATTTCGGTGGTCAGGCGGGTGCGGGCCTCGGAATCGGTGAGCTGGCGCTTGGTCTCTTCCAGCGTGGTGATCATCGCGGCCAGTTCGCGGTTGGTCGCCGCGAGCTGTTCGGCATGAGACAGCACCTGATCGGACAGCGCGTCGGAGCGGGCGCGCAGCAGCGCTTCCTGCTGTTTGGTGCGGGTGATATCGGTATAGACGGTGACCCAACCGCCCTGCGGGAGCGGAGAGCCCTCGACGCTGATGGTGCGGCCATTGGCGCGGGTGCGTTCCATGTAGTGCGGCTCGAAGGCGCGGGCCTGATCCACGCGTTCGGCCACGAAGGCGGGGATGTCGGCGACGGAGCCATATTCGCCCCGGCTGGCGAGATGGTAAATGGTTTCCTCGAAGGTGGCACCGGGGGTGACGAGCGCATCGGGCAGATCGAACATCGACTGGAAGGGCGCGTTGCAGACGGCGAGCCGCAGGTCGGCGTCATAGATCGTCAGCGCCTGCGCGATCAGGTTCAACCCCGCGCTGGTCATGGCCTTGGTCTGGTCGTCGGTCAGCTGCATGGGGCATGGCTAGCATCCGGCGCGTCGGCGGGGAAGGGAATTGGGGCCTGTTACAATTCGTAAGGATTGAGAAATCATCCGGAAAAAGTTGACCTTCAGACCAAATGGAACATCCTTGTACGCAACAGAATCGTACAAGCGATCGGACCTGCCCGGATAAGGGCGGGCATGGGAGGAGAAAACTTGGTCAAGCCGCTGACCGCCGACGGACCCCAGTCCGTTCCGGCGCTTTTGCATCGCAATGCGAGCCGATTTCCGGATGCACCTGCATACCGGGAAAAGGAATATGGCATCTGGCAGACCTGGAGCTGGGTACAGACGCGAAACGAGGTCGAGGCGCTGGCACTGGGGCTGATTGATCTTGGCCTGAAAGAGGGCGAATTCGTCGCCATCATCGGGCGCAACCGGCCCTACCTCTATTGGGCGATGGTCGCCGTCGAGATGTGCGGTGCCGTGCCAGTGCCCATGTATCAGGATGCCAATGCCGAGGAGATGGGCTTTGTCATGAGCCACTGCGGCGCGCGTTTCGCCATCGTGGGGGATCAGGAGCAGGTCGACAAGATCATCGAGGTCAAGGACCAGCTGCCGGAATTCGAGCGGATGGTCTACCTCGACCCGCGGGGTTTGCGGAAATACGATCATGCGGCGCTGGATGGCTACCGGGAGGTGCAGCAGCGCGGCCGCGATACGCGCGAGGCGCATATCAAGGAATTGGAGGCACGGCAGGCGAAGCTGGACTACGACAGCATCGGCGTCATGCTCTATACCTCCGGGACGACGGGGCGGCCCAAGGGCGTGGTGCTGAGCAACCGCAACATCATCGAGACGGCCAAGTCGTCCTGCGCCTTTGACAATCTGAGCCAGAGCGACGAAATCCTCGCCTACCTCCCGATGGCCTGGGTCGGCGATTACATCTTTTCCGTGGGTCAGGCGATGTGGGCGGGGTTCTGCACCAACTGCCCGGAGAGTGCGGAGACGATGATGACCGACCTGCGCGAGATCGGGCCGACCTATTACTTCGCCCCGCCGCGCGTGTTCGAGACGCAGCTGACCAACGTCATGATCCGGATGGAAGACGCAAGCCGCTTCAAGAAATGGCTGTTCGACCGTTTCATGGACGTCGCGCGTCGCGTCGGGCCCGCGATCCTTGACGGCAAGCCGGTGGGGTTTGCGGACCGGTTGAAATATCGGCTCGGCGAGCTGATGATCTACGGCCCGCTGAAGAACACGCTGGGGTTCAGCCGCGTTCGGGTGGGCTACACGGCGGGCGAGGCGATCGGGCCGGAAATCTTCGATTTCTACCGCTCGCTGGGGATCAATCTGAAGCAACTTTACGGTCAGACTGAAGCCACCGTGTTCATCACTGCGCAGCCCGACGGCGAGGTGCGGTCAGACACTGTTGGCGTGACCTGCCCCGGTGTGGAACTGAAGATCGCGGAGAGCGGAGAGGTATTCTACCGCTCGCCCGGCGTCTTCGTGGAGTACTACAAGAACCCCGAGAGCACCGCAGACACCAAGGATGCCGAGGGCTGGGTGGCAACGGGGGATGCGGGCTTCATCGAGGAAGGCACCGGGCATCTGCGGATCATCGACCGGGCAAAGGACGTGGGCAAGATGGCCGATGGCAGCCTTTTCGCGCCGAAGTTCGTCGAGAACAAGCTGAAGTTCTATCCCAATATCCTGGAGGCGGTGGTCTTTGGCAACGGGCGGGACGAATGCACGGCCTTCATCAACATCGATCTCACGGCGGTGGGCAACTGGGCCGAGCGCAATAACATCGGCTATGCGTCCTATCAGGAACTGGCGCGGCATCCCCAGGTGATGGACCAGATCCAGTCTCATGTGGAGCAGGTCAACGCCTCCATTGCCGAGGACGAGATGTTGTCCGGCTGTCAGGTGCACCGCTTCGTCGTGCTGCACAAGGAGCTGGACGCCGACGATGGCGAGCTGACACGCACCCGCAAGGTGCGGCGCAAGGTGATCGGTGAGAAGTTCGAGGACATCATCACGGCGCTTTACGACGGGTCGGACAAGGTGAGTACCGAGACGGAAGTGACCTATGAGGACGGGCGCAAGGGGTTGATCAAGGCGACGCTGGAAATCCGCGCGGCGAAGGTCTTTGCGGACAATCGTGTGAAGATGGCAGCGGAATGAGGGGCGCCGGACGACGCGCGTCTGCGACGACGCCCCGCCCGCCGTCCCGTGGGGTGGTCGGCCGCTTTCGCGCGTCCGGGGCGGATGGCGCGCAGCGGTATTTGGAAAAGGGTGAAGGGGTGAAGGTTTGAAGGATACAGCCGACAGCTTTGTGACGGCCGACGGTCGCACCATCGGCCCCGTCGTCATGGAGATGCGCAACATCACCCTGCGGTTCGGGGGCGTGGAGGCGATCAAGGACATCTCCTTCGACATCCGCGAAGGGGAGATCCGCGCCATTATCGGGCCGAACGGGGCGGGCAAATCGTCGATGCTGAATGTGATCTCGGGCTTCTATGTGCCGCAGGAAGGCGAGGTCTGGTACAAGGGTGCGCGTCGGCCCGC
>JBBSJO010000106.1:0-14538 GCA_038257185.1 Rhodobacterales bacterium | reverse complement strand
CGGCAAGCCGGGGCGGTCGACGCTGGTGAACTGGATCAAGGACGGGGTGCTGAGCTGGCCCGCCGCCGTCTGGCTGGCGGCCGCTTTCGGCGCGCCGGGGGTGATCTATGGCCAGACCGCCGCCGGGGTGGTGATGGGCGTGCTGGCGGCGACATGGGGCTGGTTCTACGTCAACGGGCTGCGCGAGGTCGATCCGGCCACCCTTGACCCCGTCCCCCCGCGCGCCTACCCGAACCCCGACAGATACCGGAGGCGATGATGGCGACATTCACGGCACTGACCACCCTGGAGGGCCGCGACGCCGCTCACCGGCTGGGCGAGGCGATGGAGGGGATGACCCCCGAACCCACCGGCGTGGGCGTTTTCGAGATGGAGGACGGCTCTGGCCTCTGGGAGGTCGGCGGCTATTTCGAGGCACCGCCCGACAGTGCGGAACTGGCAGTCTTGGCGGCGGCGATGGGGGCGAAACCCTTTGTGGTTTCGGAACTGCCCGAGACCGACTGGGTGGCCCATGTGCGCCGCGAACTGGCTCCGGTGGTGGCGGGGCGCTTCTTTGTCTACGGCAGCCACGATGCGGACAAGGTGCCGCAGGCGTGCGAACCGCTGCTGATCGAGGCCGCGATGGCTTTTGGCACCGGGCATCACGGCACGACGCTGGGTTGCCTGCGCGCGCTCGACCGGCTGGCGACTGATGGTTTTCAGGGGCGCCGCGTGGTCGACATCGGATGTGGCACGGCGGTGCTGGCGATGGCGGCGGCACGGATCTGGGCGGATCGGGTGTTGGCCAGCGACATTGACGAGGTCGCGGTCGAAGTGGCACGGGCCAACGTCGCGGCAAACGGGCTTGAGGGCCGCGTCGAATGCGTTGAGGCGGCGGGTTTCGATCACCCCCGGCTGGCAGCGGCTGCACCCTTCGATCTGGTCTTTGCCAATATCCTCAAGGGGCCTCTGGTGGCACTGGCCCCCGACATGGCCGAAGCTCTGCAACCTGGTGGCTATGCGATTCTGTCCGGGATTCTCAATGAACAGGCCGACGAGGTGGCAGGGGTCTATGCACGCTTCGGCATCAATGCCGTCCACAGGGAGAGTATTGTCGACTGGACCACCCTGACAATTCGGAAAATGACATAATTTGGTCCTCATTTTAGGTGCATTTGACCTGTTTGCCCCTAAATTGCCACATTTCGCCTCTAGATCATCTTAATCAAGCGGTGGGGGCCGATTGTATTTTAGAGGCTACCATGGTTGAGACTCATGACCATTTCAGGAAGCGCCTGAACCTGCTCGGTCGCAAGCACGAGCAAATGACACACGGATATTCGAGCCATGTTGGCAAGGACGGGCTGATCGTCATCAAACCCAAGCGCGCGCGGCGTGGATTTCCCGTCAAGTCGATGGTGGTACTGGTGATCGGATTCTTCGCCTTCAAGGCGTTCATGCTGGTGGCCATCGGCCCGGTGACCTACAACGAGCGTCTTTCCAAACTCGAAAAAGGCAACGTGATCGAACAGGTTGGTGCCAAGGCCCTTGCCATCGACCCGGTCGCGGCCTCCCTGGCCGATTTCGTCGGTCCTGTTTTGCGGTAACGAGTAATCTGTTCGCCCTTGCTTGGGGCGACTTAATGTCGCCAGTGTTCCTGTCGTTCTCCAAGGAATGAAAAAGCCGCGCTCTGATTTTCAGATGCGCGGCTTTTTGCGTCGTGTTGCCGGGGTAAGGCGGGCGTTTCGCCTGCAGGGTCGGGAGTCACCGAATGAAGTCGCCGTTGCTGACCAGATCGATGTCGCCACGGATCAGGCCGATGTCTTCGAGTTCGCGGTCGGAAAGTGAAGCCAGTGCGTTACGGGTGACGCGGGCGTCGTTCCAGGCCACGACGGAACCGAACAGGCCGGTCACGAAGGAAGCGATGCGGGAAACGGCAATGACGGAGCCGTATGCGGTGCGGGATGTGTCGTAAGCAGCCATGTGAGCTGTCCTTCTATAGTCAGTTAAGCCGGTTTTCCCGGCGGTGTGCTTGGCAATTAGGCGGTCGGCGAACGCGGCGCAATCCACACGAACGCATGTGTGTCATGCACAGATTGCATAGGTCGTAATGGCGATAACCTACCGTTAAATAAGGCAAAAAACTCGTGTTGGAAACGTCGGTTTCAGGCTCTGGAGTGGCGAATTCAGACCCGAATGTCTCTTTTGCGCCGCGTTGCCTGTCGGTAATGTGCCGCGGGACGAAAAGCTTGGCGGATGTTCGCCTTTCGTGCTAGTGCATCAAAAAAGCAACAATTTGAGGTATCCGGGGATGGTAAGGGTTATCGGCATTGATCCGGGGCTGCGCAACCTTGGTTGGGGCGTGATCGACGTGACCGGAAACCGAATCGCGCATGTGGCCAACGGGATCTGCGTGTCGGAAGGGGCCGATCTCGCACTGCGCCTGTTGTCGCTCCATGCACAGTTGACGCGGGTGGTCGTGACCTGGCGTCCCGATACGGCGGCGGTGGAGCAGACCTTCGTGAACATGGACGGTGCCGGCACGCTGAAACTGGGGCAGGCGCGGGGCATCGCGATGCTGGTGCCCGCACAGGCCGGGCTCAGCGTGGGGGAGTATGCTCCCAACACGGTGAAGAAGACGGTTGTGGGTGTGGGACATGCCGACAAGGGGCAGGTGGCCCATATGGTGCGGATGCAGCTGCCGGGGGTTGAAATCGCAGGGCCGGATGCGGCGGATGCCCTGGCCATCGCGATCTGCCACGCGCACCACGGCGGGGCCAGCTCGCTTGCGCAGGCGGTGGCAAGGGCGAGCGCATGATCGGCAAGATTACCGGCCGCATCGACTACCGCGCCACCGACCACGTGCTGATCGACGTGCGGGGGGTGGGGTATCTGGTCTATTGCTCCGACCGGACTCTGGCCGCGCTGCCGGGCGTGGGGGAGGCCGTGGCGCTCTTTACCGATCTCGTGGTGCGCGAGGACCTGATGCAGCTTTTCGGCTTCCAGACGCTGGTGGAGAAGGAATGGCACCGGTTGCTGACCTCTGTGCAGGGGGTGGGGGCCAAGGCCTCGCTGGCCATCCTCGGCGCGCTCGGTCCGGACGGTGTAAGCCGCGCGATTGCATTGGGCGACTGGAACGCGGTGAAGGCGGCCAAGGGCGTTGGGCCGAAGATCGCGCAGCGCGTTGTGCTCGACCTCAAGGACAAGGCCCCCGGCGTCATGGCGATGAGCGGCACGCTGGCCGAAGTGCAGGGCGTCGAGGAGGCGCAGGTGATCGAACCGGGCACCCCGCGCAAGGCAGCACCCGTCGCGCGGTCTTCGGCGCAGGCGGAGGCGCTGTCGGCGCTTGCCAACCTCGGCTACGGGCCGGGGGATGCCGCCGGCGCCGTGGCGCAGGCGGGCGGGGAGATGCCGGAGGCAGATACCTCCGCTCTGGTGCGCGCGGCGTTGAAACTGCTGGCCCCGAAGGGGTAAGATAGCCTCACCTGGCCCTCGCGGGCATTCTTCGTCCTGGATGGTACATGAACGACAGCGATCCCACCCTGCGGCCCGAGCCGCTGCCCGAGGACTTCGACCGCGCGCTGCGTCCGCAGATGCTGGACGAGTTCGTGGGGCAGGCCGAGGCGCGGTCGAACCTGCGGGTGTTCATCCAGTCCGCCAAGCAGCGTGGCGAGGCGATGGACCATACGCTGTTTCACGGCCCCCCCGGTCTGGGCAAGACGACGCTGGCGCAGATCATGGCGCGGGAGCTGGGCGTGGGGTTTCGCATGACCTCCGGCCCGGTGCTGGCCAAGGCGGGGGATCTTGCGGCGATCCTGACCAACATTGAAGCCCGCGATGTGTTGTTCATCGACGAGATACATCGGCTCAATCCGGCGGTTGAGGAGGTGCTTTATCCCGCGCTGGAGGATTTCGAGTTGGACCTCGTGATAGGCGAGGGCCCGGCGGCGCGGACACTGCGGATCGAGTTGCAGCCCTTCACGCTGGTGGGCGCCACGACGCGGATGGGTTTGCTGACGACGCCGCTGCGGGACCGCTTTGGCATTCCGACGCGGTTACAATTCTACACCGAGGACGAGCTTTTCATCATCGTGACCCGAAATGCGCGCAAGCTTGGGGCGCCTGCCGACGAGGGCGGCGCACGCGAGATTGCGCGGCGGGCGCGGGGCACGCCACGGATCGCGGGGCGGCTGTTGCGGCGGGTCGTGGATTTCGCGGTGGTGGAGGGCGACGGGACGGTGACGCGGGAACTCGCCGACATGGCGCTGACGCGGTTGGGGGTGGATCACCTGGGACTGGATGGCGCGGACCGGCGGTATTTGCAGCTGATTGCCGACGCCTATCAGGGCGGGCCCGTGGGGATCGAGACACTTTCGGCGGCGCTGTCGGAATCGCGCGATGCGCTGGAGGAGGTGATTGAACCCTTCCTGCTCCAGCAGGGGTTGATCCAGCGCACACCACGGGGGCGGATGCTGGCGCAGAAGGCTTGGACGCATTTGGGGATGGCGCCGCCCCGGTCGCAGAACGATCTTTTCGAATAGAGGGCGCGCATGGGTATTTGGAGAAGGGTGAAGGGTGGGGCGTGGTCCCTGATCGACAGGAAGTAGCGCATGGCTGGACAGAAACGGTATGATCCAGAGGGCAAACTGACGCCGGAGGAAGTGGAGCGGCTCTTCACCCGCGCCGATGGCAAATTCGCCTTTGCCCGCTGGGGACGGCCTATCGCGCCCGTGGTTTTCGGCGTCGACGATGCCACGCTGCCGGTCATCAAAGGTGCTGTGGAGGCCGTGGTGGCGCTCGCGGGTCACGACATGGACGAGATGGACGCGGAACTGGGCAGCAACCTGATGATGTTCTTCTTTCGCGACTGGGCCGAGCTGCCCGAGGTGCCGGGGATGGACCGCCTGGTGCCGGATCTGGGGCCGCTGGTCGAGCGTTTGCAGGGGATCGACGCCAACCACTACCGCATCTTCCGTTTCGATCCGCGCGGCGCGATCAAGGCCTGTTTCGTTTTCCTGCGCATGGACGCGCATCTGTCGGCGGTTCCCGCGCAGACGCTGGCGCTGAGCCAGGTGGTGCAGTCCATCCTGCTGTGGTCGGATACCGCCTTTCAGGATCGCTCCCCGCTGGCGCTGGCGGGGGAGACGACGATCCTGCGGCCCGATATCGCGGGGCTGATCCGTGCCGCCTATGACCCCGTACTGCCGCCCTCCGCCAAGGACGCAAGCCACGCGCTGCGCCTCGCGGCCCGCATTCAGGTGATGCAATGAGCCACAGCTTCCCCGTCCGCATCTTCTATGAAGACACCGACATGGCGGGCATCGTCTATTACGCCAACTACCTGCGCTACATCGAACGGGCGCGGTCTGACATTGTGGAGGAGCTTGGCCTCGACCAGCGGGCGATGCGCGACGAGGGCATCGTCTTTGCCGTGACGCGGGTGGAGGCGGACTATCTCGGCGCCGCGCGTTTTGGCGACCGGTTGGAGGTGCGCACGACACATGAGGCGAAAGGACCGGTGCGCTGGGTCTTCGATCAGGAGGTGTATCGCGGCGATCAACTCATCTTGCGCGCGATCGTGACGGCGGTCTGCATGTCAACGGCGGGAAAACCCCTCCGATTGCCAGCGAAACTTCGCTTAATGAAATCGTGATCGGCGACAATACACCATAATCCTAGCTTTCCCGGTTGCAGTTCGCTAGTTTCCTGCCAAATGGAACCCTGAAAAACAGGGCCTTCGAGGCAGTCGGCCGTAGCAGCGGCAGAAAAAAGAGCAGGACTGATGGAAACAGAGACGCTGGCATTGGCACAGGGGATTGATTTCTCCATGTGGGGGCTGTTCGCACGGGCGACCTTCACCGTGAAACTCGTGATGATCGCGCTGATCATCGCCTCCTTCTGGTCGTGGTCGATCATCGTGCAGAAGCTGCTCCAATACCGCCGCGCGCGCGCGGAAGCGGCACAGTTCGACCGGCTGTTCTGGTCCGGGGAGCCGCTCGACGGTCTCTTTGAAGGCATCGGGGCGGACCCGGACGGATCGTCGGAAAAGATCTTTGCTTCCGGCATGACCGAGTGGCGGCGCTCGCACCGCGACGACGGGGGACTTATTCCCGGTGCGACGGCGCGCATCGACCGGTCGATGGATGTGGCGATCTCCAAGGAGGCGGAGAAGCTGCAAAAAGGGTTGCCCGTGCTGGCAACTGTAGGGTCGACCGCGCCTTTCGTGGGGCTGTTCGGTACGGTCTTCGGCATCATGAACGCCTTCATCGAGATTGCCGCCCAGCAGAACACCAACCTCGCCGTCGTGGCCCCCGGTATCGCCGAGGCGCTGCTGGCCACCGGCATGGGGCTCATGGCCGCGATCCCGGCGGTGGTGTTCTACAACAAGCTGAGCGCGGACAGTGACCGCATCTTGGGCGGCTACGAGGCCTTTTCGGACGAATTCGCCACCATCCTCAGCCGCCAGTTGGACGCCTGAGCGATGGGGGCCGGCGTCATGAAGAAGGAAGGCGGGCGGGGCAGGCGGCGCAGACGCAGCCAGCCCATGGCCGAGATCAACGTGACGCCCTTTGTGGACGTGATGCTGGTGTTGCTGATCATCTTCATGGTCGCAGCCCCGCTTTTGACTGTCGGCGTGCCGGTTGAACTACCCAAGACTGCCGCAGGTGCCCTTCCTGCGGCGCAGGAGGAGCCACTGACCGTCACGGTCACGGCGGAGGGTCAGGTGCAGATCCAGACCACCGATGTGCCCCGCGAGGAGTTGGTGACGCGCCTCCGCGGCATTGCGGCGGAGCGGGCGAGCGACCGGGTCTACCTGCGCGCGGACGGGCGGGTGCCCTATAGCGCGGTGATGGAGATCATGGGTGCCCTGAACGCGGGCGGTTTTTCCAACATCGGTCTGGTGACGGACATCGGCGGGCCCGCGCTCGATGGCAGCGACAAGCCGGGCGGCTAGGCGTGGACACGGGGCATTATATCTCAGGCACGGGCCATCTGGCGTTGATCGGCTGGGTGCTGTTCGGCGGCGTGTTCCGCTCCGATCCGCCGCCGTTCGAGATGACGGAGGTCTCGGTGATTTCCGGGGCGGAGTTCGACGCGATCCTGGCCGCCCAGCAACCCCCCGATACCGCAACGGACGTGGCACAGCCCGATGCACCGGAAGTGACGCCGGATGCCCCCGCAGTCGAGGCTCAACCCGACGCTGCCATCGAGCAGCCCGCTCCCTTGCCAACGGCAACACCGCCCAGCGACACGGCACCCGAAGTGACGGAGCTTGCCCTGCCGCCAGAGGCGGAGGTGAGTGCCGAGGCGCCGACGCTGGACGAGCCGGTCGGCGACGTGGCGGTGCTGGTGCCGGAAGTGGCGCCTCAAGCGGCCCCGCGTCCGGTGGACCGTGTGGCACCCGAGCCGGTGGCGCAACCGGAGCCCGAGGCGACACCCGCCCCGGAGGAGCAGCAAGCCGTCGCCCCGGACGCGGAAGGCGAAACGGCAGAGGAACCGAAAGAGGCGTTGGCCCCCGAGGAGGCCACGACCGAAATCGCGACAGAGGCGACGAAGGCCCCCGCAGCGTCGCCGCGTCCGCCGGGCAAGCGCCCGGTCGCGCCCGTGCAGCAGGCCGCCGAGACGCCAACGCCTGTGGAGACACCAGAGCCTGCGGCAACCCCCGAACCCGCCGCCGAGCCTGAGGACGTGGACGCAGCCGCCATTGCCGCCGCCGTTGCCGCCTCGCAAGCTGCGACAGAGACTCCCACGCCCGCTGCCCCCAGTGGTCCGCCCCTGTCAGCCGGTGAAAAGGAATCCTTGCGGGTAGCCGTGTCGGCTTGCTGGAACGTGGGTTCACTGTCGACCGACGCCCTGCAGACGGTCATCGTGGTCAGCCTGCGGATGAACCAGAACGGTACGCCGATCAACGACTCGATGCGTATGGATAATTTCTCCGGTGGCTCCGAAGCATCCGCGCAAAGGGTGTATCAGGCCGCCCGGTCGGCCATCGCGCGCTGCGGGGCCAAGGGGTTTGCCCTGCCGGTGGAGAAATTCAGCCAGTGGCAGACCATCGAAATGACATTCGATCCCCGCAAGATGGCCCAGAAATGACAATGCGGTCCAGAAGACTATGTTCTCAATGACCCGATACTCGCACGACGTTCAGTCCCGAAAGGATCTGCATCAGATGAAATCTCATATCCTCGGCATTTGTCTGGCGCTGCTTGGCGCCCTTGCTTGTCCCGTGACCGCCATTGCGCAGGAACCCCTGCGCATCATCATCGACGAGGGCATCATCGAACCCTTGCCATTTGCGGTGCCGAGCTTTCAGCCCGAAAGTGCGGAAGCAGGGCAAATGGCCGGCGATCTGGCGCGCGTGGTGGCAGAGGATCTGACGGGCACGGGTCTTTTCCGGGAGATCCCGGCCTCTGCCTTCATCTCCAACGTAAGCGACTTCAACGCACCGGTGCAATACGCCGACTGGAAGGCGATCAATGCGCAGGCGCTGGTGACGGGCGCGGTCAATGTCTCGGGCAATACGCTGAATGTGAAATTCCGCCTCTACGACGTGTTCTCGGGGGCCGAGCTTGGCACCGGGTTGCAGTTCTCCGGCACCACGGATGGCTGGCGGCGCATGGCGCACAAGGTGGCCGATGCGGTGTACAGCCGGATCACGGGCGAGGGCGGATATTTCGACAGCCGGGTGGTCTATGTTTCCGAAACCGGGCCCAAGGACGCGCGCCAGAAGCGACTGGCGATCATGGATTACGACGGGGCGAACGTGCAGTACCTGACCGATTCCTCCTCCATCGTGCTGGCACCGCGCTTCTCGCCCACCGGGGACCGGGTGCTTTACACCAGCTACGAAAGTGGTTTCCCGCGCATCTACGTGCTCGACATCGGCAGCGTGTCGCGCCGGTCGCTGGAAAGCGCGGAAGGCACGATGAGCTTCGCGCCGCGCTTCTCGCCCTCGGGTCAGACCGTGGTCTATTCGCTGACCCAGGGCGGCAATACCGACATCTATACGATGGACATCAATTCGGGCCAATCCGTGCGCCTGACCAACACGCCCTCGATCGAGACTGCCCCCAGCTTCTCGCCCGACGGCAGCCGCATCGTGTTCGAAAGTGACCGCTCCGGGTCCCAGCAGCTTTATGTGATGCCCGCCACGGGGGGCGAAGCGACGCGGATTTCCTTCGGGGAAGGGCGCTATGGCACGCCGGTCTGGTCGCCAAGGGGCGATCTGGTGGCCTTCACCAAGCAGAACAATGGACGCTTTCATATCGGGGTCATGCGGCTTGACGGCTCGCAGGAACGGCTGCTGACGGCCTCCTTTCTGGACGAGGGCCCGACCTGGGCGCCGAACGGCCGCGTGATCATGTTCGCGCGCGAAACCCAGGGCGCCGGCGGGGCCTCCTCGCTCTATTCGGTGGACATCTCGGGACGCAATCTGAAACCTGTGCGCACCGATGATGGCGGATCCGATCCGTCTTGGTCGCCCCTGCAGAAGTAGCGGCAACGGTATATCAGCGGACAATTCCCTACGGTGAAACTCTGTGATAAACAGCACCAAATAACAAAAACGCCACCAATCGAGAGGCAGAACAAATGAAACGATTCTTGACCGGCACTATCCTGATCGCCGCCCTGGCGGTTTCCGCCTGTACCAATCCCGACCGCTTTGGCGCGGACGGATCGGCGAACGGCATGGGCAACTCCGCCCTGAACGGCGGCATCGTTCCCGGCAGCGCGAACGATCCGGCCTCCACCGCCTATTTCCAGCAGGCCATCGGCGACCGTGTGCTGTTTGAGGTCGACCAGTCCAGCCTCACACCCACGGGGCGCGCCACGCTGGACGGGCAGGCGACATGGCTGCTGAACAATACCGATTATCAGGCCGTGATCGAAGGCCACGCGGACGAACAGGGCACGCGGGAATACAACATCGCGCTCGGGGCACGGCGTGCCACCACGGTGCAGGAATACCTGATCTCGCGAGGTGTGCCCTCCAACCGGATGAAAACCATCAGCTACGGCAAGGAGCGCCCGATCGAGATCTGTTCGGAAGAGGCATGTTATGCCAAGAACCGCCGCGCCGTGACGGTGCTGGCGGGCGGATTGACAAGCTAGGAAGCATGAACTGATGAAGATGATGCGTGTTCTCATGGCGACGGCACTCGGGCTGGCTCTCAGCCCGGTGCCCCTGTTCGCGCAGGACGCCCAGACACTGGCGGATATCCGTCAGGAACTGACTGTGGTGAACGTCGAAGTGCAGAAACTGCGGCGGGAGCTTTCCACCACGGGGGGCGCGTCCGTGGACGTCGGAGGTGGTTCGGTGCTGGAGCGCGTGAACGCCATGGAAAGCGAACTGCAGCGGCTGACCTCCAAGACCGAGGAGTTGGAGAACCGCATCAATCAGGTCGTCGCGGATGGCACCAACAAGCTGGGTGACCTCAACTTCCGGCTCTGCGATCTGGAGCCTGCCTGCGATATGGGCAGCCTGCCCCCCATGACACCCTTGGGCGGCGAGGGGCAGACCTCTGTCTCCACCCCGATCACGGCACCAGCAACCCCCCCGGGCCAATCCGAACTGGCTGTCGGCGAGGCGGCAGACTTTGAGCGGGCGAAGGCGGCGCTCGCTGCCGGTGACTTTCGCAGCGCCGCTGACCAGCTTGCGACCTTCAATCAGACCTACCCGGGCGGTCCGCTAGCCGCCGAGGCGGAGTTGCGGCGCGGTGAGGCTCTCAACGGTCTGGGCGATACCCGCGAGGCGGCCCGCGCCTTCCTGGCGGGTTTCAGTAGCGATCCGATCGGCCCGCTGGCGCCTCAGACACTCTTTGAACTGGGCCGCGCTCTGGGGGGCCTCGGCCAGACCCAGGAAGCCTGCGCGACGCTCGGCGAAGTGGCCATCCGTTTTCCCGGCGACCCCGCCGTGACACAGGCGGAGGCGCAGCGGCAGGCACTGGGGTGCATCTGATCTGATGCCGCTGCGACTCACACAACAGGTTGCCGATGCGTTCTTGCCGCATCCGCCTGATGCTGTGGGGGTCGCCGTCTCCGGTGGCGGCGATTCAATGGCCCTGCTGCACCTGATGCACGGGTTCTGTACCTTGCATGGGGTCCGCTTGCGGGCCGTTACCGTGGACCATGGCCTGCGGCCGGAATCCGCGCGCGAGGCGGAAACGGTGCGCGGCTATTGCGCCACCCTGGGAATTCCGCACGACACCTTGCTTTGGGACGAATGGGATGGGCTGGGCAACCTTCAGGATGCCGCCCGTACCGCGCGGTATCAACGCATGTCACGCTGGGCCGGGACACATGGCATCGATACTGTTGCATTGGGTCACACGGCGGACGATCAGGCCGAAACCCTGCTGATGCACCTGGCCCGGCAATCGGGCGTGAACGGCCTGTCGGGCATGCCATCGCGCAAGGTACGAGAGGGCCTGATGTGGGTGCGTCCTCTGTTGGGTGCGGGCCGGGAAGAACTGCGCGCGTATCTGAACTCTCAGGGGATCGCCTGGATCGAAGACCCCAGCAACGAGAACGCGGCGTTCAGGCGCGTCACCGCGCGTGCCGTTTTGGCCGCCCTTGCGCCGCTGGGGATTGACGCGAAGGGTCTGGCCGCCGTTGCCGCCAACATGTCCGAGGCCCGCAAGGCGCTGGACTGGCAGACGTTCCTGGCGGCGCGTGACCTCGTCACTGTCCAGGCAGGTGCTGTGGTGCTCTGCGAAAACAAGATGCGCATCCTGCCCTCCGAGATTCAGCGTCGGCTGCTTGTGCATGCGGTGGGCTGGATCAGCGGCGCGGCCTATCCGCCGCGCCGTGCGGCGATTGCGAACCTCATGACCGCGCTGCGCAAGGGACAGTCCGGCACGCTGGACGGTTGCCATGCGCGCCGTGTGCAGGGCAAGGTCTGGGTATTCCGCGAACTCAACGCCGTGCGCGACGTGACGGCCAAATTGGATACGCTTTGGGACTACCGCTGGCGCCTGTCGCCAGAAGACCCTGACGGCAACTGGCAAGACGTCACTGTGCGCGCGCTTGGTCCTGACGGGTTGGAGCAGTGCCCGGACTGGCGCAAATCAGGCCTTCCCCACGAAGTTCTGCTGTCCACCCCAGCCGTCTGGCGGGGCGATACCGTCATCGCGGCACCGCTTGCCGAAACGGACCAGAAATGGCATGCACGGGTAGACGGGGGCGAAGATGCCTTCTTTGCTGCACTATTATCGCATTGAACATGTGCGTATCATATCTATCTTGTAGGATGGGCGTGTCACAGGGATGCGCCGCAAGCGGCTGCGACCCCTGCGTCCGGCCCCACGGTTTTTAGGAGTATCCCTTTGGGAAACATGCGCAATCTCGCCTTCTGGGTTGTCCTGCTGCTGCTGATCCTCGCGCTGTTCAACCTCTTCGGCGGTTCCGGCAGCACGTTGCAGAGCAACGAGATCAGCTATTCCGAGTTCGTCAACTCCGTCAAAAAGGGCGGTGTGCGGACCGTGACGCTGGACGGAGAACAGGTTCGCTACCGGCTGACCGATGGCAGTGAACATGTCACGATCAAGCCCGATGACGCCGAGCTCACGACACTGCTGATCGACAACAATGTGCCCATCAAGGTCAAGCCGCAGGAGCAGTCCGGTTTTCAGACCTTCCTGATGTCGCTTCTGCCCATCATGCTGCTGATCGGGGTCTGGATCTACTTCATGAACCGCATGCAGGGCGGCGGGAAAGGCGGGGCCATGGGCTTTGGCAAGTCCAAGGCCAAGATGCTCACCGAAAAGCATGGTCGCGTGACCTTCGACGACGTGGCGGGCATCGACGAGGCCAAGGAAGAGCTGGAAGAGATCGTGGAATTCCTGCGCAACCCGCAGAAATTCTCGCGTCTGGGGGGCAAGATCCCCAAGGGAGCGCTGCTTGTGGGCCCCCCGGGAACGGGTAAGACGCTGCTGGCCCGTGCCATTGCGGGTGAGGCGGGTGTGCCCTTCTTCACCATCTCGGGCTCCGACTTCGTCGAGATGTTCGTGGGCGTCGGCGCAAGCCGTGTGCGCGACATGTTCGAGCAGGCCAAGAAGAACGCCCCCTGCATCGTCTTCATCGACGAGATCGACGCCGTGGGTCGCCATCGCGGTGCCGGCTACGGTGGTGGCAACGACGAACGGGAACAGACGCTGAACCAGCTTCTGGTCGAGATGGACGGTTTCGAGGCCAATGAAGGTGTCATCATCCTCGCCGCGACCAACCGTCGCGACGTCCTGGACCCCGCATTGCTGCGCCCCGGTCGTTTCGACCGTCAGGTGACCGTACCGAACCCCGACATCAAGGGTCGCGAGAAGATCCTGCATGTTCACGCCCGCAAGACGCCGCTGGGCCCGGACGTCGACCTGCGCATCATCGCGCGCGGCACGCCAGGCTTTTCGGGTGCCGATCTGGCGAACCTCGTCAACGAGGCCGCCCTCACGGCGGCGCGCGTGGGTCGTCGCTTCGTGACGATGATCGACTTCGAGCAGGCCAAGGACAAGGTGATGATGGGCCCAGAGCGGCGCTCCATGGTCATGACGGCCGAGCAGAAGGAGATGACCGCTTACCACGAGGCCGGTCACGCGCTGGTCGGCATGTCGCTGCCCAAGTGCGATCCGGTTTACAAGGCAACGATCATCCCGCGCGGCGGTGCGCTCGGCATGGTGATGAGCCTGCCCGAGATGGACCGTCTGAACATGTTCAAGGACGAATGCCACCAGCGTCTGGCCATGACCATGGCGGGCAAGGCGGCGGAAATCCACAAGTACGGTGCCGACTCCGTGTCCAACGGCCCGGCGGGTGATATCCAGCAAGCCTCCGCGCTTGCGCGTGCCATGGTGCTGCGCTGGGGCATGTCGGACAAGGTCGGCAACATCGACTACTCCGAGGCCGCCGAAGGCTATCAGGGCAACACGGCGGGCTTCTCCGTCTCTGCCAACACCAAGGAGTTGGTGGAAAAGGAAGTCCACAAGTTCATTCAGGACGGCTATGACCGGGCGAAGTCGATCATCGCCGAGAAGGAAGTCGAGTTCGAGCGTCTGGCCCAGGGATTGCTGGAATACGAGACCCTGACCGGCGACGAGATCAAGCGCGTGATGAACGGGCTGCCCCCGACCCAGGCGCCGGACGATGACACCCCCGATGCGGGCAATGCCCCCAGCGTGACGGCGATCCCGAAGGCCAAGGGCAAGAAGCTGCCGCCTGCGGGCGATCTGGAGCCGGAACCCTCGACCTGATCGCTAATCGTTACATCGGTCGCACAATTCGTCATGGGGCCCCGCTTGCGCGGGGCCTTTTCTTTTGCGCCTTTCGGGGGCAAGTCTTGCTTGGAATGCAGAGATCAGGACAGGCCATGGCTGAACACAGACCAACCGACTTCATCGGCACCATCAAATGGCTGGGTGCCGTGCCGCAGGACCGGACCGACATCCGTTCGGTGCCTCTCCGCTCCGTGATTGCGGGTTTTGCGGGGGTCGAGGGCGATTTTCACGGCGGGCTGACGCGGAAGTCCTGCGTGCGCGTCACGCAGCAGCACCCCAAAGGCACAGTGATTCG
>JBBSJO010000105.1:0-14542 GCA_038257185.1 Rhodobacterales bacterium | reverse complement strand
GCCCCGCGCCCTGAGGCCCGGACAGGCCCATGCTGAACCGCACAAACCGATCACCGAAGCGCAGTTTCGGTGGGACATGAACACCGATGCCATGGCCACCGAGAAACTCGCCGAAGGGATCCGTAATTTTGATGCCGACCATCAGAAGCTGGCTCGGATCATTGCCCAACGGTTCTAGGGCGCCGCGCAGGCTAAGAGCGCGAGGCATCCGGATGGACCGGCGGCGCGGCGCGCTCAACACGACATCTATGGAGTTCTGCTGACTTGGTTTCTGCCATTTCCAGCACATAGACTACGGTTCTGCCCGTAGCGGTTCACCGTGTTGCCTTCATGCGTTGACATCATTTCGGTATGATCGAAACCACTTTGGCAGTTCAGCTCAAATGCTACTGCTTATCGAGCAATGAAACAAACCGAGCCGGGAACATGAACTGAGCGCTGTAGTTTGGGACTGACGAAGACGGAGAAACGCCGTCCCTGCACTTTGCAGTAGGCGTGGAAATCATCAAAGGACAATAGATATGGACAAGATGGATTGCATCCGCCAGCGGGCCTACCAAATGTGGCAGGCCGAGGGTGGCCCTGAGGAGCAAGCGGACAATCATTGGCAGCGAGCAGAGACCGAACTGGAGGGGATAGAAACCAATACGCCTACCGGCCCACAGGATCTGGCAACTCTAACCTCGAACGCCGGACAACGTAACGGTGTTGCGCTCGACACAGGCAAGGCGGAGGACACTTCGGACACGGTTCGCGCCGCCGGTCCTTCGGAAATGCGAGACCCGCCCAGCCAGTGGTCAAAGGCTGACGAGTTGTCAGATAAGTCCTTCCCGGCCAGCGATCCGCCTGGAACCTATTAAGTTCTCTCCTGCCGCCGTCGGGGCGCTGCCCATGCTGATGCGCTGACCCGCCTGAACCGGGCGGGCGAGGTGGTGCTGATCACCCATGATCTGACCCCGGACCGGCGCGTGCTGCTGCGCCAGGGCGTTTTGGATGTTGTCATCGATCAGGACCCCGTGGCTAAGATCGACCAATCAGTTGCGATCATCGCCCATGCCTATGGCTGCAATGGCGCGGCCCCGCAGGACAGCCACACCCCCCTGCGCATCCACGTGCGCGAAAATTGCTGACGCGGGATCAGGGCTTGTGATGAGATGATGTCGACATGATATGTTCGCATCATAGCAAGAAGGCAGGACATGATGGCTCGACCTACAATTTCCGATCTGGCCCAAGCCGCCAAGGTCAGTACTGCCACCGTCGACCGGGTCCTGAACGGCCGCCCCAATGTTCGAGAAGAAACCGTCCGGCGCGTCCATCAAGCCGCCGAAGAGATCGGATACCACGCAGCGAACGTGATCCGGCAACGGATGCTGTCGGACCGGCCCGAACTGCGGCTTGGCGTGGTTCTGCAAAAGCCGCGCCATCAATTCTATCAGGAGGCGTTGGCAACCTTCGAACGCCAAGCGCGCGCGAACACTGAAAGCAGGGTGCAGATCCTGCCGCGCTTCCTTGAGACAACGCAGGCCTCCGAACTGGCCGAAGTGCTGCTGTCCCTGAAGGGGCGGGTCGATGCCATCGCCGCCACCGGTCAAGATCATCATCTGGTGACGCAGGCCGTGCAAGTGCTGCGCGATGCGGGAACGCCGGTCTTTTCACTGCTGTCGGATTTCGCGCAGGGCGTACGCGAAAGCTATTTCGGAATGAACAACCTGAAGGTGGGGCGCATTGCTGGCTGGTTCATCTCAAAGCTCGCGGTGCAGCAGGGCAAGGTCGGGCTGTTTATCGGCGGCTCGCGGTTTCATGGGCATGAACTACGTGAAACCGGGTTTCGCAGCTTTTTCCGCGACGAGGCGGCGGGGTTTCAGCTGCTTGACACGCAGATCAACCTGGAAACCCGGCAACTGACCTACGAGGCGACGATCAACCTGCTGACACGTCATCCCGACCTGGCCGGCCTTTACGTGGCGGGCGGCGGGATGGAGGGCGCGATCCAGGCCGTTCGGGAAATGCAGGCGGGCCACCGCGTCGTGCTGATCGTGAACGAGTTAACTCCCGACTCGCAGGCGGGCCTGCAGGACGGGGTTCTCAGCATCGTGCTGGCAACGCCCATGCGCGACGTGGCCGGGCAAGTGATCGCCATGGCACAGTCAATCCAGACGAACGGCATGGCCCCGGTTCCCGGCCAGCGCTTCCTGCCCTGCGAGGTCTGGACCCCTGAAAGCGATATGATGAGGTAATTACATCATCAAGGCGGCACGTTTACATCACCATTGATGTTATTCGCCGGTGATGATCGTTGACCGATTGTCCTGAGTCCGGGCATCTTCCTGTCCGGCGGGGGGACGTGGAGGTCCCTCGCCCCTGTTGCACAAGCACTCCGTTTGCAGCGCCTTTGGGCGCCCGGATGCCCATGGCCTGCAGGCATCACCGGCGCCGATGCGCCGCTCAAGGAGGAGATCGACGTGACGAAATTCCTGATGACCACGGCCCTGATGGCCGGTCTGGGCTCTGCTGCCGCCGCCGAGAATATCGGTGTGTCCATGGCACTGTTCGACGACAACTTCCTGACCGTGCTGCGTGGCGGCATGCAGGATTATGCTGCGACGCTGGACGACGTCAGTCTGCAGATCGAGGATGCGCAGAACGACGTGGGCCGCCAGCTAAACCAGATCCAGAACTTCGTGGCCTCGGGTGTCGATGCGATTATCGTCAATCCGGTCGACACGGACGCGACCATCGCCATGTCTAACCTGGCCGCCGAGGCGGGCATCCCGTTGGTCTATGTGAACCGCCAGCCGGTCAATCTGGACGAACTGCCCGAAGGTCAGGCCTTCGTTGCTTCGGACGAGCTGGAGTCGGGAACTTTGCAGACGCAGGAGATCTGTCGACTGCTGCAGGAACAGGGCAAGGGTGAGGGTGCCCGCGCAGTTGTCATGATGGGCGAACTGTCCAACCAGGCTGCCCGCATTCGCACCCAGGACATCAAGGACGTGATCGCCACGGACGAGTGCAGCTTCATCGAGATCGTCGAGGAACAGACCGCCATGTGGTCGCGGACCCAAGGCACTGACCTGATGACCAACTGGCTGTCGGCAGGGATCGAATTCGACGCCGTGATTTCCAACAATGACGAAATGGCGATCGGTGCGATCCAGGCACTGAAAACCTCCGGCGTGGCGATGGACGAGGTCATTGTGGGCGGCATTGACGCTACTGCCGATGCTCTGGCGGCGATGGAGGCAGGTGATCTCGACGTGACCGTCTTCCAGAACGCTGCGGGGCAGGGCGAGGGCGCCGTCGACGCGGCCCTGAAGCTGGCGCGCGGCGAAGAGGTCGAACAGAAGGTCTTCGTGCCCTTCGAACTGGTGACGCCTGAGAACCTGGCCGACTACCAGAACTGAACGCTTGGCCGGGCCGCCTTGCTGGCCCGGCCTGTTCCTGGGGAGGATCCATCATGCTTGATCACGCAGACGCGCCCACGCGCGCCGTCCACGCGGGCGACTACATCCTGGAAGTGGACAATGTCCGCAAGGAGTTTCCGGGCGTCGTGGCGCTGGACGACGTCCAACTGAGGCTGAGGCCCGGCACTGTCCATGCCCTGATGGGCGAGAACGGCGCGGGCAAGTCTACGCTGATGAAAATTATCGCGGGCGTCTACACCCCCGACCGGGGCGAGGTGCGTTTTGCCGGGCGGCCTTTGAACATTCGTACACCGCTGGACGCGCTGAATTCGGGCATCGCGATGATCCATCAGGAACTGAACCTGATGAACACCATGACCGTCGCCGAGAACATCTGGATCGGACGCGAGCCGAAGTCCTCCTTTCGGCTGATCGACCACGGGCAGATGACACGAATGACCGAGACCTTGTTCGCCGATCTGGGCATCCGGCTGGACCCGCTGGCCATGGTGGGCGACCTGACCGTCGCGCAGAAGCAGATGGTCGAGATTGCCCGCGCCGTATCCTACAAGTCCGATGTGCTGATCATGGACGAGCCGACCAGCGCCATCACCGAAACCGAGGTCGAGCACCTCTTCCGCATCATCCGTGATTTGCGTGCCAAGGGTGTGGGCATCGTCTACATCACCCACAAGATGAGCGAGCTGTTCGAGATCGCCGACGAGCTGACCGTCTTTCGCGACGGCAAGTACATCGCGACGGTGGACGCCGCCGATGTTACCCGCGACCAGATCATCAAGATGATGGTGGGCCGCGAGATCACCGACATGTTCCCCAAGATCGACTGCGAGATCGGCGAGACGATCCTGGAGGTTCGGGATCTGACCCTGCCCGGCGTCTTCCGCGATGTCAGCTTCTCGCTGCGCCGGGGCGAGATCCTGGGCGTGGCGGGCCTGGTCGGGTCGGGACGTTCGAATGTGGCCGAGGCTGTCTTCGGGGTGCGTCCAGCGACCGGCGGACAGATCCTGATCGACGGCGAGGTCGTGAACATCAAGTCGCCGCCCGTCGCCATGCGGCACGGAATGGCCTTCCTGACCGAGGATCGCAAGGAGACCGGGTGTTTCCTGAACCTTGACTGCATCGAGAACATCCAGATCGCGCTGCTGTCCAGCGGCAAGGTCGACAATCGCGGCTTCGTCAACCAGCGCGAAGTGAACCGGCTGGCCGAGGAGTTCTGCGCGAAACTGCGCGTCAAGACGCCAAACCTTGCGGAAACCGTGGCCAACCTGTCGGGCGGCAACCAGCAAAAGCTGCTGATCGCGCGCTGGCTGCTGACAAAGCCGCGCATCCTGATCCTGGACGAGCCAACGCGCGGCATCGACGTGGGGGCGAAGTCGGAAATCCACCGGCTGATCACGCAGCTGGCCGCCGAGGGCGTGGCCATCCTGATGATCTCGTCGGAACTGCCCGAGGTGCTGGGCATGTCGGACCGCATCATGGTGATGCACGAGGGCCGCGTCAGCGGCTTTCTGGACCGCGCCGAGGCCGATCAGGTGCGTGTCATGGAACTGGCGGCGAAATAAGGGAGGAACGCCGACATGGCGACACAGACATTCGACGAGCGCGCGGCGCCCAAGGCGCACCGCAAGCTGCCGTCCGAGATCAACATCCTGCTGGTCCTGATCGGCATTGCCCTGATCTTCGAAATCCTGGGCTGGATCTTCCAGGGGCAAACGTTCCTGGGCAATATTGGACGGCTCAAGATCATGATCCTGCAGGTCTCGGTTATCGGGATCATCGCGGTGGGCGTGACGCAGGTGATCATCTCGGGCGGGATCGACCTGTCCTCGGGATCCATCGTTGGCGCGGTGGCCATGGTTGCGATGAGTTTCGCGCAGGCTGCCGACTACGCCCGGGCGGTCTATCCGGCACTGACGGACATGCCGGTGATTGTGCCGGTGCTGATCGGGCTTTCCTACGGGGCCGTGGCGGGGTTCATCAACGGCTGGCTGATCGCCTATACCAAGATCCCCCCCTTCATCGCCACCCTAGGGATGATGGTCGCAGTGCGGGGTTTTGCCAAATGGTATACCAAGGGCCAGCCGGTCAGCTTTCCGACCGAAAGCTTTGCCAGTCTGGGATCGGGGATGATGCCGGTCTTCATCTTCCTGGGCGTGGCGGCGGTCTTTCACGTGGCGATGAAATACACCCGCTACGGCAAGTATACCTATGCCATTGGGGCCAATCCGCAGGCCGCCCGTGTCTCGGGCATCGATGTAGAGCGGCATCTGGTCAAGCTGTATGTGGTGGCCGGCGTCTTGGCCGCGCTGGCCGGGATCGTGGTCGCAGCGCGCGGCCAGACCGCGCAGGCCGGCATGGGCATGATGTACGAGCTGGACGCAATTGCCATGGCGGTCATTGGCGGCACTTCGCTGGCCGGGGGACGCGGCTCGATAGTGGGCACGTCCATCGGCATGGTGATCTTTGGCGTTATTATCTCGGGATTCACCTTCCTGCGGCTGGACGCCTATTACCAGGAGATGATCAAGGGCGTCATCATCGTGGCCGCCGTGGTGATTGACACCCAACGCCAGAAAAAGCGCGTCAAGAAGACCTGACAGGGGCTCAAAATGAAACACACGCTCGACCCCCATATGATCCGACATCTGTCCCTGGAGGATACCTGCCGCAAGGTCGCCGATCTGGGCTATGACCATGTCGAACTTTCTCCCCGCCCCGATTTCCTGTCGTGGTGGACCCGGCCCAAGGTCTGGCCGGAGCGGATTGCAGGGTTCAAGAAGGCGCTCAAGGATCACGGCCTTGGCCTTGCCACGTTGCAGCCGATGTATCGGTGGGCCAGTCCCTATTCCGACGAATGGGAAGCAGCGATCGAAAACTGGAAACGCGCCATCGAGATCGCGGTCGAGATGGACTGCCCGATGTTCGTCTCGGAATTCGGTCGCGGCGGCAGCCCTGACCGCAGTCTTAACGACCGCAGCGGCCTGCATCGTCCTGAAACCTGCGAGACGCAGTTTTTCCGCGCGATGGACATTCTCGTGCCGATCCTGGAGCGGGAGGGTCTCATCCTGTCGCTGGAGGCGCATCCCGAGGACTGGTTGGAAGAAATCGCGCCAGCGATGGACATTATCAGGACCATCAACTCGAAGGCGGTGAAGGCGTCGTTCATCGCGCCGCATACCTTCTTCTATGGACCCGACATGGTCGCCAACCTGCGTGCGACCGAAGGCCTTCTGGCCCATGTCCGCTTGGCGGACACCTATGACCACACGAAATCTTCGCAGCTGCGCTATGTCGTGAACCCCCCGGGGTCGAATGTCCGCGTGCACCAGCATCTGGATTTCGGGCAGGGCGAGATCGATTGGGACATCTTCTTTGCCACCCTTGCCGACATGAAGTTCGACGGCGTTCTGTCGAACTGCGTCTTCGGGTGGGAGGACCGGGCTGAGGACAGCGCCCGCTTCATGCTGGACGAAACCAAGCGATACGTCGCGAAATACTGGAAATAGGAAGATAACATGACCCTGAAGATCGGTGTCATCGGAACCGGCATGATTGGCCGCGACCACACACGGCGTATTGCGCAGGTGCTGGCGGGGGCGCAGATCGTAGCCCTCAGTGATTACAATCCGGATGCGGCCCGGGCCGTGCAGGCGGATCTGGCGCCCAACGCCACCGTCTATGACAAGGGCGAGGATCTGATCGCGGCTCCCGAAGTGGATGCTGTGCTGGTCTGTTCGACCGGATCGACCCATGAGCCCTATGTCCTGGCCGCCATCGCCGCCGGAAAGCCCTGCTTTTGCGAAAAGCCGCTGGCAACGAGTGCGGACGGCGCGAAGCGCATCGTCGATGCCGAAGTGGCCGTGGGCAAGCGACTGGTCCAGGTGGGCTTCATGCGCCGCTATGATGCGGGCTACCGGATGCTGAAGGAGGTCGTGGATAACCAGATCGGCACACCGCTGATGGTCCATGCCGCGCACCGCAACCCGACCGTGCCCGACCAATACCTGACACCGATGGCGATCCACGACACGCTGATCCACGAGATCGACGTGTTCCGCTGGCTGCTGGACGACGACTACGTCTCGGCCCAGGTTGTGTTCCCGCGCAGGTCCTCGCATGCCCATGCGCAGCTGGCAGACCCGCAGATCGTGCTGTTGGAGACCGCAAAGGGCGTGCGCATCGATGTCGAGATTTTCGTGAACTGCCGCTACGGCTATGACATCCAGTGCCAGGTGGTGGGCGAAGAGGGGCTGGCCAATCTGCCAGAGCCGATGGCCATCACCTTGCGCAAGAACGCCATGCTGCAAAACGCCATCATGACCGACTGGAAGGACCGTTTCGTCGACAGTTATGACGTCGAGTTGACAGACTTCATCAAGGCTGCGACGCGGGGCACCGCTTCGGGTCCCTCCAGCTGGGACGGCTATGTTGCCGCCATCAGTTCGGACGCCTGCGTCGAAGCGCAGGAAAAGACCGGCCAGATCATTCCCATCACCCTGCCGGCCCGCCCGGCGCTTTACGACTGAGATCACACCATGCGTTTTGCCATCAACCATATCTCGGCGCCGAAACTCGGGCTGGCGGAATTTTTCGCCATGACCCGCCGGCTTGGCGCGACCGAGGTCGAGATCCGCAACGACCTCCCCGACGTGATGGGCAGCATGGACCCGGCCGAGGTCCGTGCCGAGGCCGAGCGCCAGGGGATCACGATCCTGTCGATCAACGCGCTTTACCCCTTCAACGTCTGGTCGGGTGATCTGCCCGACCGCGCAGTGGCCATGGCGGACTACGCCAAAGCATGCGGGGCGCGCGCGGTGGTGATGTGCCCGCTAAACGACGGGACCGAGGTTGCCTTCGACGACCTGGTCGCGGCACTGAAGGCTATGAAGCCGATCCTGCAGGAACGCGGCCTGACCGGACTGGTCGAGCCCTTGGGCTTTCCCGTCTCGTCCCTGCGCAGGAAGGCCACCGCGATCGAGGCGATCAAGGCAGCCGACGGGGAAGGCGCGTACAAGCTCATGCACGATACTTTCCACCATCATCTGGCCGGAGAGACCGAGCTTTTCCCCGAATGGACCGGCCTCGTGCACATCTCGGGCGTGACGGACCAGCATGTCGCTGTGGACGACATGCTGGACGCGCATCGCGTGCTGGTGGACGGCGATGACCGGCTGGAGAACCTGCCCCAGATCAAGGCGCTGCTAGAGGCGGGTTATGACGGCCCCTTCAGCTTCGAGCCTTTTGCGGCCGAAGTGCATGATGCGGCCGATCCCGAAGCCGCGCTGAAGGACAGCATGGACCATCTCCTGTCCAGGCTCTGACCACGGCGGCGGGCGCATCGTCGCGCCCGCCATCATCTTGAAGGAAATGCGGGATGAAAACGCTTGACGTGATCACCATCGGCCGATCCTCGGTCGATCTCTACGGCAGCCAGATCGGCGGGCGGCTGGAGGACATGGGGTCCTTCGCCAAGTATATCGGCGGCAGCCCCACGAACATCGCTTGCGGGACGGCCCGGTTGGGCCTGCGATCAGCGGTGATCACCCGGGTGGGTGACGAACATATGGGGCGCTTCATCCGCGAGCAACTGCTGCGCGAGGGCGTGGACGTCCGTGGCGTCGCCACCGACCCCGAGCGCCTGACGGCGCTGGTGATCCTGGGCATCCGCGACGAGGACAGCTTTCCGTTGATCTTCTATCGCGAGAACTGTGCCGATATGTCCCTGTCCGAGGATGACATCGACGAGGACTTCATTGCTTCGGCGCGCTGCGTGCTGGCCACCGGCACGCATCTGTCCAACCCCCGCACCGAGGCTGCGGTGATGCGTGCACTGGAACTGGCCCGTGCGCATGGCGCGCGGACGGCGCTGGACATCGATTATCGCCCGAACCTGTGGGGCGTGGCAGGTCATGGCGACGGCGAAAGCCGCTTCGTAGAAAGCCAGGCCGTGACGGCGCGCGTGCAGACGACGCTGCATCTCTTCGACCTGATCGTGGGCACCGAAGAGGAATTTCACATCGCCGGCGGCACCACCGATACGCTGGCCGCCCTGCGCGCGGTGCGCGGCGTCAGCGATGCCACCCTGGTCTGCAAGCGGGGCGCCAAAGGGGCCGTCGCCTTCACCGGCGAGATCCCCGACAGCCTTGACGCGGGCGAGGCCGGCCCCGGCTTTCCCATCGAGGTCTTCAACGTGCTGGGCGCCGGGGACGGCTTCTTTTCGGGCCTTCTGAAGGGCTGGCTGGACGGAGAGAGCTGGCCGCGCGCGCTGGAATACGCCAATGCCTGCGGGGCCTTCGCGGTCAGCCGCCACGGCTGCACGCCCGCCTATCCCAGCCTCGAGGAACTGCGCTTCTTCCTGGATCGCGGCGTGGTGCGGCCCGACCTGCGCAACGATGCCGACCTGGAGCAGCTGCACTGGTCGACCAACCGGCAGGGCCGGATGGGCGGCGACTGGACGACGATGCGCGTCTTCGCCTTCGATCACCGCATGCAGCTGGAACAGATGGAGGGATACAGCCCTGCCAAGGGCGCCGCGTTCAAGCGTCTGTGCCTGGAGGCGGCGCTGCGGGTGCAGGACGGGCAGGGGGGCTACGGCATCCTTTGCGACGACCGCATCGGCCGGGAGGCGCTGCATGCGGCCAGCGGTACCGGCCTGTGGGTCGGCCGGCCTGCGGAATGGCCGGGCTCGCGTCCGCTGGAGCTGGAGCCGGAGCTGGGCCCGGATTGCGGGGGCCTTGGCGAATGGCCACGCGAGCAGGTGGTGAAGGTGTTGTGCTTCTGCCATCCGGACGACGCGCCGGACTTGCGCGCTCGGCAGGAGGCAACGGTCCTGCGCCTGTTCACCGCGGCCCGCCGCAATGGGCTTGAGTTCCTGCTGGAGATCATCCCCTCGAAGGTCGGGCCGGTGGATGACGACACCACCGCAACGCTGATCCGGCAATTCTATGCGGCGGGCATCTTTCCGGACTGGTGGAAGCTGGAACCGCTGTCCAATCGCACGGCCTGGTCGACAGCCATCGCCGCCATCGAGGAGAACGATCGCCACACCCGCGGCATCGTGGTCCTGGGCCTGGATGCGCCCGAACAGGCACTGGCGGACAGCTTCCGGATTGCTGCGGCCTTTCCCCTGGTGCGCGGCTTCGCGGTGGGGCGCACGATCTTTGGCGCGGTGGCGCGGGACTGGATGGCCGGAAACAGCGACGATGCGGCGGCGGTCGCCCGGATGGCCGAACGCTATGGGCGGCTGTGCGGGTTGTGGGACCAAGCCCGCACCGCTCAGGCTGTCGAATGATACGGAACCCCAAGGGCGATGCGTCGCCCTCGACGACAGAACCGACACGAGGTCTAGAAATGAGCGGAACGATACGACTGACGGCAGCCCAGGCCATGGTGCGCTGGCTGTCGGTGCAGATGACCGAGGACGGTGAGCGTTTCATCGAGGGGGTCTGGGCAATCTTCGGCCATGGCAATGTTGCGGGTCTGGGCGAGGCGCTGCACGGGATCGGGGAGGCCCTGCCGACCTGGCGGGGACAGAACGAGCAGACCATGGCCCATGCCGCCATCGCCTATGCCAAGGGCAAGGGACGACGCCGCGCGCAGGCAGTGACGGCCTCGATCGGGCCCGGCTCGACAAACATGGTAACGGCCGCCGCATTGGCCCATGTCAACCGGCTGCCGGTCCTGCTGATCGCGGGCGATGTATTTGCCACGCGCAGGCCCGATCCCGTTCTGCAGCAGGTCGAAAGCTTTGGCGACGGGACCGTCAGCGTGAATGACTGCTTCCGCCCCGTTGTGCGCTATTTCGATCGCATCACCCGGCCCGAGCATTTGCTGACCGCGCTGCCCCGTGCCCTGAGAGTGATGACGGACCCGGCTGATTGCGGACCGGTCTGTCTTGCCTTCTGCCAGGATGTGCAAGCGGAGGCCCATGACTGGCCGGAAACATTCTTCGAGCCGCGCACTTGGCGCATCCGTCGTCCCGCCCCTGATGCGGACGAGTTGGCCGCCGCCGCAGCCATGATCCGTGCTGCGAGGTCGCCGATCCTGATATGTGGCGGAGGCGTAATCTACTCAGGGGCCGAGGAAGCGCTGGACAAGTTTGCCAGCCGGCTCAACATCCCGGTGATCGAGACCCAAGCCGGCAAATCGGCGCTGGCGCAGGCGCACCCGATGAACTTCGGAGCCGCCGGCGTTGATGGCTCGGCTGCGGCGAATGCCGCGGCGCAGACAGCGGACCTGGTGATCGCAGTCGGCACGCGGTTGCAGGACTTCACCACCGGCTCTCGCACCCTGTTTCCGCAGGCCAGGATCCTGGCACTGAATGTCCAGCCTTGTGACGCTGGCAAGCACGGCGCCACCAGTCTTGTCGCCGATGCGCGTGTGACGCTGGAGGCGCTGTCAGCAGAGTTGGGCGATCTTCACTTTGACGCGGCTGATCTGCAGGCGCGCGATGCGTGGCTCGCGGCGGTCGACGCCCATTGTACCACGGCACCGGAAGGTCTGCCGACAGATGCACAGGTGATCGGTGCCGTTCAGACGGCCGCGCCCGATGGCATTGCCATGTGCGCCGCCGGGACCATGCCCGGGGCCTTGAAGTTGCTGTGGCAGGCCAGCCAGCATGGCTACCACATGGAATACGGTTATTCCTGCATGGGGTACGAGGTGGCAGGCGCCATGGGCCTCAAGCTTGCGCGCCCTGACCGTGATGTGCTGTGCTTCGTCGGCGACGGCAGCTACATGATGGCCAACAGTGAGCTGGCGACGGCGGTGATGCGGCGCATCCCCTTCACGGTGATCCTGACTGACAATCGAGGTTACGGCTGCATCAACCGCCTTCAGGCTCACGCCGGCGGTGCGGCCTTCAACAATATGTATGTCGACTGCCGGATCGAGACTCAGCCACAAATCGACTATGTCGCCCACGCTGCCAGCATGGGGGCGCATGCGGTGAAGGCCGGGGATCTGGCAGATCTTCAGGACCAGATCCGCGCCGCACGCGACCGCGACGTCCCGACCGTCATCGTGATCGACTCCACCGCCCGTCCTGGCCCCGGCGACGGGCTGGAGACGGCCGGGCATTTCTGGGACGTGGCCGTTCCCGCAGTGGGCAATACGGACAAACTGAAACAAGCCTATGCGCGCTATATCGAGCATGTCGCGCAGCAGGCCCTGATCAACTGAAGGCAGAGACATGATCCTCTACGGCACCAACCCGATTGCCTGGGCCAATGACGACGACCCTTCGATCGGCGCTCATATCTCGACCGAGCAGATCCTGCGCGAAGCCGGTCGCGAGATCGGCTTCGACGGGATCGAGAACGGCCACCGCTGGCCCGACGACCCGCACGCACTGAAGGATTTGCTGGGCAGCTACGGGCTGCGCTTCATTTCGGGCTGGTACTCGACGGAGTTGCTGACCCGCGCGGTCGAGGAAGAGATCGAGTCGGTTCAGCCGCATCTGGCCAAGCTGAAAGCGAACGGTTGCAAGGTCTGCATCGTGTGTGAATGCTCGAACACCGTGCATGGCGATCCGGCAAAAGCAGTCAACGACCGGCCCCGCCTGACGGAAGCGCAGATGACCGAGTTCGGCGCGAAAATGGAGGAGTTTGCAGCCTATCTGGCGGGGCAGGGCATCACGCTGGCCTATCATCACCACATGGGGACCGTCGTTGAGAGCCCGTCCGAGATAGACGCTTTCATGGCCGCGACCGGCCCCGCCACGCATCTGCTGTTCGATGCTGGCCACTGCACCTTCGGCGGTGGCGACCCCGAGGAAGTGCTGCGAAATCACGCCGCCCGTGTCGCGCATTTCCATGCCAAGAACATCCGCCGTCCGGTGACTAAGCGGGTGCGCGCCGAGAACCTGTCTTTCCTACAGGGTGTACTGGCTGGTGCCTTCACGGTCCCGGGCGACCCCGAAGGCGCGATCGATTTCGTCCCGCTGCTGCGCATCCTGGCGGAAGCCCACTATGATGGCTGGCTGGTCATAGAAGCGGAGCAGGATCCCGAGTTGCGCAATCCGCTCCACTACCAGTCGATGGGGCTCAAGGCTCTCAAGTCGGCGGCACGCGAGGCTGGTCTGGATCAATCGATCGCGGCCTGAAGTATAAGAGAGAAGGAAGCTGGCATGGCAAACCTACTGCGCAAGCCGTTCGGTGCACACGGCGAGGTTCACCGCATTACGCCCACAGATGCTGGCTGGCGTTATGTTGGCTTCTCGCTTCATCGTCTTCGGGCAGGCGAGCGGATTGCCGAAATGACCGGTGATCGCGAAGTCATCTTGGTCATGGTCGAGGGTAAGGCATCCATTCAGGCCGCTGGCCGGGACTGGGGTACCTTAGGCGACCGAATGGACGTCTTCGAGAAGACGCCGCCGCACTGTCTTTACCTTCCGCACGGTCAGGACTGGACGGCCGACGCAGTGACTGACTGTGCCATCGCCATTTGCAGTGCGCCGGGTCGGGGAGGGCATGAGGCACGCCGGATCGGCCCCGACGGGATCACGTTGACGCAGCGCGGAGAGGGCACCAATACACGCTGGATCAACAACATCGCCATGGAGGCCGAGGATTATTGCGACAGCCTGCTGGTGACCGAGGTCTTTACGCCGGCGGGGAACTGGTCCTCTTATCCCAGCCACCGGCATGACGAGGATGATTTCCCTCGCATCACCTATCTCGAGGAAACCTACTATCACCGCCTAAACCCTGTACAGGGGTGGGCGGTCCAGCGTGTCTACACTGATGACGGCAGCTTGGATGAGATAATGGCCATTCATGACCACGATGTTGTCCTCGTTCCCCGCGGTCACCATCCATGTGCCGCACCACACGGATTTGAGCTGTACTACCTCAATGTCATGGCAGGTCCCCGGCGCGCATGGCGTTTTATTGCTGCTCCTGAAATGCCGTAACACTAGCGGCCCAATGCGGAGCGTCGTCTTTCGCTTCAAGCATAAAAGAAAGAGGTTGATTAGGATTCAGTCCGCTTGGCGGACTCGCGTAAATCTATGGTCTTGCCCATCAATGCCAGAGCCTTCGCAAGTTCCGAGTCCTCGATCTTGACGGCTGCCAGTCCAGCAAGGTCGAGGGTTTCGACATGCTCCGCTTCCATAGCGG
>JBBSJO010000104.1:0-14635 GCA_038257185.1 Rhodobacterales bacterium | reverse complement strand
TGTAGCGAGCGCCCCATCTGCAGATGCGCCCTCTTGGAGTGAACATCCCGATGCGCTGACGGCTGATGTCGTTGTTTTTGGAGAGGTTCACGACAACGTCTGGCACCATCGCAGTCAGGCGGGCTTGTTGATAAGCTCGGCAAGATCGGAGTTTGACCGGGACCGTCCCACCAAATTTCCCGCCAAGGCAGTCGTTTACGAGATGCTGACACCGGATCAGGCGACGCGCGTGACGCCTGATCTGGCACCAAACGAGGCGGCGTTGGAAGCGGCGCTGAATTGGAACGCATCCGGTTGGCCGGATTTCTCACTCTACTATCCCATCTTTGCGGCCCGTCCCGATGTTGCTGTCTATGGTGCGGCGGTGCCGCGTGAGGTGGCACGCGCCGCGCTGGAGGATGGTGTCGCAAAAGCCTTTGGACCAGATGCCGAAGACTATGGATTGACCGTCTCTTTGCCGCCCGATCAGCAAGCGGCCCAAGAGGACTTGCAGCGCAGCGCGCATTGCGATGCCCTGCCGGAAGCGATGCTGCCCGGCATGGTAGACATTCAGCGCCTGCGCGATGCCCGGCTTGCACAGGTGACCTTGCAGGCGCTTGAGGAGACAGGAGGGCCGGTGCTGGTGATTACCGGCAACGGCCATGCCCGTGCGGACTGGGGTGTACCAAGTGTCCTTGCGCGGGTGAGACCCGATGCCGACGTGTTCTCGATCCTGCAGGGCGAGTACGGTCAGGCCCCTGACGGCGGGGCCGATCTGATCCTGACGGACGCGCCCGCACCCGAGCGTGAAGACCCTTGCCTTGCCTTCGCCAAGTAGTGCCGGGGCTGGCAGATCGGCGCGACTGGCCCTATGGTCTGTCCAGCAACGGGCCAGGTAAGGGCGCATCATGCTGGCAGGCAAACATATCCTTCTGATCATCGGCGGCGGGATCGCCGCCTTCAAGGCGCTGGACCTGATCCGCCGCCTGCGCGAACGCGGCGCTTCCGTGACCCCTGTGCTGACCCGCGCTGGTGAGGAATTCGTGACGCCGCTTTCCGTCTCCGCGCTGGCGGGACACAAGGTCTTCCGCGATCTCTTCGATCTGGGGGATGAAGCCGAGATGGGCCATATCCAGCTGTCGCGTGTGGCGGACCTTGTCGTCGTGGCCCCTGCGACGGCGGATCTCATGGCGAAGATGGCGCAGGGGCTGGCGAATGATCTGGCCTCCACCCTCCTGCTGGCGACCGACACCCCGGTCCTGATCGCCCCAGCAATGAACGTGCGCATGTGGCAGCACGCGGCAACACAGCGCAACCTTGCGACCCTGCGCGGCGACGGCATCGGCGTGGTGGGCCCCAACGACGGCGACATGGCCTGCGGGGAATACGGGCCGGGGCGAATGTCCGAACCGGTCGAAATCGTCGCGGCCATCGAGGCGCGGCTGGGGGAAGGCCCGCTGAAGGGCAGGCGCATCCTCGTGACCTCGGGTCCGACGCATGAACCGATCGACCCGGTGCGCTACATCGCCAACCGTTCCTCCGGCGCGCAGGGGGCGGCGATCGGGCGGGCGCTGGCGACACTTGGGGCGGAGGTGGTCTTCGTTACGGGTCCTGCCGATGTACCGCCCCCCGAGGGTGTGGAGGTGATCCGCGTGCAGACGGCGCAGCAGATGCTGGAGGCGGTGGAGGCGGCCTTGCCCGTGGATGCGGGGGTGTTCGCGGCGGCGGTCGCGGACTGGCGCGTGACTTCCGCTTCTGACCGCAAGCTGAAGAAATCCAAGGACGGCCTGCCGGTGCTGGAGTTCGCCGAAAACCCCGACATCCTCAAGACCGTGAGCCAGATGACAGAAGGCCGCCCTCCGCTGGTCGTGGGCTTCGCGGCCGAGACCAACGACGTGATCGACCACGCCACCGCCAAACGCGCCCGCAAGGGCTGCGACTGGATCGTGGCCAACGATGTTTCCCCCGCGACGGGCATCATGGGCGGCACCGAGAACGCGGTGACGCTGATCACCGAAGAGGGCGCAGAGGACTGGCCGCGCATGGGCAAGGACGCGGTAGCCACACGTCTTGCGCAGCGGATCGCCGAGGCGCTGAAGTGAGCGTCACGGTCCGATTGAGCTGGGCAGAGGGTGCGGACAGCGCCCTCGGCCTGCCGTCCTATGCGACCGAGGGTGCTGCCGGAGCCGACTTGCGTGCCAACCTGCCCGGCGGTGCCATGACGCTGGCGCCGGGCGCCCGGGGGCTGATCTCCACCGGGCTGCATATGGAAATTCCGGCGGGCTACGAGGTGCAGGTACGCCCCCGCTCCGGTCTGGCGCTCAAACACGGGATCACCCTGCCCAACAGCCCCGGCACCATCGACAGCGATTATCGCGGGGTGGTGGGGGTTATTATGCTGAACGCGGGCAGCGAGTCCTTCGAGGTCATGCACGGCATGCGCATCGCCCAGATGGTCGTGGCGCCGGTCGTGCGGGCAGAATTCGAAGTGACGGACGTGCTTGACCAGACCCGTCGCGGCGCGGGCGGGTTCGGCTCTACCGGGGCGGACTGATGCTGCCGGTTCTCATTGTTGCTGCGGCGATGTGGTTCGGCGGCAGGATCCTCGGCGTGCCGCGAGGGATGCGGTTGACCCTGCTCGGGGTCTTGTTCGCGGCGCTGATCGGCATTCACCTTGTTTTCCCGGACGGCCATCCCCTGCGAGTGGCGACGGGGGAAAGCGCCGTGCTCTGGCTGCTGATCGCGGGGGCGGTGGCCCTGGTGCTTGTCTATCGCTTCGGACTCATTTCACTACGGGCGCGCGCGCAGGGCACCGCGGAACCTGCGCGCGTGGGCAGTTTCTCGGACACAGAACTGAACCGCTACGCCCGCCACATCGTGCTGCGCGAGGTTGGCGGTGCCGGGCAGAAGGCGCTGAAGAACGCCCGCGTGCTGGTCATCGGGGCAGGCGGCCTTGGCGCGCCCGCTTTGCAGTACCTCGCCGCCGCCGGGGTGGGCACCATTGGCGTGATCGACGACGATGTCGTGGAGGGTGCGAACCTGCAGCGACAGGTGATCCACAAGGATCGCGCCATCGGCACGCCCAAGGTCTTCTCGGCGCAGGCCGAAATGGAGGCGCAGAACCCTTTCATCACCGTGCGCCCCTACCACCGCCGCCTGACGGAGGAGATCGCGGCAGAGCTTTTCGCGGACTACGACTTGGTGCTCGACGGCACCGACAATTTCGACACCCGCTACCTCGTCAACCGCGCTTGCGTGGCGGCGGGCCTGCCACTGATCTCGGGTGCACTGAGCCAGTGGGAGGGGCAATTGAGCATCTTCGACCCCGCCCGCGGCGCGCCCTGTTACCAGTGCCTGTTCCCGCAGGCCCCCGCCGCGCACCTCGCGCCCTCCTGCGCCGAGGCAGGTGTGATCGGCCCCCTGCCGGGCGTCATCGGTGCGATGATGGCGGTGGAGGCGGTCAAGGTGATCACGGGTGCCGGCACGCCGCTGCGCGGACAATTGTTTATCTACGATGCGCTTTATGGGGAAAGCCGCACCATCGGTATCATGCGGCGCACGGACTGCCCGGTCTGCGGCGGCTGATTTCAGCAGAATTCCCTGCTGTCGATTGTATCCCCCCTCTGCCAGCACTAGCTTGACGGCAAAGGAGACCCTCATGAAAAACCCGCTTTTGCAGGACTGGGACACGCCCTTCGGCCTGGCCCCCTTCGACCACATTTCAGACGACGATTTTGCCCCGGCACTGGAAGAGGCGCTTGCCGCCCACCGCGCCGAGATCGACGCCATCGCGACCAACCCCGAAGCCCCCGACTTCGCCAATACCGTTGAGGCGCTGGAGGCGGCGGGCACGGCGCTCGACAAGGTGCTGGGCGTTTTCTACACGGTCGCGGGTGCTGACAGCAATCCGGCCCGCGAAGCGCTGCAACGCGACTTCTCGCCCAAACTCGCCGCGCATTATTCCGAGATTTCCGGCAACAAGGCGCTGTTTGCGCGCGTAGCCTCGGTCTGGGACCGGCGCGACGGGATGGAATTGACCGATGAGCAGGCCCGTGTCCTGATGCTGACCCATCGCGATTTCGTCCGCTCAGGTGCAGCCCTTGAAGGGGCCGACGAAAAGCGCATGAAGGAGATCAAGGCGCGGCTGGCAGTGCTGGGCACGCAGTTCACGCAGAACCTGCTGGCGGATGAGCGCGCGTGGTTCATGCCGCTGTCCGAAGACGATCTGGAAGGCCTGCCCGATTTCGTCGTGGACGCGGCGCGGGCGGCTGGCAAGGAGAAGGACGCAGGCGGCCCGGTGGTCACGCTCTCGCGTTCGCTGATCGTGCCATTCCTGCAATTCTCGCCCCGCCGCGACCTGCGCGAAAAGGCGTTCCGTGCCTGGGAAGCGCGCGGAGCAAATGGCGGCGAGACCGACAACCGGGCGATTGCTGCCGAAACGCTGAAACTGCGGGAGGAGCGGGCGAAGCTGCTGGGGTATGACAACTTCTCCGCCTTCAAGCTGGAAACCGAGATGGCCAAGACGCCTGAAGCCGTCCGCGACCTCCTGATGGACGTCTGGGGCCCCGCCAAGGCGCAGGCCGACGCGGACGCGCAAGTGCTGACCGCGATGATGCAAAAGGACGGTGTGAACGGCGCGCTGGCCCCCTGGGACTGGCGCTACTACGCGGCAAAGCGGCGCAGCGCGGAGCATGACCTCGATGAGGCGGCGCTCAAGCCCTATTTCCAGCTGGACCGGATGATCGACGCGGCCTTCGACTGCGCCACGCGGCTCTTCGGCTTGCGGTTCGCACCGCTCGACGTGCCGCTCTATCACGCCGACGCGCGGGCCTGGGAGGTCACGCGCGACGGCAAGCATGTGGCGGTCTTCATCGGTGACTATTTCGCACGCGGGTCAAAACGCTCGGGCGCGTGGTGCTCTGCCATGCGCGCGCAGGCACGCTTCCCCCGCGCGCAGGCCCCCGTGGTGATCAACGTGTGCAACTTCGCCAAGGGCGACCCGGCGCTGTTGTCCTACGACGACGCGCGCACGCTATTCCACGAATTCGGCCATGCCTTGCACCAGATGCTGTCGGACGTGACCTACGAAAGCGTCAGCGGCACCTCGGTCGCGCGTGATTTCGTGGAATTGCCGAGCCAGCTTTACGAGCACTGGCTGGAAGTGCCGGAAGTGCTGGCGGAATTCGCCACCCACGCAAGGACCGGTGAGCGGATGCCGCAGGAGATGCTGGACAAGGTGCTGGGGGCCGCGAATTTCGATATGGGATTCAGCACGGTGGAATACGTTTCCTCCGCGCTCGTCGACCTCGCGTTTCACGACTCCGCTGCCCCCGCCGACCCTATGGCGCGGCAGGCCGAAGTGCTGGACGCTCTGGGCATGCCCGACGCCATCCGTATGCGCCATGCGACGCCGCAGTTCGCGCATGTGTTCGCAGGGGACGGCTATTCCAGCGGTTACTACAGCTACATGTGGTCCGAGGTCATGGACGCCGACGCCTTCGCCTCTTTCGAAGAAGCCGGCGGGGCCTTTGACATGGAACGTGCACGCTCGCTACAGGACAACATCCTGTCTACGGGCGGCAGCCGCGATCCGGCGGAGCTTTACACCGCGTTCCGGGGGCGTTTGCCGGGGGTCGAGGCGCTGCTGAAGGGGCGCGGCCTGGTGGCGGCTCAGTAACCGAGGGCGCGGTCCACGAGGTTGATGAATGGCTCGCCCGCCTCGCCACGGCGGATGTTCTCTGCCACCACCTGCGAGGCGGTGCTGGCGCGGGTGTCCGCGGCGATGTGGGGCGTGACCGTTACTTTGGGGTGCGCCCAGAATGGGTGATCCGCAGGTAGCGGCTCGATCCGGAATACGTCGAGCGTGGCATGGGCGATCTGTCCGCTGTCGAGTGCCGCGAGCAGGGCGTCGTCGTCGATCAGGGGTCCGCGTCCGGGGTTGATGATGAAGGCGCCCTTCGGCATGAGGGCCAGCGTTTCCGCGTTCAAGGTATTCTCGGTGGCGGGTGTGTCGGGCAGCAACAACACGACGATCTCGGCCCGCTTCAATGCGTCGCGCAAACCGCCCTGGCCGTGCAGACAGCGGATACCCGCCACGTCTTTCGGGCTGCGGGACCATCCGGTCACGTCGAAGCCCAGTCCCAGCAGTTGCGCCGCCACGGCCTGCCCAAGCGCGCCGAGCCCCAGCACCACGACCTGACGCTCGATGGCCAGGGGAGGCGTGTGTGGCTCCCAGGCGGAATCGCGGCGCAGGATGTCTGCGTCGATCCCCAGGTGATGGCGCAGAACGTGGCCGGTCACCCATTCGACCATGCCGCGCGTCAGGCCGGGGTCCACCATCCGCGCCAGCGGTATCTTGAGCGTCTCGTTGCCGACGATCCGCTCCACCCCCGCCCAAAGGTTCAGAACCGCTTTCGCCCGTGTGTAAGGGGTGAAATCCTGCAGGGGGCTGCTGGGGGCATAGACGATGTAGTCGACTTCTGCCGGGTCGAAGTCACGCGATAAAGTCGCATCCACGCCGCTGGCAACGAGCGCCGTCTCAAGGGGTGCGGCATACTCGTCCCACCGGTCGGACCCGGCGGCGAACAAAACGTTGACGGACATGGAATTACCTCGGTCTGTGGATATGGGCCGACTGTACCAGCCCGAAGGCCAGCAGCAACACAAGCATGGCGGACCCGCCGTAGCTGACCAGCGGCAGGGGCACGCCGACGACCGGTGCCATGCCCATGACCATCGACATGTTGACGGCGAAGAACAAAAAGAAGTTCAGCGCGATCCCCAGTGTCAGCAGGGACGAGAAACGGTCCTTGTTCAGCATTGCCGTGATCACGCAGAAGATGATGATCAGGGCGTAGAGCCCCAGAAGGGAGAACCCGCCGACAAAGCCGAATTCTTCGGCCAGCGTGGTGAAGATGAAGTCAGTGTGCTTTTCCGGCAGGAAGTTCAGCCGCGACTGCGTGCCCTGCATGAACCCTCGCCCGGTCCAGCCGCCCGAGCCAAGTGCAATCTTGGACTGGGTGATATGATAGCCCGCCCCCAGCGGGTCGGCGGCAGGGTCGAGGAAGGTGTCAATCCGCTTGTACTGATAGTTGTTGATCAGCTGCCAGGTCGTGCCGCGCGACTGGAAGACAGCGGTGACCAGCCCGATGCCCGCCGCCAGCACGGCGGTGAAATAGGCCCAGTGGACGCCCGCCAGAAACATCAGCCCCCCGCCCGCCGCCAGCAACAGGAGCGCGGTTCCCAGATCGGGCTGCTTGAGCACCAGAGCCGTCGGCACCAGTACGATCACAACCGGCAGAATCACCCAGAAGGGGCGCGAAACCTTCTTGGCAGGCAGCCAGTCGTAGTAGGCTGCGAGGAACATCACCAGCGTGATCTTCATCAGTTCCGAGGGTTGCAGGTCCATGAACCCAAGGTCGAGCCAGCGCTGCGATCCCTTGCGCTCCTCCCCGAAGAATTCCACTGCCAGCAGGAGCAGCATGGAGCCGCCATAGGCCATACCCGACAGGTTCCGCCAAAGCCAGATCGGCACGAAGGCGACGCCGATCATCAGGATGAAGCCCAGGGCAAAGCGCTTCATCTGCGGCTCCGCCCAAGGGTTGAAGGACCCCCCGGCCACGGAATAGAGCATCAGGAAACCGATGCCGCAGACTGAAGCCAGCAACAGCGCCAGCGGCCAATTCAGGAACAGGATCTTGCGCAGCCCTGTCGGGACCGATTTGACGTTATGCTCAAGATAGCTCATGCCTGATCGTTTCCGTCGATGGCGGCCTGGGGTTGAATCTCGCGCAGCTTTTCCTGCTGTGTCTTGATCCGGTCGCGGTCGCCGGTCGGGTAGGCCTCGAGCGAAGGCTCGCCCCCCGACATGGCCTGCAACAACACGTCGCGCGCGATGGGGGCCGCAGCGGTCGATCCGCCGCCGCCGTGTTCGACCAGCACCGACACGGCATAGCGCGGATTGTCGAAAGGGGCGAAGCTGACGAACAGCGCATGGTCGCGGCGTTCCCATGGCAGGTCGTTGTTGTTGATCACGCCTCGGGCCCGTTCTGCGGTGGTGATGTTGCGGACCTGACTGGTGCCGGATTTGCCCGCCATGCGCATGTCTTCCGCGATGATCCGCGAGCGGTATCCAGTGCCGCGCCGGTCGTTGACCACGTCGTACATCGCGCGGCGCATCTTGCGCAGGTTGTTCTCGTTCATGCCCAGCGGTGCGCCTTCGCCGGTCGCAGTCTCGACCCCGTCCACCGACTTGATCAGGCGCGGCGTGATTTCGCGCCCGGTGGCGATGCGGGCGGTCATGACCGCGAGTTGCAGCGGCGAGGCCAGCATGAACCCCTGCCCGATGGAGGCGTTGACAGTATCGCCGATCACCCAATCCGCGCCACGGTTGCTCTTCTTCCATTCCTTCGTGGGCGTCAGCCCAGTCGCGACGGAGGAGAGCGCCAGTTCGTGCTTGATTCCCAGCCCGAAGCGGTTCGCCATGGCCGAGATCTTCTCGATTCCGACCTTGAGGGCGAGGTCGTAGTAATAGACATCGCAGGACTGCTTGAGCGAGTTCTGCAAGTCCACCCAGCCATGGCCTGCGCGTTTCCAGCAGTGGAACCTGCGGCCCGCGACCTCCAGATGGCCGGGGCAGTAGGTGGTCTCGTCCGGCCCGATGATGCCTTCCTCGATTGCCGCCATCGCGGTCATCATCTTGAAGGTGGAGCCGGGCGGGTAAGTGCCCTGCACGGTCTTGTTGACCAGGGGACGATATTTGGAATTAAGCAGGGGATCGTAATCCTTTGACGAAATCCCGCCGATGAAGAGGTTCGGATCGTAGCTGGGGGCCGAGGCGATGGCCGCCAGATCGCCGTTCTCGCAGTCGATCACCACCACGGCGGCAGATTCGCCGGTCAGGCGGGCCTGCACATAGCCCTGCAAATTGGCGTCCACTGTCAGTTGCAGGTCTTTGCCCGATTCCCCTTCACGCCGCGACAGCTCTCGCATCACCCGGCCTGTGGCGTTGACTTCGACCTGCTTGGTGCCCGCCGAGCCACGCAACATACCTTCCTCGCGGGCCTCCACGTTGATCTTGCCGATCTGGAAGCGCGGGATGCGCAACACCTGATCGGGGTCCTCCAGCGCGTCGAGGTCGGCCTGGCTGACCCGGCCCACGCGACCCACCACGTGCGCGAAGTCGGACCCGCGCGGATAGACACGGGTCAGCCCCACCTCCGGCGTGATGCCGGGCAGGGCTGGGGCGTTGACGCTGACGCGGCTCACGTCGTCCCAACTGACATCGTCGACGATGGTGACGGGCAGGAAAGGGGCGGAGCGCTTGATCTCGGCCACTGCGCGTTCGCGGGTTTCGGGGTCCAGGGTGATGATCTCGCCCAGACGGTCCATCACGAGATCCACGTCGCCGGCATCCTCGCGCACCATGACGATGCGGTAACTCGGCACGTTCTGGGCCAGACGCATGCCGTTGCGGTCAAAGATCTCGCCCCGTGCGGGCGGGATCAGGCGGATGTTGATGCGGTTTTCTTCGGCCAGCAGGCGGAACTGATCGGCTTGGTCCACCTGGAGATGGCGCATGCGCGCGGCCAACCCGCCGATGAACAGCAGCTGCGCACCTCCCAGAAGGGCAGCACGGCGTGTCAGCCTAGCGTGGCTGGCATCGTTTTCGGCGCGATTGCGTCTCATGTCCGGTTCCTGTTCATGACCGCTGGCCCAATGCATCGAGATCGCCGGGGGCGGATTTGCGCACCCCCATGAGGAAATGCGTGACGCCGACGATCAGCGGATAGAATAGCAGGGTCAGGCCCAGTTCGGAAAGGCTCAGCGAGAATTGCGGCAGAGTCACCAGCACCACGGAGAGCACGAGCCGCTCCGTTACAGTGATCACCGTGATCACAAGCGCCACCGCGATCAGCTCTGTTGCCAGCCCGCCATCGCGCAGGCTGCGCCCCCGGCCCTTGAGGTTCTCGCAGGCGAGCAGCGCCAGCAGCGCCCAGAGGCCGGGGGGACGCTGCAACAGGAAGTCGCTGAGCAGGAAGGCAAGGGCGATTGACAGGGCAGGCACATATTCGGGCCGTCTGAGTGACCAAGCGCAGGCAAAGCAGAGCAGGAGATCCGGTCCCGCCCAACTGCGCGGCGCGGTGCCGAGCGGCAGAAGCTGGAAAAACAGCAGCACCAGCGTCAGCAGCAGGAAGGCCGCGCGCATCAGCCAGAGCCGGGTTTGCGACAGGCCCATCATGGCAGCGGTATCTCCGCATCTGTCCCGCCCGCGAGGTTCTCCGGCGTGATCACCTTGGCACTGTCGGAGACCGTTTCGCTGCCGTGGTGGCGCAGGACCCGCAGGAACTCCAACCGCTCGAAATCCGCCGCCAGCCGGACGCGCAGTCGCCCGCCGGGGTCGGCGGCGACCTGACCGATCAGCAGGCCTGCGGGGAAGACTCCGCCATCGCCGGATGAGATCACCCGGTCGCCGGGCCGCACCAGATCGGGGCTTTCAAGAAAGTCGACGATGGGGGCGGCGGAATTGTCACCCGCCACGATGGCGCGCTGGCCCGAAGGCTGGATCGTCGCGGGAATGCGGCTGGAGGCGTCGGTGAGCAGAATCACCCGCGCGGTGTTCTGCGCCACGCCCGAAATCCGGCCCACCAGCCCGATGCCGTCCATCGTGGCCCAGCCATCCACCAGCCCGTCGCCCGCGCCGACGTTCAGCAGCACCGATTGCCGGAATGGCGATCCGCTGTCAGCCAGCACGACGCCGGTGATCACCGTCAGACGGGGGTCGAGCCGCACCTTGTTGAGGTCCAGCAGCCGTGCGTTTTCCTGTTCCAGCTGGAGCGCGGCCTCTTTCCACGCCTGCATCTGGCGCAACTCGCTGCGCAGTTCCTGGTTCTGTTCGGACAGGCGCTGGTAGGACTGGAAATCGCGCAGCAGGTTGATGGTGCCGGTCACGGGTGCCATGGCCCAGTCGAGGTTGGGGACAAACCGGTCGGTGATCTGCGCCCGGAAGCGTTCGACGCGCGGGCTGTCGATGCGCCAGAGCAGGAAGGTCGCGCCCAGCACCAGTATCAGCACAGCCAGCAGGAGCCGACGCAGGGGGCCGGTATAGTCGCTACTGGATGAACGGTCTTTTGCCATGTCGGGGCGCTCCTGCCCGCCCTTGCGGGCATGGCCAGTCTAGCAGGGATCAGCTGTCGTAGTCGATGGCATGCCGCAGCTGCTTCTCGTATTCCAGCGCCTTGCCGGTGCCGAGTGCCACGCAGTTGAGCGGCTCGTCCGCGACGGAAATCGCGAGCCCCGTCTGTTCGCGCAATGCAAGATCGAGATCGCCCAGAAGCGCGCCGCCCCCGGTCAGCATGACGCCCCGGTCCACGATGTCGGCGGCCAGGTCCGGCGGGGTGGTTTCAAGTGCAGTCATCACCGCCTCGCAGATCTGCTGCACCGGCTCGGCCAGCGCCTCGGCGATCTGGGCCTGCGTGACTTCGATCTCCTTGGGCACGCCATTGAGCAGGTCACGCCCCCGGATCTGCATCGAGGTACCACGTCCGTCGTCGGGCATGCGCGCCGTGCCGATGGAGGTCTTGATGCGCTCGGCTGTGGTCTCGCCGACCAGCAGGTTCTGCTGGCGGCGCAGGTAGGAGATGATCGCCTCGTCCATCCGGTCCCCGCCGACGCGGACGGAGCGGGCATAGACGATGTCCCCCAGCGACAGCACTGCGACCTCGGTTGTACCGCCTCCGATGTCCACGACCATGTTGCCCGTGGGGTCGGTGATCGGCATGCCGGCACCGATGGCTGCCGCAATGGGCTCCGCGATCAGACCCGCACGACGCGCACCGGCGGAGAGCACCGATTGGCGGATCGCGCGTTTTTCAACGGGGGTGGCGCCGTGGGGCACGCAGACGATGATCTTGGGCTTGGAGAAGGTCGACCGCTTGTGCACCTTGCGGATGAAGTACTTGATCATCTCCTCGGCGGTGTCGAAATCTGCGATGACACCTTCGCGCATCGGGCGGATCGCCTCGATCGACCCGGGCGTGCGACCCAGCATCAGCTTGGCGTCCTCGCCCACGGCCAGCACCTTCTTGACGCCGTCCTTGACATGGTAGGCCACGACGGAGGGTTCCGACAAGACGATCCCGCGCCCCTTGACGTAAACCAGCGTATTGGCTGTTCCGAGGTCAATCGCCATGTCGGACGAGAACAGTCCGCGCAGGTTTCCAAAAATCGACATGAGGGGTCCGTACCTTGCAAAAATCCGAATTGGCCCGACGACTCTGACCGGAAGCAGGCAACATGGCCTTATAGGCTGCACGGACGGTGGGTGAAAGGGCCGATCACGGGAGGGGTGGCACGATCCTGCCACCGCGCTAATGTAGGTCGGAACGGGGAGAGAGTCATGAAGAAAATCCAGACGCTTGGGGTGCATCATATCACCGTGACCGGGGCGGACCGGCAGTCCAGCATCGACTTCTGGGAGGGGGTTCTGGGGATGCCCTTCGTCTTCGACCAGCCGAACCTCGACAACCCCAACGAGGGGCACCTTTACTTCGACCCCGGCGACGGGCGGCTGATCACGATCTTCACCAACGAGAAGCGCCGACCCGTCCACGACCGCACCCCGACCGATCCCGGTTGTGTGCATCATCTGGCTTTCGAGGTGGACCGCGCCATGCACGATCAGGTGCTGGCACGGCTGGAGGAGCGCGGCATCCCCAATTCGGGTGTCAAGGACCGGGGTTTCATGCATTCGATCTATTTCAAGGACCCGCTGGGCCTGCTGATCGAACTGGCCTGCTATACCTTCATCCCGCCGCGCGGGTCGAGCCATGCGGAAGTGATGCTGGAGGCCCACAAGCTGCGCGTGGCTGCGGGGGATCATCACATCGAGCGGCAGCATCTGGCGGACGCGAGCCTCTTGATCGTTGAACGGTCGCAAAGGTCGCTGAGCGATGACCGAGGAGCGAAGAACCCCTATCGGTAAGGTGTCAGCTACAACGTGTAGATCGCGATTGTAAAAGCCCGCTTCCCGCGCGACGCTGTCCCATCCAACGGGAGGTTCGGAACATGAAGAAACTCATACTTGCAGCGGCACTGGCGGTCGCCCCGGTTCTGGCGGGGGCCGAGGGGCTGATACACAAAGTCGCGGTGCACGTGGATCAGAACGATCCGCAAGTGATGAACATGGCGCTGAACAACGTGGCGAATGTGATCAGTTACTATGAGTCCGTGGGTGATACGGTCGAGATCGAAGTCGTAGCATATGGTCCCGGCCTCAACATGTTCGTGGAAGGCAAGAGCCCGGTCGAGGACCGCATCAGCGTGCTGGCACTGGAGCACGACAACGTCTCCTTCGCCGCCTGCGGCAACACCCTGAACGCGATGAAGGAAAAGGCGGGCAAGGACGTTCCGCTGATGTCGGAGGCCACTGTTGTGCCGTCCGGGGTCGTTCGCCTAATCGAGTTGCAGGAGGCAGGGTACAGCTACATCCGCCCGTGACACCGCAAAAGGGGGGTGGGCGACGCGCCCACCTTACCCCCCCCGTCAGGGCACCTGACCGAAGCCACTACAGCGCGGCAGAGCATCCGCAGAATCTGAAAGGACACCTTCATGACCGCCGACAGAATCAACCCCGCAGCCCTCTACGATTCGCTTGGATACGGCTTCTCCCATGCGGCGATCAGCCAGCCTGGACGGCTGTTGCATATGGCCGGGCAGGTGGCCTGGGACAAGAATCACAATGTGGTTGGCGGTGATGACCTTGCCGCCCAGACCCGCCAGGCATTGGCCAACCTGCGTACGGTGCTGGCGGATCAGGGACTGACTCCCGCCGATCTGGTGCGCATCAGGACCTATGTCGTTGGCCATACGCCAAACAAGCTGGGGCCGGTCGCAGCCGAAATGATGGCATTCTACGGCGACGTGATGCCCGCCCCCAATACGTGGATCGGGGTGCAGGCGCTGGCATTGCCGGAGTTCCTGATCGAGATCGAGGCGACGGCCCAGATGTCGTAGCGTGGGCGACGCGCCCACCCTACGACATCATGCCTCAGCCCACGTCCTTGTAGCTGACTTCCCGCCGGTCTGTTCCACCCTTCTCGCGGCGCACCAGCAGGCGGTTCAGTGCGTGCACGTAGGCGCGCACTGAGGCCACGACCGTGTCGGTATCCGCAGACTGGCCGGTGACGATGCGCCCGTCCTCCTCCAGCCGCACCGATACCGTGGCCTGCGCGTCAGTGCCTTCCGTTACCGCATGCACCTGATAAAGTTGCAGCCGCGCCGTGTGGGGCACCAGCGCCTTGATGCAGTTGAAGGACGCGTCCACCGGCCCGTCGCCGGTCTGGCTGGTCTTCTGCTCGCTGCCATCGACGTCCAGCACCATGTCGGCCTTCTGGGGCCCTTCGGTGCCGCAGACAACGGTCATGGATTTCAGCTTGATGCGGTCCTCTTCCGGGTCGGTCGTCGTGCGCATCAGCGCGATGAGGTCGTCCTCGTAGATTTCCTTCTTGCGGTCGGCCAGTTCCTTGAACCGCACGAAGACATCCTTGAGCTGGTTGTCCCCCAGCTCGAACCCCAGATCATTGAGCTTGGAACGCAGGGCCGCGCGGCCCGAGTGCTTGCCCATGACGATGTTCGTCTCGGAAAGGCCCACATCCTC
>JBBSJO010000103.1:0-14933 GCA_038257185.1 Rhodobacterales bacterium | reverse complement strand
CTCGCACACTGGCCGCGTGACCAATATCACTGACTACGGCGCATTTGTTGAACTTGAGCCCGGCGTTGAAGGTCTGGTTCACGTCTCCGAGATGTCCTGGACCAAAAAGAACGTGCATCCCGGCAAGATCGTTTCGACCTCTCAGGAAGTCGAAGTCATGGTGCTGGAGATCGACGGTTCCAAGCGCCGCGTGTCCCTGGGCCTCAAGCAGACCATGCGCAACCCGTGGGAAGTCTTTGCGGAAACGCATCCCGAGGGCACCGAAGTCGAAGGCGAAGTCAAGAACATCACCGAATTCGGTCTGTTTGTTGGCCTTCCCGGCGACATCGACGGCATGGTTCACCTTTCCGACCTGTCATGGGACGAACGGGGTGAGGACGCGATCCAGAACTACCGCAAGGGCGATATGGTTCAGGCCGTGGTCTCCGAAGTCGACGTCGAAAAGGAGCGCATCTCGCTCTCCATCAAGGGTGTCGGCGGCGACAAGTTCGCGGAAGCGGTTGGCGGCGTGAAGCGCGGCTCCATCGTGACCGTGACCGTGACCAAGATCGAGGACGGCGGCGTCGAGGTGGAATATGAGGGCATGAAGTCCTTCATCCGCCGCTCCGACCTGTCGCGCGACCGGTCCGAGCAGCGCCCCGAGCGTTTCTCGGTCGGCGATCATGTCGATGTGCGGATCACCAACGTGGATGCCAAGGCACACCGTCTGGGCGTCTCCATCAAGGCGCGCGAGATCGCGGAAGAGAAGGAGGCGGTACAGCAGTACGGCTCCTCCGACTCCGGCGCATCCCTGGGCGATATCCTTGGTGCGGCGCTGAAGGGCGACGACTGATCGCAGCCTGATCGGTTGCAGGAATACAGAGGCCCCGCATGGTGACATGCGGGGCCTTTTTTCGTTGGTGGTTTAAAGGCTGGACAGAGGCGGCGCACCGCTGCCGCCCTGACCATGGTTTCGCGGCAGCGCGCGGCGATAGCGGTACTTTGCTTGTCCTGCAGGGACCCGGGGTTTGCGCGGCGGATCGCCCGGTTGCATCAGCGCCGACATGTGCCGCCGCTTTCCGGACAGACCGGCGGGCAGCGCGGCGTATTGCTGCGTCAGTCCACGCAGAGAACACCGCCATGCTGATCAGCCCCGAACCGCCCCTCGCCATGACCACCCTGCGCGATGCGGCCATCGCGCTCATCGCCACCATGCCCGCGCTCAGCGCCTTTGTGCCTGTCCCCGATGATCTGACCTTCGTCGACCGCCCGCCGCACCCGGTGCCGGGTGTCGCGCACCTGCTTGCGGATTGTGGGGCGACGGACGCGGGGACGGAGACCTTTGTGCAGAGCGTCCGGCAGGCGGCCCCCTTTGCCGACTGGCAACAGACCTATACCGAGGCACAGGTCGGCGCGGATTTCCTGGCCCGCTACGGTTGGATCGAACTTTGGGGGCCGCAAGGCCACTTCTTCAGCGCTACGGCGCGCGCCTATGTCGCCTTCTGGGGCGCGGGGCTGGATTACGACTGGCATTGGCACGAGGCCGAAGAACTCTACCTTGTCGTGTCCGGAGGCGCATTGTTTCGGGCGAAAGACATGCCGGATGCGGCGTTGAGCGCAGGCGACACCCGGCTGCACCTGTCCAATCAGCCCCATGCCATGCAGACGGGCAAAAACCCGATCCTGACGCTTGTGCTCTGGCGCGGTCCGGGGCTGGACGGTGTCCCCCACATGCCGGACCCGGCCGCCTGAGGCGTTTCGGGGAAACCCTGCATCACCCGTTGGCTGCCTCTGGCGCAGAGGCGATGATGGATTCCTTGTGTTTCAGGCTATTCCCGAACAGCCAGTGCTGCGCGTAATTCCGCCGATGTTTCAGCTTTCCCTGTGTCACGCGACACATCGCCGACCGTTTCCTGTTCACAATCCCGATTTGGACCCAGACGCGGATTGCACCACGCGGCCTGATAAAGCTAAATGTCCCTAGGTTAGGCACGGTGGGTCGCTTTGCGAATTGACCCATCTGGACTGCGGAATACCGCAGCAGGCCGGTGTGAGTAGGGGGCGTAGCGTGACGCAGGTTCAATCAAGAGCGATCCGACTGTCTCGGATGGTCAGGGCCATGGCCATTGTCGTGGGGGCCTGTCTGGCCGACACCGCTATAGCCGTGCCGATTACCGTGACCGGAATCGACCAGGAGTCGGACTTGTACCTTTCCGTCACAGGCGGCTCCCTGCTGGTCGAACAATCGGCAGAGGACGCGACCCCGACCACCCAGGAGATCGTTGCCGCAGCGCAGGCCGATTATGCCCGTCTGCTCGCGATCCTCTATGACAAGGGTTATTTCGCGCCCGTCATCAATATCCGGCTCGACGGGGTCGAGGCCGCCTCCCTGCCGCCCGTGCAGCCACCGCGCCAGGTTTCCCGCGCCGAGATCGCGATCACGCTCGGTCCGAAGTATCGCTTCGGCACCGCACGCATTGCCCCCGTCGCGCCGGGCACTGAACTGCCCGAGGAATTTGCGACCGGCAAGACCGCCAGCCTCGGGGTGCTCAAGAATACCGTGTCAGCCGGGATCAGTGGCTGGCGCGATCAGGGCCACGCCAAGGCCGAACTGGCCAGTCAGGACCTGACTGCACGCTACCAGGATGCGACCCTCTCGGCCGATCTGCGGCTCGCCCCCGGACCGCAATTGCGCTTCGGCCCGCTCAGCGTCACCGGCAATCGGGCCGTGCGGACCGAGCGGATTCTCGAAATCGCGGGCCTTCCGGTGGGGCAGGTGTTTTCCCCGGAACAATTGAAGCTGGCACAGACCCGCCTGCGGAGGACCGGCGCCTTCGATGCGGTGGCCCTGACCGAAGCGGAACGGATCGGGCCGAACCTGACCCTGCCCATCGCGGCGCAGGTGACCGAAGCGCCGCCGCGCCGGATCGGCTTTGGCGCCGAGGTATCCACCACCGAGGGGGTGACGCTGAGCACTTACTGGCTGCACCGCAACCTGCTGGGCGGGGCCGAAAGCCTGCGTCTGGACGCCGAGATTTCAGGGATCGGCGGCACTTCCGGCGGCACCGACTACCGCCTTGCCGCCCGGTTCGAGCGGCCCGCAACCTTCAATGCCGATACGGATTTCTACGCGCTGGCCGAACTGGAGCAACTCGACGAGGTGAATTTCTTTTCCCGTCAGCTGGACCTTGAGGCGGGCATCAAGCGCATCGCCAACGAGAACCGCACCTACACGCTGGGTCTCGGGTTGCGCACCGCCGAGACAAGGGATGCCTTTGGCACCAACCGTTATACCCTGCTGACCCTGCCGCTGAGCGCGGAGTTCGATTACCGCGACAACCGGCTGGACGCGACGGAGGGCTATTACGCCAAGGCCAGCCTGACGCCCTTTCTGGCGTTGTCCGGGTCCGACAACGGTCTGCGCACCTATGTCGATGTGCGCGGCTACCGCACCTTCGGCACCGCGCGCCCGGTGACATTCGCACTGCGCGGGCAGTTGGGGTCGGTCTACGGGCCATCGCTGGCGCAGGCACCGGCGGACTACCTTTTCTATTCGGGTGGGGGTGGCACCGTGCGAGGGCAACCCTACCAAAGTCTTGGGGTCGATCTGGGCGGTGGCAATGTCGTGGGCGGGCGCAGTTTCCTGGGCCTCTCCGCGGAGGCGCGGCTCAAGGTCACCGACAAGATCGGCATCGTGGCCTTTGCCGATGCGGGCTACATCGGGGCCGAGGAATTCTATGATGGCTCGGGCCGTGTCCAGTCCGGTGCCGGTCTGGGCATCCGCTATGCCACGGGCATCGGCCCGATCCGGCTTGACGTGGCCGTGCCGACCTCCGGCCCTGAGACGGGCGAGAACTTTCAGGTCTACATCGGCATCGGGCAGTCCTTCTGATGCGTATGTTCCGTCACATCCTCGCCGCCTCCCTTCTGCTGCTCTGCGGGCTTTCTGCCGCCTTCGCGCAGGACGACGACAAGGGTTTCCTGACCCGCACCATCCAGAACGCGCTGAGCGGGTCGGGCCGCACGGTCAGCATCGACGGCTTTCGCGGCGCGCTGAGCTCCGAGGCCGCGTTTGATCGCATGACCATCGCGGACGGGGAGGGTGTCTGGCTGACGCTGGAAGGCGTGGTGCTGGACTGGAACCGCTCTGCCCTGCTGCGCGGGCGGCTGGAGGTCGAGAGCCTGACCGCCGAGCGCCTCGATATCCCGCGCCTGCCGGTGTCGGAAGAGACCGCCCTGCCGGATGCCGAAGCCACGCCCTTCAGTCTGCCGGAACTCCCGGTTTCGGTCGACGTGAAGAATGTCGGCATCGCCGAGATCAACCTGGGCGCACCTCTCCTGGGCGAGGATGCGCAGCTTTCGGTGCAGGCCAGTGCGACGCTGAGCGACGCCGTGGCGAAGCTGGACTTCAAGGGCGAGCGCACGGATGGCAAGCGCGGCGAATTCGCGATTCAGGCGGATTACGAGCGGAGCGACAACCTGCTCGACCTGCTGGTGAAGCTGTCGGAAGAACAGGACGGAATTGCCGCCAAGCTGCTGAACCTGCCTGACAAACCCTCCGTTGACCTGACGGTCCAGGGTAGTGGGCCGGTAGACGCCTTCGAGACCGACGTGCAGATCGACACCGACGGGCAAGAGCGGTTGGCGGGCAAGATCACGCTGGGCACGCAGACTGGCGACGGGCTGGGCCCCGACCGGCGCATTCAGGCCAATATCGGCGGCGACGTCACGGCACTTCTGGCTCCGCGCTACCGCGAGTTCTTCGGCACCGACGTGCGCCTGACCACCGACGCGCTGCTTGCGGCAAACGGGGCCATCAACGTCAGCGCCTTCACGCTTGACGCACAGGCGGCGCAGTTGGCGGGCAAGGTCACGCTGAACACTGACAAATGGCCGACCCTGATCGACATCAGCGGCACCATCGCCAACCCCGACGGAACGGCGATCCTGCTGCCGGGCTCAGGTGAGAACGGCACCACCGTGGAGCGTGTGGCGCTTCGGGTGGACTACGACGCGGGGAACGGTGATGCCATCAACGCCGATTTCGACATCACCGCGCTGAGCACCGCCGGAGTCGCCATCGACCGGACGACTCTGACGCTCGACGGCATCCTGTCCGGCAATGTCGGCGCCGTCGGCAATTTCCAGGGCGACGTGACCTTTGACGCCAAGGGGCTGGCCCTGACGGACGAGGCCAGTGCAGAGGCGATCGGCAGCGAGATCACCGGCAAGGCGAACATCAGCTATACCGAAGGCCAGCCCGTCCGCATCAGCGGTCTGGATCTGACCGGCACCGACTATGGCCTGACCGGCAATGCCGCGATCAGCGGTTTCGATGCGGGTTTCCTGACCCAGCTCGACATGGCGCTGGTGGCCTCCGACCTCAGCCGCTTCTCCGCGCTTGCGGGACGCGAGTTGGATGGCCAGACATCCTTGGCGCTGACGGGCAGCGTGACACCTCTGGGCGGCATGTTCGACCTTGCGGCAAACGGCAGCGCGCAGGACATCAGGATCGGCATCCCGCAGGCGGACGCAGTCCTGGCAGGGCAGACTGAGCTCAGCATGACGGCGCAGCGGAACGAGCAGGGCACCTTCCTGCGCGACGTGGTGCTTGAAAATCCTGCCATCAGCTTTGCCGGATCCGCCGAATTGCGCTCCAATGACAGTCAGGTGCAAGCGAAAGCGACCCTGAACGACGTGGCACTGGTATTGCCCCAGTACGAGGGTCCGATCACCGTCAACGGGTCTGCGACGCAGGACGCGCGCGGCTGGAGCGTGGATGTCGTGACCGACGGACCCTACGATGCTGCGATCACGGTCGAGGGGCTGGCGACCGGACCGGATGCCGCCATCAACTTCAGCGCCAGCGTCCCACAGGTGGAACGTTTTGCCCCCGATACCCCCGCGACCGGCCCCCTGAATGCCAGTGGCACGCTGCGCCAGACCCCGGACGGCTGGCGGATCGAGACCGAAGCAAGTGGTCCGTTCGACGCCCGTGCCGCGGTCAACGGCATCGTCGCCCCGGCCATCGATATCAATTTCGACGTGTCGATGCCGGAAGTGAACGCGCTGGTGCCGCAGGTGAATGGCCCACTCAAGGCCACGGGCAATCTCAAGCAGACCGAAACCGGTTACGAGATCGATACCGTTGCCACCGGTCCCTATGCCGCGCGGGCCGCCGTGAAGGGCGCCCTGACACCGATGCTCGACATCAGCTTCGATGTGGCGGTGCCTGACGTTTCGCCCCTCGTGCCGCAGGTCAAAGGACCCGTCGGCGCAACTGGCACCCTGAAACAGACCGAGGCCGGTTTCGTCATCGATACCAACGCCACCGGGCCGTACGCCGCGCGGGCCGCCGTGAAGGGCGCGCTGACGCCCATGCTCGACATCAGCTTCGATCTGGCGGTGCCGGACGTATCTCCCGTCGTGCCTCAGGCGAAGGGCCCGCTCAACGCGACCGGCACCCTGCGCCAGACCGACAAGGGATTTCTGGTCGATACCAGTGCCACCGGCCCCTACGGCTCCCGCGCCATGGTCGAAGGGCTGGCCACCGGGCCGGACATGTCGTTGACCTTCGACGCCGCGGTGCCCAACGTGAACCCTCTGGTGCCCAGCATCTCGGGCCCGCTCTCTGCCAAGGGCGTGGTGCGCCAGACGCCGGACGGCATCGTGGTCGATACCAATGCCGCGGGTCCATATTCGTCGCAGGCCGCCGTCAACGGGCTGGTGACCGGCCCCAATGCGAACGTGCAGTTCAACCTCTCGATGCCCAACATCGGGGCGCTGGTCGACAACATCAACGGACCCCTCGATGTCACCGGCTCCGCCCGGCGCGAAGGCGAGGGGTTCCGGATCAGCACAGACGCGCAGGGACCCGCCGGGACGCAGGCGACAGTCGCGGGACTGGTGAACGGCAACGGCAATCTGAATCTCGATATCAACGGGACAGCGCCCCTGGGGCTCAGCCGTCCTTTCCTGGCACCGCGTGACCTGCAGGGGCAGGCGCGTTTCGATCTCAAGATTGACGGGCCCCCTGCGCTGAGCTCGGTCAGCGGCACGATCCAGACCAGCGGCGCGTCGTTCAGCGCGCCGACCTTGCGCATCGCGCTGCAGAACATTGCCGCCGACATCCGGCTGGGTGGCAACCGCGCCAACATCGACGTGAGCGCGCAGTCCTCCAACGGTGGCGATATCCGCATCGGCGGTGGCGTCACCCTGACCGGCGCGCTACCTGCGGACATCCAGATCGGCCTGCAGAACCTCGTCCTGATCGACCCCAAGCTTTACCGCACCTCGCTGTCAGGCCAGTTGCGGCTGGCCGGGCCATTGACGGGCGGTGCGCAGATCGCGGGGCAGATCAACGTGGGCGAGACCGAGGTCAATGTGCCCTCCACCGGGTTGACGAGCATCGGGGACATTCCCCCGATCACTCAGGTCGGCGCGCCTTCCGCCGTCATCGCCACACGTCAGAAGGCCGGCATCAGCGGCGTCAGTGGTGGGGGCGATACTTCCGCAACCGCCTCTGGCCCGGGCTTCGGGCTCAATGTGCAGATCAACGCCCCCAACCGCATCTTCGTGCGTGGGCGCGGGCTGGACGCGGAGCTGGGCGGGGGGCTGACCATTACCGGCAGCACCAACAACATCATATCGGCCGGCCGGTTCGAGTTGATCCGGGGCAGGCTCGACATTCTGGGCAAGCGCTTCGATCTGGTCGAAGGGTCGATCCAGTTTCAGGGCGACCTGATCCCCTATCTGCGCTTCGTCTCCTCCACCACGACTTCGACCGGCACGGTCAGCGTGGTCGTCGAAGGGCCTGCGGATGCGCCCGTTGTCTCGTTCGAATCCTCGCCCCAGGCGCCCCAGGACGAGGTGCTGGCGCAGCTTCTCTTCGGGCGCAACATCGCGGATATCTCCGCCTTTCAGGCGCTCCAGCTTGCCAGTGCCGTGGCGACCTTGGCCGGGCGCGGCGGCGGCGGCATCATCTCCAACCTGCGCGAGGGCTTCGGCCTGGACGACTTCGACGTCACCACGACCGATGACGGTGCGACAGCGCTGCGGGTGGGCAAGTACCTGTCCGACAACGTCTATACCGACGTGACTGCGGCGTCGGACGGTTCTGCGGAGGTGTCGCTGAACCTCGACCTCACCAAGAACCTCAAAGGGAAGGCGACGCTTGGGTCGGATGGGGACAGCAGCCTCGGTATCTTCTTCGAAAAGGACTACTGAGCCAGACCGCAGCGCAAGGCGACCCGCAGCGCCGGACTTGCCGACAGGACGCTGGAGTTTATTGACGCTGGTGTGCTGACGGACCTATCTTCTCCTAACGATGGGCGCCGGGGTCCAACATAGCCAAAAGATCAAGCAGGGTCTCGTAGTTCTGCTCCCCAAGAGTTTCCTTGAAACCGGCGACGATCTGCGCCGCATGAGGGGTGCGTTCGTCGATGATCCTTTTACCATCGGGAGTGATTTCGATGAACTGACGGCGGCGGTCGATGTCGTCCCGCATCTGCGTCACCAGACCTTTCTTGCGCATGGTCGCGATGATGCGTGTCAGGCTGGGAAACAGCAGGCTGGATCGGTCGGCCAGGCTTTTCGTGTCCATCCGCCCATATTCGGAGAGCACCCTCAGCACGCGCCATTGCTGCTCGGTGATCCCCGTTTCGGACAACATCTCCCGGATGGGCGACATCACACCTTCACGGGCACGGATCAGGGCAATCGGCAGGGATCGCCTGGTGGACGGAATGAGTTTTGTCATCTTCGCCTCGATACACTTAAGTTTGTCGACATGCACCGCAATACAGGTGTTGACAACCGATCACCGTATTAATTAACTTAGCAACAATTAACATGTTAAGGAAATGATGTGCCGCATTTTCACATAGAGTACTCTGCCAACCTCGAAGAGGTCGTGGATATGGGGGCGTTGTGCGAGGCGATCCGCGCGACCGCTGCAGTGATCGATACGTTCCCGACTGCCGGTATCCGTGTCCGCGCCACATGCGTCGATCATGTCGCCATGGCCGACGGGAACCCCAAACATGGCTTCATCGACCTGAGCGTCCGCCTGCGCGAGGGCCGGCCTGATGACGTCCGGAAAGACGCCATTGCCCGGATCTTTGCGACCCTCAAGGATTTCATGGCCCCCGCAATGGCCACCCGTTCCATCGCCCTGTCTGCCGAGATGCGCAATATCGACGCCGACCTCTCACCCAAATTCGGCAACACCCGTGATCACCTGGAGGCACAGCCATGAGCGTACTCGACGACAACATTGCAAAACTGGACGGCTTTCTGGGTCGCTTCCGCAAGACCGGCATCCTGAACCGCATTGCGGGGCAGGACGTGGCGGGGGGGAACGGGACGTTCCGGAATATCTCTCCGGTAGACAAATCGGTGATATGTGACGTGGCCCATGGCACCGCTGCCGACATCGACGCTGCTGCACATGCCGCCCATGCAGCCTTTGCCGCATGGCGCGACATGCCTGCGCTGGCCCGCAAGAAGATCCTGATCCGCATCGCCGAAGGGATCGAGGCCCGCGCCGAGGAAATCGCGCTCTGCGAATGCTGGGATACCGGTCAGGCCCATAAATTCATGTCCAAGGCCGCTCTGCGCGGTGCCGAAAACTTTCGTTACTTCGCCGATCAGGTGGAACAGGCGCGCGATGGCCAGCACCTCAAATCGCCCACGCTGATGAATGTCACCACCCGCATGCCAATCGGGCCGGTGGGTGTGATCACCCCGTGGAACACCCCCTTCATGCTGTCCACCTGGAAGATCGCGCCGGCGCTGGCGGCGGGCTGCACGGTGGTTCACAAACCGGCCGAGGCCTCGCCGCTGACCGCCCGTCTGCTGGTCGAAATCGCCGGGGAGGCGGGCCTGCCGCCCGGCGTTCTCAACACCGTCAACGGCTTCGGCGAAGGCGCGGGAAAGGCCTTGTGCGAGCATCCCAAGATCAAGGCGATCGCATTTGTCGGGGAAAGCCGGACCGGGTCGCTGATTACCAGACAGGGGGCGGATACCCTGAAACGCAACCATCTTGAACTGGGTGGCAAGAACCCTGTGATCGTCTTTGAAGATGCCGATCTGGACCGCGCGCTCGATGCCGCGATCTTCATGATCTATTCGATCAACGGCGAACGCTGCACCTCTTCCTCGCGGCTGCTGATCCAGGAGACGGTGCGCGCGGAATTCGAGGCCAAGCTGGTCGCGCGGGTCAACAGGATCAAGGTCGGCCACCCGCTCGACCCGACCACCGAAATCGGCCCGCTGGTGACCGAGGAACATTTCAACAAGGTCACCAGCTACTTTGACATCGCCAGGCAGGATGGCGCGACGGTCGCTGCCGGCGGCGTGACGGCAGGTGATGAAGGCTACTTTGTCCGCCCGACCCTGTTCACCGGCGCCACCAACCAGATGCGCATCGCGCAAGAGGAGATCTTTGGCCCGGTCCTCACCTCGATCCCGTTCTCGACGGAAGAGGAGGCGCTGCAAATCGCCAATGACATCCCCTACGGCCTGACAGGCTATGTCTGGACCAACGACCTGACCCGCGCCCTGCGGTTCACCGACAGGCTGGAGGCGGGGATGATCTGGGTCAATTCCGAAAACGTGCGCCACCTGCCGACCCCCTTCGGGGGGGTCAAGGCCAGCGGGATCGGCCGCGACGGCGGCGACTGGTCGTTCGACTTCTACATGGAACAGAAGAACATCGCCTTCGCAACCGGCCAGCACAAGATCACCAAACTGGGAGCCCTCTGATGCCCGTACCCGCGCCGAACCTGTACCCAGACTTCAACACCATCCGCCTGAGCCACGTCTGTCTGAACGTCAAGGATCTGGCCGCATCCCGGACCTTCTATACCGACATCCTCGGCCTTCAGGTGACGGACCAGAGTGATGACCACATCTATCTGCGCGCCATGGAAGAACGCGGCCACCACTGCATTATTCTGCAGAAATCCGACCAGCCCGGCACGGTCGAGGTGATGGGGTTCAAGACCTTCGACGAAGCGGATCTGGACAAGGCCGAGGCCTATTTCAAAGGCAAGGGCCGTCCGACATCCTGGGTCGAGCGCCCCTATCAGGGCAAGACGCTGCTGACGTCTGACAACATGGGCATTCCGCTGGAATTCTATCACAAGATGGATAGGCTGGCACCAATCCATCAGAAATACGCGCTGTATCGTGGCGTCAAACCGCTGCGGATCGACCATTTCAACTGTTTCAGTTCTGACGTGGATGCCTCCGTCGCGTTTTATTCCGACTTCGGGTTCCGCGTGACGGAATATACCGAAGACGAGGTCAGCAAAAAGCTCTGGGCGGCATGGATGCACCGCAAGGGCGGCGTGCATGACATGGCCTTCACAAACGGCACCGGCCCGCGCATGCACCACGTTGCGTTCTGGGTGCCGACGCCGCTGAACATCATCGACCTGCTCGATCTGATGGCGACCTCAGGCTATGTGAAGAACATCGAACGCGGTCCGGGACGGCACGGCATTTCCAATGCCTTCTTCCTCTATATCCTCGACCCCGACGGACACCGGATCGAGATCTACTGCTCTGACTATCAAACCGTCGATCCGGACCTTGAGCCGATTAAATGGGATCTGCAGGACCCCCAGCGCCAGACCCTTTGGGGCGCGCCGGCACCTGAAAGCTGGTTCAAGCACGGCACGACTTTCGTGGGCGTCGAAACGAAGGATTCCGAAATCGCAGCCAGCCCGATCATCGCGCCATGAGCATTGGGCCCGATGATTTCCTGAGACCTAAATACATCTGCATGGGCGGCACCGTTGCCGCAACGGAGGCTTGAACATGCGCTTTGCTACCTATTCGTCCAATGGCGCAACCTTTTACGGCGCCGTCACCGATCTGGGCATGATCGCACTGAACAAGGTTTTTCCGAAATGGCCGACACTGCTGGATGCGGTGCAGGCCGATGGGCTCGCAGAGCTTGGCAAGGGTGCCGAGGAAAAGAGCGTGACCCACACCGATTTCCGATATGAAATGGTCCTGCCCAACGCCCCCCGCATCCTCTGCTTCGGTGTGAACTTTCCCGACCGCAACGCCGAATACAAGGACGGCAGCGAGCAGCCCAAGTACATGTCGCTTTTCCCGCGCTTTGCCAGTGGCTTCACCGGCCATGGCCGCGCGCTGATCCGGCCGCCCGAAAGCCCGCAGTTGGACTACGAAGGCGAAGTGGCCATTGTGATCGGCAAAGGCGGACGCCGTATTGCCCAGGCCGATGCCTATGATCACATCGCGGCTCTGACCCTGTGCAACGAGGGCACCATCCGCGACTGGGTTCGCCATGCGAAATTCAATGTCACCCAAGGCAAGAACTGGGACAGCTCCGGTTCCATCGGCCCGTGGCTGGTGCCCTTTACCGACGCCACACAGCTTGACGATGCCCGCATCATCACCCGAGTCAACGGCGAGGTGCGGCAGGACGATGTCCTGTCCCGCATGATGCACCCGATTCGGCGCGAGATCGAGTATATCTCGACCTTCATGACGCTCCTGCCCGGCGACATCATCGTGACGGGTACGCCGACCGGCTCCGGTGCAAGGCTCGATCCCCCGCAGTTCCTCAAGCCCGGCGACGTGGTCGAGGTGGAGGTGAACGGCATCGGCACCCTGCGCAACACCGTCGAGGACGAAGCGATATGACCCCCGAAGAACACGCAAAAGCCGCCGATGACCTGCTTGGCGCGGAAGCGACGGGCGCGCAGATCGGCCTTTTGACCAGGCGCCACCCCGAGATGGGCATGGACGATGCCTATGCGATCCAGAACGCCATCACCCGAGCCAAGCTGGCGCAGGGACGGTCCGTGGTCGGCTGGAAGATCGGCCTCACGTCCAAGGCGATGCAATCTGCGCTGAACATCGACATCCCCGACAGCGGCATCCTGTTCGATGACATGGTATTCGATCACGGAGCCACTGTGCCGAAGGGACGCTTCATCCAGCCACGGATCGAGGCTGAGATCGCCTTTGTCATGAAATCAGCGATCGGGGGTGCCGATGTGACCCGCGATGAGGTTCTGGCGGCGACCGACTATGTCGCGCCTTCTCTCGAAATCCTCGACACGCGGATTGTGCGGGTCGATGCGGAGACCGGCAGGACACGGACCGTATTCGATACCATCAGCGACAATGCCGCCAATGCGGGTGTTGTTCTGGGGGCGGAACGCCATGCGGTCGATGCTTTCGATCTGCGCTGGGTCGGCGCCATCACTTCGCGCGATGGCGCGGTCGAGGAAACCGGACTTGGGGCAGGGGTCCTGAACGATCCTGTGGAAAGCGTCGTCTGGCTCGCCCGTCGCATGGCGCAATACGGCCAAAGCATCGCACCCGGCCAGATCATCCTGTCCGGCAGCTTTATCCGCCCCGTCGAATGCCCGCCCGGTGTGCAGATCCATGCGGATTTCGGCACGTTCGGAACAGTCGACATCGCCTTCGCCTGAAGGGAACCCCATGCCGACAATGCACCTGGAGCGTTTTCGGCGACAGCAACCTGCACATTGTGGCGCTTTCCATGGGGGCGAGGCTGCAGCCCAACTCGACGCTACGCAACGGTCCGCGAGTTTGGTGGAATGCTATTGGCCGAGCATGGTATCGGGGTACGCAAAGAACCCTACCTGCATTACACACGGACCCCAAACGAACTGGCGCTGATGCGGCGCCTCAAACGGACCCTGGATCCCGGCAACCTGCTCAACCCCGGAAAGGTTGTAGACTTGATGGAAAGTGAGAACCTATGAACCCGCTCAAAATGCGTATGGCCAAAGGCGGCATGGTGACCGCCGCCTGGGCCGAACTGGGCAATGCCGATGTGGCCGAGATCATGGTGCGCCACGGCTGGCCCACCATCGTGATCGACGGCGAACACGGAATCGGCGATCTCGAGACCTGGGTCGGCATGGCCCGCGCCATCGAATCCGCGGGTGGCGAAGTGGTGCTGCGATTGCCGGACGGGGCGGACACGACGATCAAACGGGCCCTGGACAGGGGCTTTCGCAACTTCATCGTTCCGATGGTCAATTCGGCGGCGCAGGCGCAGACGATCGTCGATTCATTTCGCTATCCATCCCGCGGCAAGCGCGGCTATGCGGCTCCGGTCATCCGCGCTTCTGACTGGGGTGTGCGGACCGGCTACGCGAGAGACGAGGCGCATGAAGACGTGGTCATCATGCTGCAATGCGAGCATGTGGATGCGGTCGCAAACCTCGCCGAGATTGTCGCGGTTTCGGGCATCGACGCGATCTTCATCGGACCGAATGATCTCGCCGCCTCAGCCGGGCACCTTGAATGCATGGACCATGCAGAGGTGCAGGAATTGCTCAAACGGATCGAGGGGGTGGCCGTCGAGGCCGAAATGCCGCTGGCGACGATTGTCGGGGCTGGCCGCGATTGGGCCGATCTGGAGCGTCTCGGATACCGCTTCGTCGTCGGCGTCAACGACGTTTCGATGTTGATCGACAGCGCCCGTCGCCTGGCCGCGGAACGTGACGGAATGAAGCTTTCAACGCCGACTCAGGGCTACTGATCCAAAGGGGTGCGCATGGTCCGGGCGTTTACCGCGATGTCGCCCGGACTGAGCCGGCAAAGGCGTTTTTGCAGCGTCAGGGGCAAAAACAATCCGTGACGGACCGCCTCGAAGGGGATAATCGCCGAGCCGTCCTACGGTGCCAAAAGCAGGCAAGTGGCGTTGAGCGACATTGATCGTTACACTTCGAAAAACCGAATGAAATGAATCAGCTGTCGCGAAAGGAGGCAACATTGGTCGGTCCGAATTTTCTGTGGCTTCGGGAAATATATAAGTGATTGAAGAAAATACTAAACTTTCCGTCGCACCCATGATGGATGGTGCCGTGAGATAGGTTTCGCCCTTATTTTATTGGCTCTTTCTGCGAAGAATCCAGATTTGTAGTCCCAAAATGTAG
>JBBSJO010000102.1:0-14948 GCA_038257185.1 Rhodobacterales bacterium | reverse complement strand
TCTGAGGGCCACACTTTCAACCATAACTGGTAAAAATTACGTACGTGGCCTCATTTCGGCCCAATTCGTGAATTCATTATGTTTCGTAGGAAACAACTGATGAGGCGATTGAGGGCTGACATGCAGGAGTTCAAGAAGGACGATCTTTCGATCGCCCGACCGAATTCGCGTCGGAAGGCCCGTGGCAATTCGCTTTGGGGCCGCCTTGTGGCGTTTGCCGCATTGGCTGCTACCTTGGCAAGCCTCGCATACCTCATCGAAATGCTCACCTACGAAAACTATGTCCGGGACCGCAAGTTGCAGGTCTCCGTGGAACTGCTGCAGGTCGCGAAAAGGATGGAAGGGAAGATATACGAGCATATCCTAAACATCAGCGAGCTTGCGACCGAGATCGGCCAGGACCCCGATATGAATCGGACCGCGTTCAACCTCGAGGCCGTCGACTATGTGCGGGCCCATCCCGATGCCGTCTATGTCGCCATCGCCCCCAAGAACGTCGTGACGATGGCTTTTCCGTCGCAGGGCAACGAGCATGTCATCGGCCAGGACCTCAGCGACATCACGCTTCCTTCTCCTGTCGTACCGCAGCCATCGACAGCTCAGGAGGGTCTCGTTCTGAGCAAGGCATTCCAGATGCCGGGAGCGCCTGCAGGCCTGTTGCTGGCAAAATCAGTGCTCAGCACCACCGCCGAAGGAACAAAGAATCCCTGGGGCAGCATCGTGCTGGTTCTGGACAACTCCAGATTTCTGGCCTCACTTGCAATCGACGGACTTGCTGACCGCTACGACCTCGTGATCCGCGATCTGAGCAGAGGCGGATCGGGCGGTCCGCAGATCATCATGGGCGATCGCACTGTCCTGACACAGGACCCGATCCTGCTGAATTTCGACTTGCCCATCGGTCAGTTACAGCTAGCGGCGATCCCCAATGGCGGCTGGCCGAGCCACGAGCCCAATTCCCTCTGGCGCATCGCGCTGGAAGTCATCCTGATTGCGGGCTTCCTGATCGGGCTTTGGCATGTGGCCCGGCTTGCCGACACGAGACGCGCCGCCGAGCGGAAGCTCTCCATGGGGATCGAGGCGCTCGATCATGGCTTCGTCATGTTCGACGCGGATCGAAGGCTGGTCGCGTTCAACAGGAAGTACAAGGAACTCGCGGGCGGGTCGGGCATGGTGAAGATCGGGTCGCGCTACGAAGATATCGTGAAGGGCAGCCTGAGTGAGGGCCTGATCCCGGATGCCATCGGTCGGGAGGATGAATGGTTCCGAGAGTGGGCGAAGCGCTTCGAAGCGAGCCAGGCGGATCACGACACTGAGCGCGAACAGGTCCTGGCTGACGGGCGGACGATACATGCCTATGACAAACCCATGCCGGATGGCAGTTTCGTGGGCCTGCGCATCGACATCTCCGCCCTGAAGAAGGCCCAGTTTGCTGCCGAGGCCGCCAACAGGGCCAAGACGGATTTTCTGGGTGTGCTAAGTCACGAACTCAGGACACCCCTGACCGTCATCCTGGGCCAGACGAAGCTTGCCCAGAACTTCCAGCGTCTTCCCGAATACCATGCGCTGATCGAGCAGATCGATGCGCTGCCCGAGGGCGGAGAAGCCGTCAAGGCGACGCTTGAGCCGGTCTTCGCAAAGATCCTGTGGATGCTGAGCGGCATGGAGCGCTCGGGAAACCACCTTTTCACCCTGATCAGCGAGATACTCGACTTCGCCAAAATCGAATCCGGCACACTGACGATGGACATGGAGCCCACCTCGGCCGATACGATCGCCGAAGCGGTCGCCGAACAGATGCGGCAACTGATCGAAACCAAGGGACTGGCGTTCCACGTCGATGTGCAGGCACTCGATCTGTTGGGGGACGAGCAGCGCCTGCGGCATGTGCTGATCAATCTCATCGGAAACGCGCTGAAGTTCACCGACGAAGGCGCGATCTGGCTGAGTGTGTCGGCGGAAGGCAATGAGGTGCTCTTCAGTGTCCGCGACACCGGTATCGGCATTCCGGACGATCATCTTGAGCGCATTTTCGGGGCGTTTCAGCAGGTCGATGCGACGTCGACCCGCAAATACTGCGGCACGGGCCTTGGCCTTGCGATCTCAAAGGACATCGCAGAAGCCCATGGCGGGGCATTGACCGTCACGAGCACGCCGGGCGTAGGCAGCGTGTTCACGCTGCGCCTGCCGAAAGCCGAACCGGCAATCGCCGCGGAGACTCCGCCTGCCGAGGCCCTTTCCCTGGCAAGTTGAAACGGCCCGCAACGGCAACGGCCGTGGACGCGACGGACCCAGACCGTAGCAGCGCTGGACTGCGCGGGTGCAGATCAGCCAGGATTCCGCCGTTTCCCTCGCTGGGGTCGCAGCAAGCAGCGCCGTCACATATTCATGGAAGCCGTTCGCCTCGTTGCAGAACCGCTGGCCGTTGCAGGACCCCGATCAGGCCCGGTTTGCCGCGTTCGATGATATGCGGGAACAGTGTCATGGTGCCGTCAGAGTGCGGGATTTCGGAGACGGGGCGATAAGCCGAGGCGGATACAGTCGATGCGTCAAAGGCGGCATCCGCGTCTTCACCAAGATCGTGGAGATGCCCCGCGCGGTCATGATCCCGCTGATCATGCTGCTCAGCATCGTGGGTGCCGATGCTGTCAACAACTCCATCATCGACGTCTACTGGATGCTCGGTTTCGGGGTGCTGCGGTATTTCATGACGCACTACAGCTACCCCCTTGGGCCCGGTGATCCCTGGCGTGATCCTGTCGCGCCTGCTCGACGACAACTGGCGGCGCGCCATCATCTCGGTCCGCGAAAGCCTGCCGAAGTTCTTCGAAGGCATCTTCACCAGCCCGCTGTCACTTGCATTGTTCGTCCCGGTCGTGCTGGTCTTTGTGAGCCAGACACCGGTATGGGGCACAATGAAACGGCGGCTGTTCCGCAAGGAGGCATCATGAAAGCGCATGCGGCAAATGCGATCCAGCTGGGGTTGATCGGTGACAACATCGCCCGGTCGAAATCCCCCCGCCTGCACCGGACGGCGGGACGGCTGACCGGACGCGATGTCAGCTACGACCGGCTGATCCCGGCTGAAATGGGCAAATCCTTTGACGAGGTTTTCGAAGAGGCCCGCACCTCGGGATTTCGCGGGATCAACGTGACCTACCCCTACAAGGAGGTCGTGACGTCGAAAGTCACCGTCGCGGACCCGCTGGTGCGCGCCATCGGGGCGGTCAATACGGTGGTTTTCGATGCCGCTGGGCCGCAGGGGTTCAACACCGATTACAGCGGGTTCAAGCGCGCCTACCGCTCCGTCATGGGCGATACCGCTCCCGGCACTGTGTGCCTGATCGGCACGGGCGGCGTGGGCAAGGCCGTGGCCTTCGGGCTGGTGGGGCTGAAGGCCGCCACCATCCGCTGCGTTGATCTGGACGCCGCCAAGGCCGAGGCGCTGGCGGGCGCCCTGCGCGCGCTTGGGCCGGACACGGTGGTCGAAACCTTCACCGACCCGGTGACGGCGGCGCGGGGGGCGGAGGGTATCGTCAACTGCACCCCGCTCGGCATGGTGGGCATTGGCGGCACGCCCCTGCCCCGCAGTGCCATGAATGATGCCACTTGGGCCTTCGATGCAGTCTATACCCCGGTCGAGACCGAATTCCTGCTGGATGCCACCGCCGCCGGGCTCAAGGTAATCTCGGGGTACGAGTTGTTCTTCGGTCAGGGTGTCGATGCCTGGCACATCTTCACTGGCGTCGATGTGGACGAGGCAGCCCTTCGCGATGCCATTCAGGGAGACGAAATTTGAAGACCTCCATCGCCACCGTGTCGATCTCCGGCAACCTGCCGGAGAAACTGGAAGCCATCGCCAAGGCGGGCTTCGACGGGATCGAGATCTTCGAGCAGGATTTCATCGCCCACGACGGCAGCCCCCGCGACGTGGGCCGCATGGTGCGCGACCTTGGGTTGGAGATCCTCCTCTTCCAGCCCTTCCGCGACTTCGAAGGCCTGCCCGAACCCCTGCGCGCCAAGGCCTTTGACCGGGCGGAACGCAAGTTCGACCTGATGCTGGAACTGGGCACCGATCTGGTGCTGGTCTGTTCCACCGTCCATCCGCAGACGCTGGGTGGCATCGACCGCACGGCGGCGGATTTCGCCGAACTCGGCGAACGGGCGCGGAAACGCGGGTTGCGTGTGGGCTACGAGGCGCTGGCCTGGGGCACCCATGTCAATGACCACCGCGATGCCTGGGAAGTTGTGCGCCGCGCGGATCATGGATCGGTCGGCCTGATCGTGGACAGTTTCCACACGCTGGGTCGCAAGCTCGACCCCGACAGCATCCGCCGGATTCCCGGTGACAAGATATTCTTCGTGCAACTCGCGGACGCGCCGCTGATCGAGATGGACCTGCTCTACTGGTCTCGCCACTTCCGCAACATGCCGGGCGAAGGCGACCTTGCCGTCACCGATTTCATGCGCGCGGTGATGGCGACGGGCTACACGGGGCCGGTGTCGCTTGAAATCTTCAACGACCAGTTCCGGGGAGGCAGCAGCAAGACCATCGCCGCCGACGGCTACCGCTCGCTCATCGCCACGATGGACGACGTGCGTCGCGCCGAACCCTCCGCCGCCCTGGACCTGCCCGCCATGTCGCCGCGCGGCACGCTGGAAGGCGTGGAGTTCATCGAATTCGCTACGCGCGGCAGCGAGGCGGCAGGCATCGAGAACCTGCTCAAGACTCTCGGTTTCCGGCAGGTTGGCCGCCATATCGCCAAGGCCCTCACCCTCTGGCAGCAAGGCGACATCCGCATCGTTCTGAACTCGGAGGAGACCGGCTACGCCCATTCCGCCTTCCTGGCCCATGGCACCACCGTCTGCGACATCGGGCTGAAAGTGACGGACGCCCAAGCCACTGTCGCCCGCGCGGTGGCACTTGGCTCGGTCCCGTTCAGCCAGCCGCTCGGGCCCACTGAACTCGACATCCCCGCCATTCGCGGCCTCAGCGGCAGCGTCGTGCATTTCCTCGATGCGGCCAGCGGGCTTGACGACGTCTGGGAGATTGAATTCGAGCCGGTCGATCCCGAAGACAGCACGGATGTCGGTCTCACGCGGATCGACCACATCGCACAGACCATGAGCTACGACGAGATGCTCAGCTGGTCGCTGTTCTACACGACCGTTCTGGATATGGCCAAAACCCCGATGGTCGACGTGGTGGATCCCGATGGGCTGGTCCGCAGTCAGGCCATCGCCGCCCCTGACGGCGCGCTGCGCATCACGCTCAACGGCGCTGAGACGCACCGCACCATGGCCGGCAGCTTTCTCGCCGACAGCTTCGGCGCCTCCGTTCAGCATATCGCCCTTGCGACCGAAGATCTGCTGGCCACCGCCGAACGCCTCGCCGCGCTGGGGTTCAAGTCCTTGCCGATGTCATCGAACTACTACGCCGACCTCGCCGCGCGCTTCGATCTTGACCCTGACCTGCTGGAACGGTTGAAAGCCGCCAATATCCTCTATGACCGCGTGGACGACGGCGCGTTCCTGCAACTCTACTCTACCCCCTTCGCGGGTGGCATGTTCTTCGAACTGATCGAACGGCGCGGCGGCTATAAGGGATACGGCGGCCCCAACGCGCCGTTCCGCATCGCCGCCCAGAAACGCCTGATGCGGGCCAAAGGGATGCCCCGGCAGTAACCCGGGGACAGGCCCGCCAGAATGCCGGGGCGCCGGTACCGTGATGGACCATTGGCCGGGCGGCCGTACCGGAACCGACCTGTACCAACGAGATTTTTTTCCGTCACGGCTTGCTTCCATCAGAATGTTTGATATCCATCAATCATCGGAGTCGGCGGAGGAAAAACCGGCTCCCCATGGGAGGATATCATGAAGACTCGTTTTGTCGCGCTTGGCGCGTTGATGGCTGTGCTGACGCCTGTTCTTGCTCAGGCTCAGGAAGTGACGCTTCGGCTGTCGCATTGGATCCCGGAAGGGATCGCCCCGGCAAAGGCCGGCGTCGAACCCTGGGCACGGGACGTGGAGGCCGCCTCTGACGGGCGCATCGCCATTCAGATTTTCCCGGCGCAGCAGCTGGGCAAGGCGCCCGATCACTACGACATGGCCAAGCAGGGCATCGTCGACATCGCCTGGGTCAACCCCGGTTACACCGCCGGCCGTTTCCCGATCTATGCGCTGACGGAAATCCCCTTCATGGTCAGCGATTCCGTTCCCGGTGCGAAGGCTATCCACGAATGGTATGCCGAATTCGGTGCCGCGCAGGAAATGGGCGACGTGAAGGTCTGCTTCATCCACCCGCACGCACCGGGCACGCTCCACTCCAAGGCCAAGATCACCAAGCCCGAGGATGTGAAGGGCAAGAACGTGCGCCCCGCACACGCCACGATGGCCCGTTTCGTGAGCCTGCTGGGTGGCGGACCGGTGCAGGTTCCCGCACCCGAAGCACGTGAGGCGCTGGCGCGCGGCACGGCGGAGGCAGTGACCTTCCCTTGGGGTTCCATGTATGACTTCAACCTGACCGAGGAAGTGACCGAGCACCTCGACATGCCGTTCTACATGTCGGCGCAGGTCCTTGTCATCAACCCGAACAGCTACGCGGGCCTGTCCGACGAGAACAAGGCCGTGATCGACGATCACTGCACGCCGGAATGGTCCTCGCAAGTGGCGCAGGGCTGGTACGACGACGACATGGCGGCCAAGGCCAAGCTGACCGAAGATTCCACTCAGACCCTCAACGTACCGACCGAAGAGGAAGTCACGGCATGGCGCACGGCGGCGGAGCCTCTGATGGACGAGTGGAAGAAGAACGTGGAAGCCGCGGGCGGTGACGCCGACGCGATCCTTGAGGGCTACTACAAGGCGCTCGACGCCAACAGCGCCCGCTACTGAAGCAGGTCTGGCACGGGGCCGTCGAGGTCCCGTGCCGTTTTACCTGAAGGGATCATGCCATGGCGTCCGCCCGTGAGCCCCGGTCCGCGATCGACCGGTCCATCCGTCTCATCGAACGTATATCCGGCGTATTGCTGGGCATCGCGACCGTCGTGATCGTGGCATCCGCCATCGGCCGCTACGGGTTCGCCCGCCCGCTGCCCGACGCCTTCGACCTCTCGCGCCTGATCCTCGGCGTGGCCATCGCCTGGGGCTTTGCGAGCCTCGGCTATCACGGCACCCACATCAAGGTGGACTTGCTGGCACAGTCGGTGTCGGCCGGGATGGCGCGCCTCATCAACCTTTTTGCCTGGGTGGTGTTGCTGAACTTCACCGGATTGCTGTGCTGGAAGATCGGTGAGCGCACGCGCGACGCCTTCTACGGCGGGGACGTGACGATGGACCTGCGTCTGGCACACTGGCCATTCTTTCTGTTAATCTGGATTGCGCTGCTCGCGGCCTTCTTCACCACGGCCGTACGGATCTGGCTGATCGCGCGGCACAACCAGGACCTCGAGGAATTCGATTCCATCGATCCCGCGCTCCTTAAGAAAAGCGAAAACAAATGACCAATTCCGTCATCGCGGGAGGCGGCTTTTTCGTCCTGTTCGCCCTGATGATCCTGCGGGTGCCGATCGGCGTCGCGATGGGGCTGGTGGGCATCGGGGGCTTCGGCGCCATCGTGGGGATCCAGCCTGCGCTCAACCTGTTGGCGCAATCGCCGATCAGCACGATCACCGACTTCAACCTGACGCTTGTCCCCTTCTTCGTTCTGATGGGGGTGCTGGCGACCAACTCCGGCATGTCCTCCGAATTGTTCGGAGCGGGCCGGTCCTGGCTCGGCAGTTTCAAGGGCGGGCTCGGCCTCGCCTCCGTCGGCGCCTGCGCGGGATTCGCCGCGATCTGCGGTTCCTCAGTGGCGACCGCCGCCACGATGACCAAGATCGCCTACCCCGAGATGAAGAAGGCGGGCTACCCCGACGACGCCGCCACCGGCATCATCGCGGCGGGCGGCACGCTCGGCATCCTCATTCCACCCTCCGTGGTACTGGCGATCTATGGCATCATCACCGAGCAGGACATCGGCGTCCTGTTCATCGCAGGCATCGTGCCGGGCATCCTCGCCGTGATCATGTACATGCTGACGGTGCGCGTGTGGTACGGCAGCAAGCTGCCCACCGGAGACCGGTTTGTCCTGTCGGAGGCAATGGCCTCACTCAGGGGCATCTGGGCGGTGGCGCTTCTGTTCATCGCCGTCATCGTATCGATCTACTTCGGCATCGTCACGGCGACGGAAGCGGCCGCGGCGGGCGCGTTCCTGACGGCGATCATCGGTATGGTCCGGGGCAAGCTGTCACTGACCAACCTGCTCGATTCGCTGGTCGAGGCACTACGTACCTCGGTCGCGATCTACGTCATCCTGATCGGGGCCACGCTCTTCGGCTACTTCCTTGCGATCACCCAGGTGCCGCAGGAGCTGACGCAGTACCTCATCGACCTCGGCGCGGGCAAATATGGCACCCTGCTGCTGATCATGCTGATGTTTGTCGTCATGGGTTGTTTCCTCGATGCGATGGCGATGATCATTCTCATGGTCCCGATCGTTTTCCCGGTTATCCTGGAGCTCGGTTTCGACCCGATCTGGTTCGGCGTCATCATCGTCGTGACGGTGGAGCTGGGTCTCATCACGCCGCCCGTGGGCATGAACGTCTTCGTCATAAACTCCATTGCCAGCAACGTCAGCCTGCCGCGCATCTTCAAAGGCGTGCTGCCCTTCGTCGTCGTCGATGTGCTGCGGCTGCTGATCCTGATAGCCTTCCCGGCGCTGGTGCTGTTTCTGCCCGGCAGCATGAACTGATGCAATGACAGCGATCCTGCGCCACATAGACGAGATCGCGGACCCGGAAGTCTCCACCACGCCCGTGTCCTACCGCATCCGCCTGCTGCAGATCGCCGCCTACAAGAGCTTCGAGCAGACGGTGACCGGGTTTGGCGTGGCACCACGGTATTTCGGCCTGCTGAAGAACGTGCAGGCCAATCCCGGCATCACCCAGACCCGACTGGCGGAAGCGATCTTTCTCGACCGCTCCAGCCTCGTTCCCATCCTCGCGACGCTGACCCGCGAAGGCTGGGTCGAGCGGCGCGCGACCAAGGCGGACCGGCGCGTGCGGAGGGTTTACCTGACCGCGGACGGCAGGGAGCGGCTGGCTTTGCTGGAGGCCGAGGCGGTGCGCCACGAGGCGATGATGACGCAAGGGTTCAGCGCGGAGGAGCAGGTGCAACTGATCGGCATGCTGAACCGGATCGACGGGAACCTGCGCCGAGCCCTCGCGCGAGGCGAAAGGGCCACGACATGACACTGAGCACGCTGGGGGATATCCGGGAGTTGGAAAGCCGGGGCTTTGACGCGGTCTATCCGCAGAAGACCCCGTGGGACATCCTCCGTGCGGGCGCGGAACGCGATCCGGACGCGGTGGCGATGCGGTTCCTGCGCGATGCGTCGGACCCCGCACAGGACGATGTCGTCACCTACGGCGATCTTGCCGCGCGGGTGATGGCGGCAGGGCGCCTGTTCAGGTCGCTGGGGGTCGTGCCGGGGCGCACGGTGATCATCTTGACCCAGCATACCCCTTCCGCGCAGATCGCCCTTTGGGGTGCGCAACTGGCGGGGGCCGCCTGCCCCATCAACCCGATGCTCAACCCCGCTCATATTGCGGCGCTGATCCGCGCGGCGCATGGTGCGGTGCTGGTCGTGACAGGGGTGAACGCCGAGATCGACTACTGGACCGCCCTGATCCCCGCGCTGCGGGCCGAAGGCGTCACCCTGCCGATCCTAGCCTGCGATGCGGACGGCGTAAGCCCCGGTGCCAATGGCGCGTTCGAGGCGCTGCTGGGGGATCACGCAACCGGCGACCCCATCGTGCCCGAGGGCGACGAGCATAGCCTCGCGGCGCTCTACCACACCGGCGGCACCACCGGCGCGCCGAAGCTGGTGCAGCACTCGCGGCTGAACGAGGCCCATGTCGCGCGCTCCTGCGCGCTGATGCATGATCTGGGGCCGGGCGACGTCGTCGTGAACGGTTTCCCGCTGTTCCACGTCGCGGGGGCTTTCGTCTACGGGCTCTCCACCCTCTCTGCGGGCGGCACGCTGATCATTCCCGGCCGTCTTGGCATGCGCAATCAGGCCTTCATCAAGACGATCTGGCAGCAGGTGGAGCGTCACAAGATTAGCGTGATCGGCGTCGTGCCCACGGTGCTCGCCGCGCTCAACGGCATCGAGATCAACGCCGACATCTCCTCCCTCCGCTGGCTCTTGACGGGCGGATCGCCCCTGCCGCCGGAACTGGCACAGATCAGCGAGACCAGGACCGGCAAGGGCGTGCGCAACATCCTCGGCATGACCGAATGTGCAGGCACCATCGCCGTGGAGCCGGTACACGGCCCCCGGATCCCCCATTCCTGTGGCTTGCCGATGCCCTTCTCGGAGATCGCGATCTTTGGCGAAACGGACGGAGACGCAGACGCCTCCAAGCGCCTCGACACCGAAGAAACGGGTATCATCGCGTTACGCGGGCCGAACGTTTCGGCGGGCTACCTCGATGCCTCGCGGAACGGCGGCACCTTCCTGGAGGGCGGCTGGCTGGTGAGCGGTGATCTGGGCCGGATCGACGCCGAGGGGCACCTTTTCATTACCGGGCGCAAGAAGGACATCATCATCCGCGGCGCGCACAACATCGATCCGCAAATGATCGAAGACGCGCTGCTGGCCCACAAGGACGTCGAAACCGCCGGCGCCGTCGGCATGCCCGACGCCTACGCCGGTGAACTGCCCGTCGCCTTCGTGGGGCTGCGCGCCGGAGCAACTGTCGACGGCCCCGCCCTGATCGACTTCCTGCGCGGCCGCATCGAGGATCCGCTGGCCCTGCCCAAGCGGATCGGCGTCGTGGATGTCATGCCCGTCACGCCTGTGGGCAAGATCTTCAAACCGACCCTGCGCCGCAGTGCCATCGCATGGGCCATCCACGCCGCTGCCGGAAAGGAAGGCCTGTCCGAGGATGATCTTGACGTGACGATAGACGACAGCCTCGCCACCTCCGTCACCATGCCGCCGGAGAGGCTGGAGGCGATGAGGGCCGCGCTGGCAGGCATGCCGATCACGATCACCATCGAGCCAAGGCAGACGGCATGACCGGCCCGCTTCTGTTCGAGGTGCGCGGCCCCATCGCGCTGATCACCCTGAACCGGCCCGACCGCCACAATGCCTTCTCGCCCGAGATGATCTGCCGCCTTGCCGACGCCTTCGACCGCTTCGAGGCCGACGACACCCTTCGGGTCACGGTAATCACCGGGGCGGGAGATCGCAGCTTCTGCTCGGGCGGCGATCTGGAACTGACACTGCCGCTGCTGTCGGGTGCCCGCGCGCCGCAGGACGACTGGGACCGCCGCGTTGTAGCCGACCATAACACGCTGTTCCGCTCCAACTTCAAGGGGGATCCGGCGACGAAGCCGATCATAGCTGCCATCAACGGCCACTGCCTTGCGGGCGGGTTCGAGTTGATGTTGGCCACCGACATCCGCGTTGCCTCCGAAAGCGCGCGCTTCGGCCTGCCGGAGGTGCGTCACGCCCTGATCCCTTTTGCCGGCGCGCTGGTGCGACTGCCCGACCAGTTGCCGCAAGCGCTCGCGATGGAGATGCTGCTGACCGGCGACCAGACGACGGCGGACCATCTGAAGGCGCATGGTCTGATCAATCACGTCCTTCCCGCCGATCAGGTGCTCGCCAAGGCGCTGGAAATTGCGGAACGGATTGCAGCCAACGGCCCGCTCGCCATCGCCGAGATCAAGCGCGTGACCACCGCCGCGAAGGGCGTGCCCATGGCGGAAGGGTTCCGGATCGAGACGGAGGCGATGGACCGCGTGATGGCCTCGGAAGACGCGCGGGAGGGACCGGCGGCGTTCATGGAGAAGCGGGCACCGCAGTATCGGGGACGATAGCGACCGAGACAAAGCAAATGGGGCGACCGGTGCATGACCGATCGCCCCATTCGCCATTCACCGAGACATCACTCGGGATCGCGGATCGTGATCGCCGGGTTCATCGGGAAGAAATTGTGCGGCATGATGTGCACCGTTTTCCATTCTGTCGACATGACCGGCCAATCTTCCATGCGCGGTACATGGTGGAAACCGGCCGTGAACCAGGTCACGATGTCCTGATCCTGCAGCGGCGCGTCATCCTTGACCCATTCCGCCAGGGTGTCGGACCCATCGCTCTGCAAGGCGAACTTGCCGCCGGCATAGCGCTCCGCCGGATCGTAGACCGTGTTCCAGACCGAGTTCTCGATATAGGCGTTGCGGATCATCGGCGGATCGTTCTCGAAATCGAACGGGCCATAGGCGACACTGCCATGATGTATCATGTAGCCCGGCGTATGCCCCAGCGGTCCCTTGCGATCGGGGTCCTGCAACATGAAATACCGCGGCTTGAAGGAGGATATCTGGTATTTCGCCTCCAACTCCGACTTGGGCATGTTCATCTCGACCTTCCACATGGACCGGCGCGGGAGATCGTCCGCCACCTCGGCCGGGACAATATCCATCGTCATGAAGCGATTCTTCGGCTGGTCGATGTCGAAGTCGATGCGGAAATTGAAGTAGTGGTCATGGTTGGCCGCCACCACATTGGGCGCGATCAGCGTGCCGTACTCCGTTTCCCGCGCCGCTGACGGATCGTCCATCGACGTCGCATCGGCACCTTTCACACCATCCAGCCCGGTCGCGCCGATCTTGATCTCGATCTGGCCGTTCTGCTTGAAGCGGTAGTCGATCAGGTAGTCGTAGTTCCCGACCTCCGACGCTGTTCGCACCACCAGTTCCGTTTCGGGACGCCCTTCGGCGGGGGTGTATTGATCGGGACCTTGAGAGAAGACCTCGAAGTGCCGCCACGCGGGATCGCCAATGTCACGCTCGAAGATGCAGATCGCGTCCGGAATCTCCAGCGGGCCGCCATCGTCACCCGCGATCATCGCGGGCAGGAATGTCGCGTAGGCCGGGCAGTCGATCCCCGCCACGAGGGGCGTCAGGAACAGGCCAAAGCCATATTCGCCGCTGTCCATGTAGGTGCGCCAGTAGAGCCCGGCGCTCGGGTCCATGTAAGGCACAAAGACCTCGGACAGATGCGCCTGATAGATCAGCGAGCGCCATTCGTCGCCGTCCTTCACGTCGATGTTGGAGAGCACCGGTCCAGGGCGCTTGTCGATCCGAATCCGCATCCGCCACATGTCCCATTCCAGCGCGCCATCGGCATAGGTGTAGTTCGGCGCGCCTTCCTGCTTGAGCGTTGCGGGGTTCATCGCGGGCCGCTGCGGTGTGCGTGCCTCGATCTCCTCGCCCGTATAGCCCCAGCCGTCTTGCGGAATCGCGACAATGCCTTCGTCGATCACCCGCAGCGCCGTCCCGGTCTGAAGATCGACCACCGCATAGATGTTCTCGATCGGCTTGGCATAAAAGTTCGAGCCTGTGGGGGTGACATAACACGGCACCTTCATCAGGCGCGTGCCTTCTTCCTCCTCGGTGAAGAAGTTTCCGGCGGTCAGCGGCAGGCAGAACACCTGATCGGGGGTAAGCCCGCGCTTTTCAAGCCCTGCGATCATGTCGGGATGTCCCAGCGCCGCCCCCATGGCATCTGCGAATTCCTGAAACAGGATCATCGGCTGGCCGGCCACCGGGGCGCTGGATTCGACCGCTTCGCCCGTGATGTTCACCACCGTTTCCAGAAAGCCTGAATTGTCTGCATTGGACATATGAACCATCGCGCGCCGCGGCAGGTCATCGCCCTGCTTCCAGGCCAGCACATCGGCCTTGGGAGGCTCGATCAGCTCGATGAGCGGATAGAGTGTCTGATCCCCCGCGATCCCGCTGGCGCGCAGAATCTCGTTGATTTTCCGGTATTCATCGCCTGAAAGGCCATCCAGCGGATGCGCCATCGCGCCCCCCGCCAGCATCGCAAGGGCCGCAGCGCCGCTCAGTAGAAATTGTCGAACCATGTCTCTTCCTCCAATGGCACTTTGATGGCACACGCGGGGGGTGCGCGTCGAATTGTTATTTCCCGCTCGGGGTATCAGTTCAGATTGATTGGGAAATAACGTGATCCATCGAACTTTCCTTGCCGCATTTCGCGCCGAAAATCGAATGCGCAACCGCCGTTCTTGGGTCTGGCACTGACTGCTGGAACGCCGCGACCTTCACTGAGACTCGCCCTGCGAAAACGCGCAGGGCGCTTGCCGGTGTGTCTATTCTGACCCAGCTTCAGCCATGACGGGAATTCATAACCGCCATCAGTGTTTCTGGATCGATGGCACGGACGACCTTGCCTGCCGGCTTGACGGCAACCCGGTCTTCCGCCGCGATCATCGCATTCAGGATCGCTTCTTCAATCGCCTGAACGCAGGCCTCGTAGAACAGATCGAGATGCAGATCGTTGAGGGATTCCAGGGCCATGACGTCCGGCGCGTGCCACGGATTGTCCTGCCCGTTGGCGGTGCTGAACGCCAGAAAGATGTCACCGCTGCTGTGACCGCCCTTGCTGCCATTGCGACCGATCCCGATGGAGCCCCGTCGCGCCAGTCTGTTCAGCTGATGCGGCAGCAGCGGGGCGTCGGTTGCGATGACGATGATGATGGACCCTTGCTCGCGGCTGAAAATGAGGTCATCGCGCAGGTGCTGACCGACGGGTACACCCGCCACCTCGAACCAGTCGCGTTTTCCGTGATTGGCCTGCACCAGCACACCCAGCGCAAAGTCCGATCCAGCCGCCCTGACGATGCGGGAGGCGGTGCCGGTGCCGCCCTTGAACTCATAGGCGATCATGCCCGTGCCGCCGCCGACATTGCCTTCTGCCACGGCACCGCCCGCGGCACTCTCCAAGGCCTCGATCACGTGGTGTTCCGCCACACCGCGCGCGTTGATGTCGTTCAGGGTGCCGTCATAGGTCTCTCCGACCACGGGCAGACACC
>JBBSJO010000101.1:0-14965 GCA_038257185.1 Rhodobacterales bacterium | reverse complement strand
TTCAATAGCCTTCATTGCAGTCAATCAGACCGGCAGCACAGCCAGTGCAACACGCCGCCCTTCGCTCAGCAGCACGTTGTAGGTGCGGCAGGCGGCGGGAGAGGACATCGGCTCGACCGCGACACCCGCCTGCTCCAGTCCTTCGCGCAGATCGTCAGGCAGATGCGCGATCTCGGCCCCCGTGCCAAGAAACAGCACGTCGACCCGCCCTGCGAGCGCCAGCAGCGGGGCCGCGTCCGTCAGCCCCGCCCAGCCCTGCACACCGTCGGGTCCGGCGATCACGGCCCCCTCGATCAGCGTGCCGCCGATGCGGAAGAAACCGGGGCCATAGCCGTCGACCGGCTTGGCATCGGTAAAGACGATTTCATTCAGACGCATGGCTCACCCCTTCCAGATCGGCAGGCCGATGATAGCCGAACAGGCGATGACGATATAGGCCACGACGCGGAAAACCCGTTCCGCCTGCGGATCGAACAGCCGCGCACCGATCATATTCGCGATGATGTTGGGCACCGCCACCAGCAGGCCCAGCAGGGCAATGCGCCAGTCCATCAGGCCTCCAAGCCAGAGCATGGGCAGGAGCAGCACGTCGATGGCCAGAAGATACAGCAGGAAATTCGCGCGGATCACCGCGACGGGCAGGAGGCTGGCCATGTAGAGCATGATCACCGGAGGGCCGGGAATCCCCGCGAACCCGGTCATGAACCCGCCGAGCGCGCCGGTGGCCACAGTCAGCCCCCGCGTCAGCCGCCCCCGGTAGCGCCAGCCCGAGACGGTGAGCAGCAGCAGAATGATGACGGCGCTGGAGATGATCCAGCCGAAGGCAAGCGGGTCGATCAGGCTCAGGCACCAGACCCCCAGCGGCATCGCCACGATGGCCCCGATCAAAAGCACACCCACTTCGCGCGGACGCCCGTCGCGCAGGGCGGCGGGCAGGTTCGGCAGCGGGCCGAGGATTTCCGCGAAGGTCAGAAAGATCAGCGCCCCGACGGGGCCGAGCACCGATGCCGCCACGGGCATGATGATCATGGCCGAGCCGAAACCCGCGAAGCCCCGCACCAGCCCTGCCACGAAGACAGCGCAGAATAACCAGATCAGGCCCTCCGTCTGGAAGGCCTGAACAAGCGTGTCAGGCATCTATGTTCGCGTATTGATTGCCCGCATTGGCGTCGGGCTTGGACCAGTCGCGCTTGACCCCGAGGAAGAGCACGACGTTCTTGGCGACATAGACCGAGGAATAGGTGCCCACGATCACGCCCCAGGTGATCGCAAAGACAAAGCCCCGGATCACGTCACCGCCCAGAATCAGCAGCGCGATCAGCGCTAGCAGCGTGGTGCCGGAGGTCATCAGCGTGCGGCTCAGGGTTTCGTTCACCGAAAGGTTCATCACCTCGCGGAGAGGCATCTTCTTGTACTTGCGCAGGTTCTCCCGCAGGCGGTCGAAGATCACCACCGTGTCGTTGATCGAATAGCCGATGATGGTCAGGATCGCGGCAATAACCGGCAGATCGAAACGGATCTGCAGGGCCGCGAAGATGCCGACGGTCAGGATCACATCGTGGATCAGTGCCGCGACGGCCCCGACCGAGAACTGCCATTCGAAGCGCAGCCAGATGTAGATCAGGATCGCGCCCATGGAGGTCGCAACGGCCAGGAAGGCGGTCTGGATCAGCTCGCCCGAAACCTTGGGGCCAACCGATTCGGTAGAGGTGAACTCGACGTCCGGCACGACGGTCTTGAGCGCGGTCTGGATCTTGCCGATGGTTTCGGGGCTCGCCGCTTCCTCGCCGTCCTGGGCCTGGATGCGGATCATCGCGACCTTCTTGTCACCCGCCGAGGTCGGATCGAACACTTCCGAGATCGACACATCGCCCAGACCCAGAGGGTCCAACGCCGCGCGGTAGGCCGCCACGTCCACCTCCTGCGCGCTTTCGGTGCGGATCGTCGTGCCGCCGCGGAAGTCGATGCCGTAATTCAGGCCCATGACCAGCCAGACGACGATTGACAGCACCACCGCCACGCAGGACGCGCCAAAGGTGATCTTGGCCAGGCCAAAGAAGTCGATGTTGGTGTCGTCCGGGATCAGTCTGAGATGTCTCATGGGGCGGACTTTCTAAACGTTGATTGTCTTGGGGCGGCGACGCTCGAACCAGAACACCACCATCAGGCGCGTCACGAAATAGGCCGTGAAGACGGAGGTGATGATCCCCAGTCCCAGCGTCACGGCAAAGCCCCGCACCGGGCCGGAGCCCAGCATGAACAGGATCACGGCGATGATGAAGGTGGTGATGTTGGCGTCCAGAATGGCACTCAGCGCGCGCTCATAACCCAGAGAGATCGCGCGGCTGGGGCCCTTGGCGGTCTTCAGCTCCTCACGGATGCGTTCGAAGATCAGCACGTTGGCGTCCACCGCCATGCCGACGGTAAGCACGATGCCCGCGATGCCCGGCAGGGTGAGCGTGGCGCCGATCAGGCTCAGCAGACCGAAGATCAGGCCGACGTTGATGATCAGTGCCACGTTGGCGAACACACCAAAAAGGCCGTAGGTCACGAACATGAAGAGCAGCACCGCACCGAATGCGACCATGGTTGCCACCTTGCCCGCATCGATGCTGTCCTGACCCAGTTCGGGGCCGATGGTGCGTTCCTCGACAAAGGTCAGTCCCGCCGGCAGCGCACCCGCCCGCAGCAGTACCGCGAGGTTCGTCGATTCCTCGACCGAGAAGTTGCCGGTGATGATGCCCGACCCGCCAGTGATCGCGCTTTGGATCGTGGGGGCGCTGATGACCTCGTCGTCGAGCACGATGGCAAAGGGCGCGCCGATGTTCTGCGCCGTGTAATTGCCGAATTTGCGCGCGCCGGTGGTGTCGAAGCGGAAATTGACTGCCGGCCGCCCGTTCTGGTCAAAGGCGGGTTGCGCATCGACCAGTTCCTCGCCGGTGACCACGGCAGCGGCCTCCAGCGTATAGAATATCCCCTGCTCTTCCGCATCGGGAAGCAACAGATTGCCGATGCCGGGGCTCACATTGCCATCGGACCCGCGGCTGACCACCGGGTTGAAGGTCAGTTGCGCGGTGGTGCCGATGATCGCCTTGAGTTCCGTGGCCGAACCGATACCCGGCACCTGAATCAGGATGCGGTCGCTGCCCTGACGCTGGATTGTGGGTTCACGGGTGCCGACCTCGTCGATGCGGCGGCGGATGATTTCGAGACTCTGCTGCATCGTGCGTTCGTCCGTCGCCTGCTTCTCGGCGTCGGACAGCGTCACGGTGATCAGCCCATCGTTGCCCGTGACCGAGATATCGTTGGCGCCTGCCCCGGTCAGGGTCGTGACGGGACGCGCAAGTTCGCGCAAAGCCGCCATCGCCGGTTCCATCTGTGCCGGATCGTTCAGCCGCACGCGCAGCTCTCCGGGAGGGGCATCCTGCCGCCGTACCGGCGTGATCGACCGCAGGGAGTCGCGGACCTCGGGCCAGAAGGCCTCCATCCGGCTGGCATAGACATCCGCCACCCGAACCTCTGCAAGCAGATGCGCCCCGCCCCGCAGGTCGAGACCGAGGTTCACCAGTTGCGCGGGCATCCACTCGGGCCAGAGCGCCTTTTGTGCCTCAAGCTCTGGCGTGGACCCGGATTTCTCGATGGCGGCAATGGCATCGTTGTGCAGCTCAACTGGGCTGTAAAAGGCATTGGGCAGCGCCAGCCAGAGGCCGATCACACAGGTCAGCGTGATCAGTATCCGCTTCCACATCGGTATTTGAAGCATGAGTGAGCTTTCTTGATGGGCCGTTCAGGCGGCTTTACTTCGCCGGTTCGGTCTTTGACAGAACCGTGGCGATGGTGGATTGAATCACCCGCACCTTGACGCCGTCCGCAATCTCCACCTCGATCTCGCCGTCGTCCTTGACCTTGACCACCTTGCCGATCAGCCCGCCCTGCGTGACCACCTGATCGCCGCGCCGCAGCGCCGCCACCATTGCGGCATGTTGCTTCACCTTCTTCTGCTGAGGCCGGATAAGGAGAAAGTACATGATGCCGAAGATCAGGATCAGCGGGACGAACTGCTGTATGCCTTGCATGGGATGGTCCTTTTTTGGGTCACGCGACGGGGAACACAGCCTGCCGCGAAATTGGGCGGAACCTAAGCGCGGCGGGGGTCGGGTGCAAGGTGCAAAGGGGAAGGATCGCGACCTTGGCCGTCGGCCTGCCTTGTCATTCCCGAATTCAGGCTATCACCGCCCCGGCGATTGCGCCAGATTGACCTCGCCCCTCCTGTCGCCTGAAAGGTCACCCGTGACATCCCTTCTTGCCCCGCTCCTGCAAGGTCTTGTGTTTGTCCTGCTGGGCGTCGCTGCGGCGCAGGCCGATATCCTGCCCCTGCTCTCGCCCCCCCAGCGCGCCGCCTGGTCTGCGGTGGGCGTGGTCAACGCGCAAGGACCATCGGGTCTCGCGACCTGTAGCGGCACGCTGGTGGCACCCGATCTGGTCCTGACCGCCGCCCATTGCGTCGGGCAGGACGACAACCCCAAGGACAGACGGCGCTTCGTGATCGGGGGCACGGGTGCGTCGGCCCGCGGCACTTTCGTGTCATCCGGGACGCGGCGGCATCCGGGGTATTTGGGGTCGGGGCCGCTCACGGGGTTCCGTTTCGATCTCGCAGTGGTCCAGCTTGCCAGTCCCGTCCCGCGCCGCCTTGCCATTCCCCTGCCTGTGACCGAAGTCCTGAATACCCCTGATCCGAAAGGCATTTTCTCGCTTCTGGGCTATCACCGCCTGCGTCCGGGCGGGTTGAATGGTCGCTTCGACTGTCCGGCTAAACCGGGGGAGGCCGACGGCTTGCTGGTCCTAGGCTGCCAGGTCATCAGTGGCAATTCGGGCGGCGCGGTCCTGCAGGCGCAGGATGACAGCCTGAGGGTCGTGGCCGTGGTGGTCGCCACCATGGGCGAGGGTTCGGCCACGACGGCTTTGGCCGCGCGCGTCGATCCGTGGGTGGCGCAGGAGGTGGCGGCAGCCCGTGCGCGGGCAAATTGAGGCCTTACACCTTCGGCAAAACCGGGTAATACCGCTGGAAACACGACCAGACCGATGAGGACCAGCCATGCACGACATCCGCGCAATCCGCGAGAACCCCGATGCCTTCGACGCCGCCCTGGCCCGCAGGGGCGAGGCCGCGATGTCGTCCCAGGTGCTGGCCCTCGACGAGGCCAGGCGCGGCCGCATCTCGGCGGCCGAGACGGCGCAGGCCGAGCAGAACCGCGCCTCCAAGGAGGTCGGTGCGGCGAAGGGACGCGGTGATGACGCCGAATTCGAGAGGCTGCGCGCGCTGGTGAGCGACAAGAAGGCCGAAGTTGCGGCCATGCAGGCCGAAGCACGTGATCTTGATGCAAAGCTGACGGACATGCTGGCGCGCATCCCCAACAGCCCTGCCGACGACGTGCCCGATGGCAAGGACGAGAACGACAACCTGGAGGTCAAGGTCTGGGGCAACAAGCCCGCGTTCGACTTCGCGCCGAAGGAACATTTCGAAATCGCGGGCGTCGCCGCGTCGATGGACTTCGAGACCGCCGCCAAGACCTCCGGCGCGCGTTTTGTGATGCTCAAGGGGGCCGTTGCGCGCATCCACCGGGCGCTGTCCCAGTTCATGCTGGACACCCACGTTGATCACAACGGGCTGACAGAGGTGAATACCCCCGTTCTGGTCAAGGACGAGGCGATGTATGGCACCGACAAGCTGCCGAAATTCGGCGAGGACAGCTATCGTACTGAAGACGGCATGTGGCTGGTGCCGACCTCCGAGGTGCCGCTGACCTACACGGTCGCAGGTGACGTATTGGAGGCCACCGCCCTTCCGATCCGCCTCACTGCGCATACGCTGTGCTTCCGGTCGGAAGCGGGGTCCGCCGGCCGCGACACCGCCGGCATGCTGCGCCAGCACCAGTTCGAGAAGGTGGAGATGGTCTCGGTCACCCACCCCGACGAGAGCGACGCGGAGCAAAAGCGCATGCTCGGCTGCGCCGAGGATATTCTGGAGCGGCTGGGCATTCCCTACCGCACCGTGATCCTGTGCACCGGCGACATGGGTTTTGGCGCGCGGCGCACCTATGACATCGAGGCCTGGGTGCCGGGTCAGGACAGCTATCGCGAGATTTCCAGCGTTTCCACGACCGGGGATTTCCAGGCGCGCCGGATGAATGCGCGGTTCAAGCCAGCGGACGGCGGCAAGCCGCAGTTCGTGCATACCCTGAACGGGTCCGGTCTGGCGGTCGGGCGCTGCCTGATTGCGGTGCTGGAGAATGGCCAGCAGGCGGACGGGTCGGTGCAGTTGCCTCAGGTGCTGGGGCGCTATCTTAGCGGCAAGACGATGCTCGGGGCGGACGGAGTGCTGGTTCAGGCCGGGTAAGGAGCGTCCGGTTCGAGGACGAGGTGGAGTAGAACCCCACCCTACCGACGGGAGGGGCTCTATCCCACCAATGCCAAAAGCGGTCCTGCCGCGCGGGCGTTACCGCTCCCCGCCGCCAGGATGCACCGGCTGCGTGATCTGCTGACCGCCGAACAGTTCCGGCCTGAGCGCCCGCAGCGATAACGGCCTGTAGTCCGGGCGCGCAGCCACCCGGGCCGTGGCCGATTCATGCAAGTCAACCGGATGCCCCGGCCCCTTCCGCCAGTCCAGCAATGATCCGGCAATGCGGTAGAGAAGTCTCGCCTCCGTCAACGCGTCGCAGGGGACGATCGGATCAGGGTCCTTGTCCAGAAGCGGCGGCTCCTCCCCCAGAGCCATCCCTGCATCCTGCGCCCCGCGCGCGATCCAGTCGAGCGTGATCGAGGTCAGCTCCCGCGTCCCCGCCGATCCCCCGGCGATGGAATGGGTGCCGATGAACCAGACCTGCTGATAGGGCCTCTGCGGTGTCCGGTCGCCCTTGTTCAGCCCCTCGTCCTCGCGGCTTTCCTCCAGATTGTCCCAGAGGCTGGGGCGATAGAACACCCGCCGCTCGTCCAGCGCCACCGCGTGCCGCGCGGCGCGAACCATGCTCGACAGCTTCGTGTCGTGGAACTTGTACTTGCGGTTCCACAGCGAGGCGACGGGCCCGAGCAGGCTCGCGGGTACCCCCAGCGCGCCGACCGTGTCCCAGATCCCGAAGTACTCGATCTTCAACAGCTGCGAGGAGTCCCGCGCATCCGTCAGCGGATAGGCCACGCGCCAGTCGAGGTCGGACTGCGACGTGGCAAACCGGGGTGAGAGCCGCCGCCGCGCCCCGAGGATGTGAAGCGCGTCCGGGTGGTTCTCCGCCCCCGGCAGGCGGTAGAGCGCGAAGGCCTCGTCCACCCGCGCCTCCGTGGGCCGGTCGATGATGCCCACCTTGCGGATCATTCCTGCCAGGGACCGTGCGGTATAGGCACCGCGCGAAAAGCCGAAGATCGCGATCCTGTCACCGGGTTGATGGACCATCGCCAGCGCGCGATAGGCCTGTTTGATCGTGCCGTTGAGCCCCCAACCAAAAGCACCGCCCCCGACCTTGTCCAGCACCTTGCCGATCCGCGAACTCCATGTGCCGCCGGTGCCCACGCCCGGGACGTAGACGGGGCGCTGTTCCGCGCTGGCGAGGGTCGCATCAAAAAGTCGGCAGACATGCGTGGGCTGGTCCTGGCTCGGGCTGTTCCAGGTGCCGTCGCAGAATATTGCGATGAGGGCCATGTTGAAACTCCTGTGTGTCAGGCTACACTCACGCCTGCAAATAAAGACAAGAATACCCGCATTCAGGGAAAATACAATTTCCGGAAGGTCTCCTTCATGTCGTCTCCGATCCGGCCGATTGTCGCCGTCCTCTGTTTCCTGCTCAGCCTGAGTTTCGCTGCATCGCCCTTCTTTGTCGAAGGCTTCGGCGGCTTTGACCCCGCGCAGTTCCCCGTGCCGCAGAACGACCCGCCGGTGCAGCCTGCCGGCTGGGCCTTCTCGATCTGGGGGCTGATCTATCTCTGGCTGATCCTGGGGCTGGGATACGGCGTCCTACGCGCGGCGCGGGACGGGCAATGGCACGACATGCGCCTGCCACTTTGCATTTCGCTGGCCATTGGAACCTGCTGGCTTGCCGTGGCCGTCGCCTCTCCCCTTTGGGCAAGCCTAATGATCTGGGCAATGCTTCTGAGCGCGCTTGCAGCGCTGTTCATGGCACCGGTGGCAGATAGCCCCTTTGCCGCCTGGCCCGTCGGGCTCTATGCCGGATGGCTCAGTGCGGCCGCCTGCGTTTCGCTGGGATTGCTCGCGGCGGGGTATGGATGGATGGACGAGACCATGGCGGGTGTCATCTTCGTCGGCGTGGCGGCGGCCATCGGGACCTTCGTGCAGGCCGCACTTGGGCGTGCGCCGACCTATGGGCTGGCGGTCATCTGGGCGCTTGTGGCCGTGGCGGTGGCTGACTGGAGTGCTGCGCGCATCGTGGCCTATGTGGCGATCGGCGGGGCGCTGGTGGTGCTGATCCCGACGCTCCGGGCCCTGCGCCACCGCTGAGGGGGAGCCGTATTCTTTGAAAGAAATCGGTCGGAAACTTTGAAAGTTTCCAATCCCTGCCTCAGTCCTTGCGCCGCCCTTCGGTGTGCTTGCGCAGTTTCGACGGCGGCGCCTTCTTGCGCCCCTTGTAGGGGTTGGCGTCGTTCTGACCGCGCATCCAAAGCCGGATCGGCGTGCCGGGCATGTCAAAGTCGACCCGCAAGCCGTTGACAAGATAGCGGTTATAGCTCTCGGGCACCTTGTCGGGATGGCTGCACATCACCACGAAACCGGGGGGCCTTGTCTTGGCCTGGGTCATGTAGCGCAGCTTGATGCGCTTGCCCTGCGGCGCGGGGGGCGGATGCGCCTCCATCATGCCGGCAAGCCAGCGGTTGAGCTGCGCTGTCGTCACGCGTCGGTTCCAGACGTCATAGGCGCGCATGATCGCTTCGTGCAGCCGGTCGAGCCCACGGCCCGTCTTCGCCGAGACCGTGATCAGCGGCGCACCGCGCAGCTGCGGCAGGAGGCGCTCGAAGCTCTCCTTCAGCGCCTTCAGCTTGCCCTGACGGTCTTCCTCGATGTCCCACTTGTTCACCGCGACGACCACGGCGCGGCCCTCGCGCTCGGCCAGATCCGCGATGCGCAGGTCCTGCTGTTCGAAGGGGATCTCCGCATCCAGCAGAACCACGACGACTTCCGCGAACTTCACCGCGCGCAGACCGTCCGAGACGCTGAGCTTCTCCAGCTTTTCCTGTATCTTGGCCTTCTTGCGCATCCCCGCCGTGTCGAAGATGCGCATGGGTACGGCCGTACCGTCCGGCCCCACCCAATCGGTCATCAGCGAGATCGCGTCGCGCGTGATCCCGGCCTCGGGGCCCGTCAGCAAGCGGTCCTCGCCCACGATCTGGTTGATCAGCGTGGACTTGCCCGCGTTGGGCCGTCCCACAACGGCGACCTGCAGCGGCTTGGTCTTGGTGGGCTTCGGCACGGCGGTCTCGTCGCCCTCCTCCGCCTCTTCCTCGGTCAGGTCCACGTCCGTCTCGGGCGCGTCGTCCCGAGCGCGCTCGGCGAAACTGTCGGAGATCGGCATGAGGTGCGTGTAGAGGTCGTTGAGCCCTTCCCCGTGTTCCGCCGACAGGCGGATGGGTTCACCGAGACCGAGCGAATAGGCCTCCAGCACGCCCGCGTCGGCGGCGGAGCCCTCAGCCTTGTTTGCGGCGAGGATCACGTGGGCGGAGCGTTTGCGCAGGATTTCGGCAAACACGAGGTCGGTGGGCGTGACCCCTGTGCGCGCGTCGATCATGAAGAGACAGACATCGGCCATATCCACCGCGCGCTCGGTCAGGCGGCGCATCCGGCCCTGCAGGCTGTCGTCGGTCACTTCCTCCAGCCCCGCCGTGTCGATCACGGTGAACTTCAGGTCCGCCAGCCGTGCGGCCCCCTCGCGCAGATCGCGCGTGACGCCGGGCTGGTCATCGACCAGCGCCAGGCGTTTGCCCACAAGACGGTTGAAAAGGGTAGACTTGCCCACATTGGGGCGGCCCACGATGGCGAGAGTGAATGACATAAAGGCTCCGGGCCGGGAAACCGGCCAGTTCAGATCAGCGCCTTAGACCAAATCGCGCCTAACGGAAAGCCAGCAATTGGCCCTTGGTCGAAACCACGTAGAGCGTGCCACCCGCCACGACGGGCGCGGTTGTCGCGCCACCGGGGATCGGCGTGGTGCCGACAAGCGCGCCATTGGTGGGATCGAAACTGCGCAGCACCCCGTCGTTGGAGGCGACGATGACGCGACCCCCGGCGATGATCGGACCATTGTGCAGGAAAATCTCGGATTGGCGGCGCGGGCGGTCCTTGACGAATTTTGGCAACGGGACGCCCCAGATGCGGCGGCCATCGTTCGCGTCGATGCGGAGCAATTCATTGAGGTCGCTGATGACGAAGAGGGAATCGCCCGCGGGCCAGACCGGCCCGACGGCCCCGTCGCGCGCGGTCCAGATACGCTCGCCGCTGTCGGCATCGAGGGCCGCGAGGCGACCCGACTGGTTTCCGACAAAGACGCGGTTGCCGACAATCACCGGGGCGCTGGTGATGTCAGACACGCTCGACAGCGCGCGGCCCGGACGGCGGCCCACGACTGACGTGCTCCAGCGCGGCACACCGCCCTGCCGGAACGCGGCCTGCACCTCGCCCGAGCCGAAGCCGAAAATCGCGAACTGGCCATTGAGCGCCGGGGCCGGAGCGCCCAGTACATTGTTGACGTTGGTGCTGGCGCCGGTCTGCCACTCGATGCGACCATCGGATTTGCGCAGCGCCCAGCCCGTGTCGTCTCCGGCGGTCAGATAGACAAGGTCGCCATAGACGGTCGGCGTGCCCGATCCTGTGGCTTCGAGATCCTGTGTCCAGCGAACGGCCCCGGTGGCCGCATCGAGTGCTGCGAGAACGCCGTAGCCGATGGAGACATAAAGCGTGTCGCCATCCACCGCGAGCCCACCCCCGGTGCCCTGCCCCTGAGCGTCGGAAGCAGGGGTGAGGTCACGTGTCCACAACGTCCCGCCACCCGTAGAGGTCGCCGCGACCTGCGCCCCGGCGTCGAGCGTGAAGATGCGTCCGCCCGAGACGACCGGATCGGCGGTGATGCGCAGCTTGCGGCTGTTGCCCGCGCCGATGTTCGCGGACCATGCGAGCTGCGGGTTCGCACGCAAGGCAGGGTGGTTCACGCGGTATTGCGGGGTGCCGAAAGACTCGGCCCAGTTGGCATTGTTCGTGACAGGCCCCAGTGCGATGGGCCGGGCGGTGTTGACCACCTCGCCCTCGTCCAGCGGGGTGGCAAGGTCGGGGTCCTGCAGGATGGAGCGCACGTCCTCGCGCAGGCCCGGCAAGTAGGTTTCCTTCTCGCCGCAGGCCGCGAGGATCAATGCCCCCGACAGCAGACCGGCGGTCATCCCTCTGGACAGAAAGCGTGTCTGCTTGATCATGGCCCTGCTCATCTCTTTTTTGTCGCGCCCCGTGCCTTGCGGCCCGTGCGTCAGTTGTCGCTTGCGGGAAGAGTTTCGTCGCCCGGTGCCGCCGTGCCGTTCATGACAGGCTCCCCTCCCAACGCCACAATCACCTGTAGCGCGCGTTGTTGCAAGTCCGCGGTGACTTCGGCGTCCGACAGGATGGCCTGATAGGCCGCGATCGCGGCCGCGGGGTCACCGTCCTGAATGTTGATCAGCGCCAATTGCTCGGCCGCAAGGAGGCGCAGGGGGTTGCCAGGCTGTGCCATCGCCTCAAGCGCCTGACGGCGGGCAGCGGGATCTGCATCTGCGCCTTCCAGGGTCAGCGCCTTGAACTGCGCGATCTGCCGATAGAGTTCCGGCACATCGCCGTCCATCGCCAGTGTCTCGAGGGTCTCGATGGCCGCTGCATCCGCGTCGGCCGAGACCTGTTCGGCCGCCGTCAGCAAGCCCACCACTGCCGCCGAGGCAGGCGTGGAGAGAGTGATCGCCTGCAGGTCACCCGCTCGCGCCGCGCGGTCCGGATTGCCCATTGCGGCCAGCATCCCATCGCCCAGAGCCTGGGCACGGGCACGTTCCTGGGACTTGCTGTATTCAATGTAGGCCGCACCCCCCACAAGTGCCACGACCGCGATCACGGCAATCCAGCCATAACGGCGCAGCAGGCCATAGAGCTTGTCGCGGCGGACCTCGTCGTTGACTTCATCGATGAAACTGTCGGAGTTGCTCAACTGGTCTGCCCCTTGGCGTGAATTTCGACCCTCATAACGCGCGAGACTGGCCAAGCCAAGCCCCACAACAATGCTCCTTATTTCAGCGGTGTCGGGAAGGTTCCATCCTGCGGCAAAAAAACTTGCATCTGAACTAGTCTGTTCAGTTATCTTGGGGTAATGATAAGCCCCATATGCACGAAAGTGCTGCAGTGCAGAATCAATTTATGTGAGGCACAGACATGCGTTTCTTCTCCATCCTGGCGGCGATCGCCGTGACTGTGGTGTTGGGGATGTCCATTCTGGCGCGCCCGCAGTTGATGGCGTTGCTTGGCATGGCGCCTTCGGAAAGGGACAGCACCGCCGAGGGGCAATCCACTGCCGCAGCGACGGGCACCGAGGCAGCCACCCCCGCCGAAGGGACCGACCGCGTCAAGGTCACCGTGCAGCGGTTCGATGCCCGCCAGGTCGACAGCGCCGTGATCCTGCATGGCCTCACGGAGGCCGTGCGCCAGGTCGACATGCGCGCCGAAACCTCTGCCGTCGTGGCGTCCGAGCCCTTGCGCAAGGGCACCGTGATCAATGCGGGTGATCGCTTGTGCGTGCTCGATGCCGGCACGCGGGGTGCCGCGCTCGACGAGGCGCGCGCGCGTCTGGCCGAGGCGGAGTCGCGGGTTCCCGAAGCCGAAGCGCGGGTGGAGGAAGCCCGCGCGCGGCTCGACGAGGCGATGATCAACGAAAACGCCGCCTCCAAGCTGAGTGAAGGCGGATACTCCACCCAGACACGGCTTGCCGCGACAGAAGCCGCGGTGGCTGCGGCCAAGGCGGGGGTGTCTTCGGCCACCTCCGGTCTGGGGGCCGCACGCTCAGGCATAGAGGCGGCGACCGCCGCCGTGGCGGGGGCGGAGAAGGAAATCGAGCGGCTGACCATCAAGGCCCCCTTCAGCGGCGTGCTGGAAAGTGACACAGCCGAACTGGGCAGCCTGCTGCAACCGGGCGCGCTCTGCGCCACCATCATCCAGCTTGATCCGATCAAGCTGGTGGGCTTTGTCCCCGAGACGGAAGTGAACCGCGTGAGCATAGGCGCGATGGCCGGCGCGCGGCTCGCCGCAGGGGGACAGGACGTGCAGGGCCGCGTCACGTTCCTGTCCAGTTCCGCCGACCCCTCCACCCGCACGTTCCGGGTGGAGATCGAAGTCCCCAATCCGGGCCGCACGATTCGCGACGGCCAGACTGCAGAGATCGGCATTTCCTCTGTCGGCGTGGATGCGCACCTGATTCCGCAATCCGCGCTGACGCTGGACGATGAGGGCACCCTTGGTGTGCGGATGGTCGACGATGCCTCTGTCGTGGGTTTCGCCGCGGTGGAGCTGATGCGCGACACCTCCGACGGGGTCTGGGTCACCGGGTTGCCCGCAAAGGCCAACGTGATCGTCGTGGGACAGGAATACGTGACGTCGGGTGTCACCGTGGCACCGACATGGCGGGAGCTGAGCCAGTGAGCGGCATCGTCGACTGGGCCGCCGAACGTGCGCGGATGGTGCTGGCCTTCATCCTGCTGAGCCTCGTCGTGGGCGGATATGCCTATTCCACCCTGCCCAAGGAGGGCGAGCCGGATATCGAAATCCCGGCGCTGTTTGTCTCCGTCCCCTTTCCCGGCATTTCTGCCGCCGACAGCGAGACGCTGCTGGTCAAGCCGATGGAGACGGAACTTTCCGATCTCGACGGGCTCAAGAAGATGTCGGGCACCGCGGCGGAGAATTACGCCGGGGTGGCTTTGGAGTTCGAATTCGGCTGGGACAAGACCAAGATCATGGCCGACGTGCGCGATGCCATGTCGACGGCGGAGGCCAAGTTTCCCGACGGGGCCGAGAAATACACGATCAACGAGATCAACTTTTCCGAATTCCCGATCATCATCGTGAACCTGACCGGCCCCGTGCCGGAACGCACCATGGCCCGCGTGGCCCGCGACCTTCAGGACGATCTGGAGGGCCTGGACGCGGTGCTGGAGGCCGGGCTTGCGGGCGACCGCGACGAGATGATCGAAGTAGTGATCGACCCCCTGCGGCTGGAGGCCTACAACGTCACCGCGGGAGAGTTGATCAACGTCGTCCAGAACAACAACCTGCTGATCGCGGCGGGTGAGGTGGAATCGGCCCAAGGCACCTTTGCCGTCAAGATCCCCTCGTCCTTCTCCGAGCCGCGCGACATCTACAACCTGCCGGTCAAGACCAACGGCGACCGGGTGGTGACGCTGGGCGATCTCGCGCAGATCAATCTCACCTTTGAAGATCGCCTCGGCACCGCCCGTTTCAACGGGGAAAAGACGCTGGCCCTGCAGGTGGTCAAGCGCAAGGGCTTCAACCTGATCGACACGGCGCAAAAGGTGAAGGAAGTCGTCGCCGAACGTTCCGCCGACTGGCCCGAGGGGTTGCGAGCCGCCGTCACCGTGGGCACCTCCAACGACCAGAGCCGCATCGTGGACAGCATGGTCCAGCAGCTTCTGGGCAGTGTTCTTACCGCCATCGCGCTGGTGATGATCGTGGTGCTTGCCGCCCTGGGCATCCGCGCCGCGCTGCTGGTGGGTTTCGCGATTCCCACGTCCTTCCTGCTCTGTTTTGCCTTCCTTGCGCTCATGGGCATCTCGATCTCCAACATAGTGATGTTCGGCCTGATCCTCGCCGTGGGGATGCTGGTCGATGGCGCCATCGTCGTGGTCGAATACGCCGACGCGCGCCAGCAGGAAGGCGTCGGGCCGATGAGCGCCTACA
>JBBSJO010000100.1:0-14984 GCA_038257185.1 Rhodobacterales bacterium | reverse complement strand
TGCTCGGCACGCTCGACCTTGATGCGACCAAGGTGGCGGTCGAGCGCAATCTCGAAATCGTGCCGCGCTCGACTTTTGCGCAAGTGATGCTGGCGGCAGATGACCGGCTGGAGATCGTCCATTTTGTCGGTGGTGGGCAGCATAGCCCTGCCGATGATGGCTGGACGGTTGACGGGCGCAGCTTTGCCTCGCGGCGTTTGAGGACGAGATCAAATTCCAGGGTGCCGAAACCATCGCCGCCTTTATAATGGAACCCATTCTCGGCTCCGGAGGTGTGATACTGCCGCATGGAAAGCTTCATACCCGGCGTCGAGAGCCATATCGATGCGATTCTGGCATCGCTCGACGCAGGCTTCGCATCGGTCGCCTGATGGCCGGAGATGCCGCGTTACCACTTGCCCAGCTTATCGGCGACCGTCGTCGGCGGTCGGCACAGTACCGAGAACGCAGCTCGACGTGCTCCCGACCTACCTGTCGCATTGCCAAGTTGCCGACGGGCGACAACCGAGCGTGCAAGGCGCGAGCCCTTCAGGCCGGAGCAGGGGCAAGACAATATCGTCTTTCCGCGTTAGCCTTGGCGATCATGATTGGAAACCTGACAATCCTGCTGTCAACTCTCACCGAGCATCCGAGAGGGTTAGGGCTCGGCGCACGCCACTGAACAGTTTCTGATCATTTGCCGCTGTCTGCCATCCATTTCCCCGATCCACGACCGAAAAACAGAAAATTGATGTGCAAATCTCCGGTTGGGGCTAAATGCTGTTCAACATCACCAATTCTTGAAAGCCATAGATGAAAGCGGTCAGGCAGATCATTCTCCTCGTCATCGTCCTTGCGGGCGGGCTGTTCATCTGGGTCGTCTACGTTCCTGAATCCCGCCCCCTGTTGGAGAAGACCGGGCTTCCCGCCCTTCTGGGCATCGAAATGCCGGAAACCATCGAGGAAGCCGCCGGGTCGGGCAGACCGGACGGCGGTACCGCGAAGGTCTTCACGGAAATGGCGGTGGAACAGGCGATGGCCGACCGGATCACCAGTATAGGCGATGGCCGGGCGCTGCGGTCTGTCACGGTGCGGTCCAATGCCGTGGGTGTGATCACCGATCTGGCCCTTGCCTCCGGCCGCCGGGTAGAGGCGGGCGCCGTCATTGCGCGTCTTCAGGACGAGACCGAAAAGATCGCACTTGAGCAGGCGCAGATCATCCTGGACGAGGCGCGCATCGATGAACAACGCGTCAAACAGCTTCAGACCTCAGGTGCCGTCTCGGACGTGCGGCTCAGGGAAACCGAAACGGCGCTGCGCAATGCGGAACTTGCGCTGCGGGAAGCGGAATTCAACCTGTCGCAGCGTCAGGTCGTCGCGCCGATCTCGGGCTGGGTGGGGATCATCGGCGTCGAGCAGGGTGACAGGGTCAACAGCCAGGACGTAATTGCGACCATCACCGACCGCTCTGCCATCCTGATCGATTTTCGCGTGCCGGAACGGGTCGTCGGCAAGATCGGGATAGGGCAGGTGGTCGAGGTCACACCACTGGCGCAGCGCGATCTGGTGCTGGAGGGCGAGATCGAAACGATAGACACCGTTGTGGACCGCGCGAGCCGGACGTTGCTGGTCCGGGCACAGGTCAGGAACGCGGATGATCGTCTGCGCGCGGGGATGGCGTTTTCCGTCAGCCTCAGCTTTCCGGGCGAAACCCTGTTGTCCATCGCGCCGCTTGCCGTGCAATGGTCTCGGGACGGGCCCTTCGTCTGGGTCGTGCGGGAGGGCAAGGCCGTCAAGGTCGCCGTCACGATCGCGCAACGCAACAGCGATTCAGTGCTGGTCACCTCCGACGATCTTGCCGCAGGCGATGCCGTCGTAACCGAGGGCGTGCAGTCGCTGCGCGAAGGGGCCGAAGTGTCGCCTGTGGTCCCAGAGGCCGCTGCCGACAGGCCCCCAGGCACCGTCAAGGCTGGCACGCTATGACCGAGCCGATCCCAAAGTCCCCCGGTACGGCGCTGTTCGTGCGCCGTCCGATCCTTGCCTTCGTGCTCAACGCGCTTATCGTGCTGGCCGGTCTCGCAGCACTCGTGGGTGTCGAGATCAGGGAATTGCCCAACGTCGACAGGCCCGTGATCACGATCACCACGAGCTTTACCGGCGCCGCGCCGGAAACGGTGGATCAGGAGCTCACCGGGCGCATCGAAGGGGCGGTCAGCCGAGTATCCGGCGTGCGGACGATTGCGTCCAACTCCCGTTTCGGACGCAGCCGCGTTACGCTGGAATTCAACGACAACATCGACATCGACGTGGCAGCGACGGATGTCCGCGATGCGGTTGCGCGGATCGTTAACCAACTGCCTGAAGGGTCGGACGAGCCCGAGGTCGTCAAGGCTGATGCCAATGCCCAGGCCGTGATGCGGATTGCCGTCACCTCTGACGGGCGGTCGCCGCAGGAGTTGACGGCCATCGTTCAGGACCGGATCGAGGATCGGCTCATTTCCGTGGAAGGCGTGGCGGACCTGCAGATCTATGGCGACAGGACGCCGATCTTCCGCATCGACATTGATCAGCTGGAGCTGGCGAGCAGGGGCCTCACCCTGGGTGATATGCAGGGGGCGCTGGCGAACGTCGCCTACGATTCACCCGCCGGGGACCTTGCGGGGGACCGGCAATCCATCAACGTGCGCACCACCGCCAGCGTGGCAACCCCTGCAGCCTTCGAGGCGCTCGAAATTCGGGAAAACGTCCGGCTTGGGGATGTGGCGAAAGTCTCGCTCGGTCCAGCGCCCGGGGAAACGGTCCTGAGGGCCAACGGGCGGCAGGGGATCGGCATCGGGATCATCCGGCAGGCCACGTCGAACACGCTCGAAATCTCGCGTGATGTGCGGGCGGTCGTGGACAGCCTGAACGAGAGCCTGCCGGATGATGTCAACGTATTCGTCACATCGGACGACGCCGTGTTCATCGCAGGCTCCATCGAGGAGGTGCTTACGACGCTGGCCTATGCCGTGGCGATCGTGGTGGCGGTGATCTTTCTATTCCTGCGCGACTTCCGCGCGACGTTGATCCCCGCCCTGACCCTGCCCGTGGCGCTGGTGGGGACGCTCGCCGCGATCTATATGGTGGGCTTTTCGATCAACATCCTGACCCTGCTCGCGCTGGTGCTGGCCACAGGCATGGTCGTCGACGACGCCATCGTGGTTCTGGAAAACATCGTGCGGCAGCGCGCCGCCGGGATGGGGCCACGGGCCGCTGCGGTCAATGGCACGTCGCAGGTGTTCTTTGCCGTCGTGACCACAACGGCCACGCTGGCGGCCGTCTTCGTGCCGCTGTCGTTCCTGCCGGGCCAGGCGGGGGGCCTGTTCCGGGAGTTCGGCTTTACCCTCGCAATGGCCGTCTTGCTGTCGTCGGTTGTGGCGCTCAGCCTCTGTCCGGTGCTGGCCAGCCGCCTGTTGACCCAGGCGCCGCCGGAAAATCCGCGCGGGCCGATGATCTGGCTGGGCAACAAGCTGGTAAGTTTGTACGAGGTGACGCTGCGCGGGGCGCTGGCGATGCCCTTTGTCGTCCTGCTGGTCGCTGTCTTCGTTGCGGCTACGGCGATCCTTGTGGCCGGGGGCATCCGGCAGGAGCTCACGCCGCCCGAAGACCGCGCCGTGGCGCTGCTGCGGGTGACGGCGCCGCAGGGCGTGTCGCTGGATTACACGCAGTCGAAGATGAACCAGATCGAGGAGCTGATGACACCGCTGCAAGAAAGTGGCGAGGTCACAAACGTCTTCTCGATCAGCGGGTTCGGGTCCGACAACAGCGGCTTCATGGTGTTCACGCTGGCCGAATGGGCGGACCGGGCGCGTGGGCAGCAAGAGATCGTTGGCGAAATCAACGGCAAGCTGCGCGGCGTCGTTGGCGTGCGGGCCTTTGCCATCCAGCCCAATTCGCTGGGGATCAGGGGCGCGGGCAGGGGGCTGGCCTTTGCCATCACCGGCGACAATTACGAACAATTGGCGAAAGTCGCCGAAACGATGGTCGAGCGGATGCGCGTGATCCCCGGCATGGGGCAGGTGCAGTTGGAATACGAACAGACCCAGCCGCAGCTATTCGTGCAGATCAACCGCGCGCTGGCCGCCGACCTTGGCATCGACATCACCGGGCTGGGGCAGGCGCTTCAGGCGGTCCTTGACGGGCGTCGCGTCGCGTCGGTGTTCATCGAGGACAAGAGCTATGACGTGCAGATGCTCTCCACTTCCGATCCGGTCAACGATCCGGGCGATCTGGAAAACATCTTCGTCCAGTCGGGCGAGGGGCTGATGGTGCCCCTTTCCAGTTTCGTCACGCTGGAGGAGCGCGCGGTGGCGCCCGAACTGGACCGCGAGGGGCAGAACCGCTCGGTTGAGTTGTCCGCCGGGCTGACGCCGGAGATGTCGCTGGGCGACGCGCTGGTCGAGGTCCGGCGCATCGGTGAGGAGGTGCTGGACGAGCAGAACCGCATCGTGCCTCTGGCCGAAGCGGCGACGCTGGATCAGACCAGCGGCGGATTGTTCGTCACCTTCGGGTTCGCGATCCTGGTGGTGTTTCTGGTGTTGTCGGCGCAATTCGAAAGCTTCATCTCGGCGGTGGTGGTCATGTCGACGGTACCACTGGGCCTTGCCTGCGCCGTCTTTGCCCTTTTGCTGACGGGGCAGAGCCTGAACGTCTACAGCCAGATCGGGCTGGTGATGCTGATCGGGATCATGGCCAAGAACGGAATCCTGATCGTCGAGTTCGCAAACCAGTTGCGCGACAAGGGGCAAAACGTGCGCGAAGCGATCCTTGATGCATCGACGATCCGGTTGCGCCCGGTGATGATGACAATGACCTCCACCGTCATAGGGGGGGTCCCTCTGATCCTGTCCGCAGGCGCCGGAGCGGAGGCGCGCGAGGCCCTGGGGTGGGTCATCGTCGGCGGGTTGGGACTTGCCACGCTGTCGACGCTCTATCTGACACCTGTGGCCTACCTGCTGCTCGCAGGGTTTTCGACGCCCAAGGCCGAAGAAGAGGCACGGCTGATGAAGGAACTGGCGGATGCAGAGGGTCAAACGGCCTGACCTGGCGGTCGACGTGACGGATCGCATTGTCAGGACCAACCCGCTCGTTCACCCCGCCAATCACCCTGACATAAATGCGCGGCCTGTCCGACCTTCCTCTTGAAGCAGCAGAATGGTTTCTTTTCATGCAGCAGATCGGGACAATACGAAGTCGAAAGCGGATCGCCAACACGTCTGACCTTCGTGGACTTTCTCGAACGTGCTGATGAGGCTTTTCTTCACACCGAACACGGCATCTGATTTCAAATAGCTGTCACCCGCCACGAAGGTATGGGTGATGACACGGTCAAAGCCGTCGGCGCTCACGATGAAGTGCATATGAGCGGGCCGGTAGGGGTGGCGACCGAGCTGCGCCAAAAGCTGGCCCACGGGCCCGTCGTCCGGGATCGGGTAGGACACGGGCCTGATGCCCTCGAACCAATAGCGACCGTCAGGGCCGGTGACAAACACTCCCCGGTTGTTGTGAAGGGGCTGCAGCCCGGGCTGCTGCACATCATAAAATCCCTCTGCATTGTCAGACCAGACATCGATGCGCGCGCCTTCCACGGGGCGGCCTTGCAGATCAATCACGCGCCCCTCGAAGAGACAGCTTTCGCCGCCTTCCTGCTGCGTGATGTTGGTACCCATCGGATATTCCGGAACGCCGTCGACGTGAAATGGGCCGAGGACGGTGTTCTCTGTCGCGGGCTCTGGCCGGCGGTTGTTGATCGCATCCACCAGCATCGACAGGCCAAGCACGTCGGAGAGCAGGATGAACTCCTGCCGGTTACCGTCGCACATCTGGCCAGTGCGGGTCAGGAAGTCGATGGCGATGCCCCATTCCTCCTGGGTCATCTCCACCTCCTTGGCAAAGGCATGAAGATGATGAACCAGGCGTCCGATGACGTGGCCGAGCCGCGCGTCGGTGACGCTCCCCATGCGGCCGTTCACAGCTTCGACGGATCCCGCTTCGGTGAAGTATTCGATGGTGGCGTCTTCGGTCATTGGCGGCCCTTTCGGTCACTGGGGGTGTTGCCCGACCCCTGTCAGGTCGCGACAGAGGGGTATTCCTTGCCAGACCAGTGCTGGAGCCGCGCCGCGAATTCGCGCTGGAAGGCGAGTGGCCCGCTTCTGAGCATGTGTTCTTCGTCGTAGATACCGATGAAGATCGTCAGGTTGAGAAAGAAATGTGCGCCCATCTCGAACAGCGCGACATAATCGTGCTCTATTAGGGCGGTGCGCTCGGCATCCGTGAAGCTGTGAACGGTGGACATCTCGGCGTCGTTGAGGCGGGGGCCGATGGATTGTTCCCAGGTCGCGACGAACGTGCGCGGGTCTTCGGTGTAGCGCTTGAGGTATTCCGGATTGCGGTCGACGGTGAAGAGGAACTTGTTGACGTAATACTTGCTCATGCGGCGGCCTCCTTCGGATACCATGTGAAATAGGCTTCCATCGTGTGGAACAGATCGAGGTTGTCGACGTAATCGGCACCTTCGGGCCCCGCGACACCCAGCATCAGGATAAAGTTCAGGAATCCGTGCGTGGCATTGCCGCTACGCGCCATGCTCTCGTGATCGACATTCTCAAGGATCGCGTCGATATCGCCCGCCCGCAGCCATTCGATGGCCTGTCGGTCGAAGACGGGGTCCGGCCCCGTTTCCATGAACTGACGCGGACCGCCAAGTTCAAGCGACAGATGCCCGGTGCCGATGGCAGCCACACGCTTGTCGGAGGGGTAGTCGTCGATGGCTTTGCGGATCGCGCGGCCAAGGTTGTAGAAGCGCTTGGGCGAGGCGAGGGGCGGGGCGAAGATGTTGGTGTAGATGGGCACCACGGGCAGGTCGGCATCAGGTCGGACGGTGATGATCGGGCAGATGATCGAATGGTCGATCTTCAGTTCGTTGGAGAAGGCAAAGTCGAAATCCTGATCCATCAGATGACGGTGCATGAACGCCGACATCTCTTCGTCGCCCTCCAACACGTACTTCGGAATCCCGAATTCGCGTTCCTCGTTGTAGAATGTCGCGTCGTAGCGGGCGGCCTTGCCGATCAGGAACTGCGGGCAGTTGTCGAGGAAGATCTGGTGAAAATGGTCCGACCCGATCATCACCAGAATGTCTGGCTTGGTGCGCGACAGCGTCTCTCGGTAAGCCTCGATCTTGCGCTTCCATTCGGGGGCCTGCGGCATCTGCTGTTCGGGCGGCATGGTCGTGGCCTTGAGGTAGAACGGATGGTGGGTCGAGGCGAGGGTGGCAACGAGTTGGGCCAAGGTCTTGCTCCTTCTTGGTGTCTCAGGGGCCGGCTACTGTCCGATGATCGACGTGAGCGCGGGATAGCGGGTCAGCGCCTGCGAAATGCTGGAGGCGACGACCCGCAGCTCGGGCAGGCGTTCGCGGATCAGGTAATCGGCGTCGATCATGCCGGTGTAGCCCGAGGTATTGAGCGCCGCGATGGTGTGGCCTTCGACAGCGCGGATCGGGACTGCGAGAGCGGTGATGCCATAGTCCAGCTGGTCGACGGTGGTGGAGTATTGCGCTTCGCGAACAAGCTCTATCTCCGCCCGCAGGTCTGCGGAGTTGGCGATGGTCTTGGAAGTGAGTGGTTCGATGACCAGGCCGTCGAAGTAGGCATCGAGATCATCCTCCGACAGACCGGCCAGTAAAACGCGCCCGAGCGAGGTGGCATAGGCGGGGTAGCGCGCGCCCACCACAGCGGCGGCGCGGCGTGCCCGCTGCACGGAACTGTGGGCGATATAGATCACGTCACGCTCATGGAGAGTGCCGACCGAGGAGGCGTCCCCGAACTTCGCGACCAGGTCGCGCAGGAAAGGTTGCAGGACCTGATCGATGCCCGCCGAATAGTAGAAGCCGGATCCGAGGGTCATGATCTTGGGCCGCAGATGGAAGCGCTTGTTGTTCTGCCCCACGTAACCAAGCGCGCCAAGTGTAATCAGGCTGCGGCGGGCGGCAGCGGGGCTTAGGCCGACCTTGCGGGCAATTTCGCTGAGCGTCATTTCGGGGGTCGCGGCATCGAAACATTCGAGGATTGCGATACCCTTGGCCAGCGCTTCGACGAACTCGGCGGGCTTCTCAGGCTGAATGGCTCTTCTGTCAGACCGGGTGATCGGGGTCTGGGGAGTGTCGTTCCGCGATTCCATCGTTGCGTCCTCCTCCCCGATCCCAATGACGTTTTCTTGCGGTACGTCGAGTTTGTCCAATTCACCACGCTACCTTGCAAGGTACTTGACGCAACAATATTTCGCTGCGAGTATTTCGGCAAGAGAAATATATTTCGGCATGCGAAAAGTGAGGATCTGATGAGGATAGGCAAGCAGGATCAGGCGCAGACAGCGATCGCCACCTCGGATGCGGACTCCATCACCGTCCGGGGGCTTGATCTGTGCGACGACCTGATCGGGCAGATCGGCTTTACCGATTACTTTTGGCTGCTGGTGATCGGGGAACGCCCGACGTCCGCGCAGCGTCAGATGCTGGACGCCTGCCTTGTCGCGATTGCCGAACACGGCCTCGTGCCGAGCGTTCAGGCCGCGCGGATGACACTGGCGGCGGGGCCGGAGGCCTGGCAGGGTGCCATGGCGGCGGGCCTTCTGGGCATGGGCAGCGTCGTGGCCGGCAGCTCGGAAATTTCGGGGCGATACCTGGCGGAGGTGATGGACAGGGCCGAGGCGGACGGTACGGATGTCGATACGGCGGCGATTGCGTCGCTGAAGGATTTGAAGGCACGCAGACAGAAGGTGCCGGGGCTTGGCCATCCGCAGCACAGCGCGGGCGACCCCCGCGCCGACAAGCTGCTGGAGATTGCGGACGATCTGGGCGTGTCGGGCAAATACATAAAAACCCTGCGCATCCTCGCAAAACACGCACCCGGAATTATCGAGCGCCCGTTGCCGATCAATGTCTCGGGCGCGATCCCGGCCGTGATCCTCGATGCCGGGTGGCCGCTGGAAGCGCTCAAGGCGGTGCCGCTGGTGGCACGCTCCGCCGGGCTGGCGGCGCACCTCTTCGAGGAATCGGTGCGCTCCATCGGGTTCATCATGTCGCACAAGGCCGATCAGGCGATTTCCTATGACGGCTTGGCGCAGGCCGACACGTCGAAGACGGCCTAGGGGTTCCGCGATGGTCAAGATCCTCAAGAACATCCGCGTCGTCGAACTGGGCACCTACATCACCGGCCCCGCTGCGGGCATGCATCTGGCCGACCTCGGAGCGGATGTGATCAAGGTCGAACGGCCCGGGACCGGCGATCCGTTCCGCGCGTTCAAGGGCGGTCTCTATTCGCCGCACTACCAGACGTACAACCGGAACAAGCGCTCCATCGCCCTGGACACGGGGCAGGCGGATGACCTTGCCGTATTCCACGCGCTGATCGCTGATGCGGATGTGTTCATCCAGAACTTCCGCCCCGGCGTGGCGGAAAAGCTGGGGGCAGGGGAAGAGCAGTTGCGCTCGATCAATCCCGGGCTGATCTATTGCGCCATTTCGGGCTTCGGCCCCTCCGGGCCAGACCGCGACCGCCCCGTGTTCGACACCGTGGCGCAGGCGGCGAGCGGCTATCTGCGCCTGCTGACGCCACCCGAGAACCCCCGCGTGATCGGTCCGGCCATCGCGGATTCCGTCACGGGGCAATACGCGGCATTGGGAATCCTCGCGGCGCTGCTGGAACGGGGGATGACGGGGAAGGGCAGGCGGCTCGACATTTCGATGCTTGAGGCGATGAGCCACTTCAACCTCGACAGTTTCACGCATTACTATTCCGAGGGTCAGATCATGGGCCCGCTGTCGCGCCCCGTGGTGTCACAGAGCTATACCTTCAAGTGCAGCGACGGAAAGTGGATCGCGTTCCACCTGTCCTCGCCCGTGAAGTTCTGGGAGGGCTTGCTGGAGGCGACGGGGCAGCAGGCGCTCAAGGACGATCCGCGCTTTTCTGAAAGGCTGGCGCGGATCAATCATCAGGACGAATTGATCGAGGTCTTTACGCCGGTATTCAGGGAGGACACCCGTGACAACTGGTGCGCCAGGCTCGGGGCGGCCGAGGTGCCCTATTCACCCGCCTACGACGCGGATGAGGCGCTGGAAGACCCGCAGGCCAAACATCTGCAGATTGCAGTCACGTCGGAGCATCCGGAAATGGGCACGTTCACCACGGTGCGGGCGCCTTACAGTTTCGATGGTGCGGCAGAGTTGAACGTGCGCCCACCGCCGACGCTGGACGAGCATGGCGCGGAAATCAGGGCGGAACTGGCAAAGCGCAAGGCCGGCTGACACGCATATTGGAACGGGAGGGGTGACGATGACAGACGACAATCCAAAGGCAGTGCCCGCAGGCGCAGTGCTGGAGGCGAGCAAGGGCATGCTCCAAAAACAGCTCTACGCGATCTTCACCACGCCGACCGAGGGTCTGGGCGCAGTCTTCGCGAACATGGAGGCGCATCTGGCCTTTCAGGTTCAACTGGAGGCCGACGGGATCCTCTATGCCGCCGGCCCGCTCTGGACCGACGACGAACAAAGCTGGGAAGGCGAAGGCATGGTCATCGTCCGCGCCGCGTCCCGCGCGGAGGCGACAACGATTGCCGAACGCGATCCAATGCATGTCAGCGGCGCGCGCGCGTTTCGCGTCCGTCCGTGGCTGATCAACGAGGGCAGCGTGACGCTGCGGCTCGACTATTCGACCCAGAAATTCACGATCAACTAGAACATAAAGGGAGGAACACGATGAAGAACCTGCTTGGCCTGTTGGCCGGAAGTACCATGCTCATGTCCGTTGCGGCCCATGCGCAGGAAACGATCAACCTGACCGTCGCCGCCAGCCACCCCACGGTGGTACCCTGGGTCGGCATGATCCAGACTCATTTCATGGCAAGGACCGACGAGATCCTCGCGGAAAAGGGCGACTACAAGATCGAGTGGAACGAAGCCTTCGGCGGCACGCTTTACAAGGCGAACGCCACGCTGAGTTCCGTCGAAGAGGGCATCACCGACATCGGCTGGGTGTTTTCCTTCCTCGAAGCGGCCAAGCTGCCGCTGAGCCAGGCCTCTTCGAACGCGCCCTTTGCGACCTCGAACCCGGCCATCCAGTTGGAGGTCATGCAGGAGTTGATGGAAACCAACGAGGCGTTCCGCAATGAGTGGGAAAACCACAACCTCAAGGTTCTGGGTCTTACCGGCACCGACCTTTACGACTTCTACACCAAGGAGCCGATCACCGGTATCGACGATATCGCTGGCATGAAACTGTCTGCCCCCGGTGTGCTGGGCAACTGGCTGCGCGGTACGGATGCAAATGCCGTCGATGGGGCGCTGACCACCTATTACACCGACGTGCAGACGGGCGTCTCGGACGGCGCGCTGACGCTGGCGCTTGGGGCGCTGCCAATCAAGCTTTACGAGGTCGCACCCTACATCAACCGCTTCGACGCGGGTGGTGCGTTCTCGGGTGCCGTGGCGATCAACCGCGACAGCTGGGACGGTCTGCCCGAAGAAGTGCAGAACGCCATGATCGAGGCGGGCAAGTACTACACCGAAGCGCATGGCAAGGATCTGGTCGAGCGTCACGAATTCGCGCTCAACAAGATGGTCGAGCTGGGGGCCGGTCAGAGCACGCCGGTAACGATCGTGCCGATGCCCGAAGGTGAACTGGTGAAGTGGGTCAACAAGATGCCCGACATCGCCGGTGAATGGGCCGCACCGCTGGACGCAAGCGGCATCCCCGCGACGGAGTTCATCGCCGCCTACATGGAAGCGCTGCGGGCCAAAGGCGAAACGCCGGCGCGCGATTGGGACAAGTAGGGCCACTCGGGTGCAGCGCGGGAAGAACAATACGAACGCCCGTGCGATGGGGGTTGGGCTCCTTGGCACCATGGACCGGATGTGGTCCGTGGTCGTTGAGGGGCTCGCCGCCGTCGGCACAGTCCTGATCGGCGGTCTGATGCTGATCATCTGCGCCGATATCGTCTTTCGCAATGTGCTCGGGTCATCCCTGCCCCTTGTTTCGGAACTTGGCGGCTTGCTGCTGGTGATGATCGTCTACCTGCAGCTCGCAGCGACCATCCGCGCCGATCGTCTGGCCAAGACCGATATCTTTCTGCCGCTCCTGACCGGCAGGCTCTCCTTCCTGAAGCGCTTGCTCATCGCGCTTTTCAATCTCGTCGGAGCGTGGATGATCGGGCTGATCGCATGGTCGACAATCCGCATTCTGGAGAAAGATATCTCCTCGGGTGAGTTCATCGGCATCCCCGGCATCGCCACGCTGCACACATGGCCGTTTCGCGTGCTGATCCTCGTAGGTGTCACTGTGGCCGCTGTAGAGTTCGTTCTGCGCGCGTTTGCCGCCTTTTTCGCACCGGCCGATCCGGAAGCCGAAGCATGAGCCCCGTCGAGATCGGAAGTTACGGTATCGGTGTGTTGATCCTGCTGATCTATATCGGGATGCCGATTGCGGTCAGCATGCTGGCCGTCTCCTTTGCCGGTGTTGCCCTGATCCGGAACGAGCTTGTCGCAACCCGCATGATCGGGGCGGTGGCCAACGACTCTCTGCGGGAATACCTCTTTGCCGTGGTCCCGCTTTTCGTGCTGATGGGATTGCTCGTTGCCCTGTCGGGCGTAGGCAAGGATACCTTCGACGTCTTCGAAAAACTGCTGCGCCGCGTGACGGCGGGGTTGGGCGTCGCGACCGTGTTCGCCAATGCTGTTTTCGCATCGATCACGGGGATCTCCATCGCCTCCGCCACGGTGTTCAGCCGAGTCGCGGTGCCCGAGATGACGCGCCACGGCTATACCAAGAAATTCGCGACGGGGGTCGTGGCGGGGTCTTCCGTTCTGGGGATGCTGATTCCGCCGTCCCTGCTGATGATCGTCTACGCCGTTCTGGCGGAGGAATCCGTGGGCCGCATGTTCCTGGCGGGAATCGGGCCGGGTATCCTGCTCGCCGGGCTCTTCACGGTGACGATCCTGCTGCTGGCCAAACTCACACCCGGCTTCGTCTTCGAGGCGGCCGATGACGACGCCAGCTTTGTCGATCTCGGACTGCTGGAGGCGCTGCGCAAAGCTATTCCCATTCTGGTGCTGATGCTGCTGGTGCTGGGGGGCCTTTATGGCGGGTTCTTCAACCCGACAGAGGCCGGTGCCGCGGGGGCGTTCGGCGCCCTTGTCATTGCAATTCTGCGCAGGTCGCTTGATGGCCGGACGCTCTGGCGCCTGCTGGTGGAAACCGGTCAGATCACCGTGTCGGTCCTGTTGCTCATCATGGCCGCGACTTTCTTCAGTCGCATGCTGGCAATGTCCGGGGTGCCACGGGAGCTGGCTGAGTTCTTCCTTTCAGGCCCCATCGGCCCCTGGGGGTTCCTTGTCCTCTATCTTGCGCTGATCATCCTGATGGGCTGCCTGATAGACTCGATCTCGATCATGCTCATCATGCTGCCAATTGCATTGCCTGTGGCGCAGGCGGCGGGGTTTGATCTGATCTGGTTCGGCGTGTTGACCGTCGTGGCGGTCGAGATCGGATTGCTGACGCCACCCTTCGGGCTTTCGGTCTACACCATCAAGGCCGCGATCAACGACCCCGACCTGTCGGTCGGCATGATCTTTCGCGGCGCGTTCCCGTTCATTCTGGCGATGGTGGCAGCACTTGCGATCATTATCGTCTTCCCGTCGATTGCGGTTTGGCTCGCACGGCTTTGACCTTGAAAGGTATACAATGAAGAAAATTCTGTTCGTCCCGGGCAGCCTGCGGCAGGCTTCGTCTTCAAAGGCCACAGTGCGGGCTCTGCAGGCGCGGATGCCTTCGGAGATTGAAGCAACTGTCGCGGATATCGGTGTCCTGCCGCATTACAATGCGGATGTGACCGATGATCCGGCGGTGGCAAAATGGACCGGTCAGGTGCGGGATGCCGATGCGTTGGTCTTCGTCACGCCAGAGTACAACTACAGCATTCCCGGGGTTCTCAAGAACGCCATCGACTGGGCGTCGCGGCCCGCCTTCGAGTCAGTCTTCAAGGGCAAGCCTTGTTTTGTCGTCACGGTCTCGGGCGGTGCCCTTGGCGGGGCAAGGGCGCAGGCGCACCTGAAGTACGTACTGAACGGGATGTTGGCACCGGTATTCCCCTGCAAGGAAATCGTGGTGCCCATGGCAAATGCCAAGGTCGAGGATGGCGTGTTGACCGATGCCGCCGTGCTCGACTTCGCGATGGCGAACCTCAACGACTTTTTCGCCACCTTGTAGGGGCAGGGCGTTTCATTGCAGGGTTTGTGCGATGTGCCATGCCGCTGCGAGGTCCTGAACGATCAGGCCGTGTGACTTGTAGCCGGTGATTTCGGTTGTCGTCGTTCGTCCGTCGGCACCACCCGTCAGAACGGCCCCGATCTCCCGCACGAGATACGAGGGGTCGATGGCACCGGATGCCCGTGCTCCCAGGATCTCACCGGATTCCCGTGCGGAGCTTTCGAGCGAATCCGTGAACATCGTCATCCGCGCAACGGCGGTGTCATCCACCTCGCGCACGTCGGCGAGGCTGGCACCGACGAGGTTGATGTGTTGGCCCGGCTCCAGGTCCGCGCCCGACAGGAAGGCGGATCGCGCCGCCGTCGCGGTCGTGATCACATCCGCACCGGTCAAGGCCTCGACCAACGAGGTAATGACACGGATTCTGGCCGGGGCGTTCGGGAAACGCGCCGCCAGCGCATCGGCGGCCTCCGGGCGGCGGGCCCAGATGCGGATTTCCTCCGGCGCAAAACATTCCAGAGTGGCCCGCAGGTGCCATTCTGCCTGTTCGCCCGCACCGCAGATGGTGAACACCCGCGGTTCGGGTCGGCCCAGCGTGCGCGTGGCCAGCATCGACGTGGCGGCGGTGCGCAAGGCGGTCACCGCATCGGCCTCGATTGCCGCGACCGGCCGACCCTGTGCGCTTTCGAACAACAGCACGAAGCCCTG
>JBBSJO010000099.1:0-15121 GCA_038257185.1 Rhodobacterales bacterium | reverse complement strand
CGACCGTGACAGCGGTACGGATGCCTATCTGCACACGCTGGGGCCGCTCGAAATCCCGAAGCAGGGCAGCCGTGCGGGCCTGCATGTCGACGTCCCGGCCGAACGGGTCCCTGAAATGCCCGTCTTCAAGGGCCACGACTCCGTGGCACCCTACGGCCACAACCCGTCCGAGATCATGCCGGAACCCATGCCGAATGCCACCGCCGGGACCGCGAACGCGCCTGCACCGGCACCGGCACACGAACCCGTGGCATCCGCTGCGGCCATACCCAATCCCCCCGTCAAACCCGGTATCTTCACCGGTGCGGGAGAATCATCCAGCGGCTAGGGCGCTGCGTTCGGTCCGGGCACCTGCCCGGACCTGAATGCATCGGTCGACCCGCCCATCGGAGAACGACTGATGCATTCCATGAACGACTACTCTTCGGCCATCCAGATGCGCTCTGATCGCTGGAGCGCGCTGCGCGAGTCGACCGGCGCTCTGGCGCGCAACCCCGATGCAAAGGACGCCAAGGCCTGCAAGAAGCGCATCGAAGAACTGTTCGAATCTCTGGCCGTGATCGAACCCTACTGGGCCTTTCCCGGCATGCCCGCCTTCGAGCACATGCAGCGGCAACTGGCGCATGGCAATCTCGACGATCTGGCTTTTGCCACCACGCGCGTCACGCGCGCGCTGACGACCGGCGCCTATCGCCGCCGCACGATCCCGCTGGAACGCGACAGCATGGATCAGGACGAACACAATGACGAGGAACTGCTGAGCCCCGAAGCCCGCGCGCTGAGCAAGCCCTATTTCGAGGTGCTCATCGTCGACAACGTGAACGACCAGCAGGAGCGTTGGCTGAAGTCCAACGTCCTGCGGATGCGCCGCCCGGAAGATCCCTTCATCTACGAGGCCGTCGTGGTGCCGTCGATCGAGGACGCGCTTATTGCGGTGATGTTCAACCACAACATTCAGGCTATCGTCGTCCGCCCCGGCCTGACACTGAAATCTAAGACGGTCGAATCCATCCTGACGAAATACCTCGCCCGTGCCGGTGGCCGGGAGGAGATCGACGCGCTTGAGCCCGAGAACTACGGGCCGGAGCTGTGCCGCATGATCGCCAAGGTGCGCCCTGAACTGGACGCCTATCTGGTGACGGAACGGTCGGTTGAGGATATCGCCGGTCTCGACCTCGGCATCTGCCGCCGGGTCTTCTACAATCAGGAAGACTTCATGGAGCTGCACCTGAACATCCTGCGCGGCGTTCAGTCCCGCAACAAGTCGCCGTTCTTTACCGCGCTCGTGGAGTATTCCAAGCAGCCGACAGGCGTGTTCCATGCCATGCCGATCAGTCGGGGCAAGTCGATCACGCGGTCGCACTGGATTCAGGATATGGGCGCGTTCTATGGCCCCAACATCTTTCTTGCGGAGACGTCAGCCACCTCCGGCGGGCTCGATAGCCTTCTGGAACCGCATGGGCCCATCAAGGAGGCGCAGGAACTTGCCTCCCGCGCGTTCGGATCGAAACAGACGTTTTTCGCCACCAACGGCACTTCGACCTGCAACAAGATCGTTGTCCAGGCGCTTGTGCGGCCCGGTGACATCGTGCTGGTGGACCGCGACTGCCACAAGTCGCACCACTACGGCATGGTGCTGGCGGGGGCGCAGGTGTGTTACCTCGACAGCTATCCGCTGAATGAATACTCCATGTACGGTGCCGTGCCGCTGCGCGAGATCAAGCATCAGCTTCTGGCGCTCAAGGCGGCAGGCAAGCTGCACAAGGTGCGGATGCTGCTGCTGACCAACTGTACTTTCGACGGGTTGGTCTACAACGTCGAACGGGTGATGCAGGAATGTCTGGCGATCAAGCCCGACCTGATCTTCCTTTGGGACGAGGCATGGTTCGCCTTTGCCCGCTTCAACCCGACCTACCGTCAGCGTACGGCGATGAATACTGCCAACACGCTGCGCGAAAAGCTCAAATCGGAGTCGCATGCCAAGGCTTACGAGGCCCAGCAGAAGAAGCTGAAGGATGCGGATGACGAAACGCTACTCAATACCCGACTTGTCCCGCCACCCAACGCGCGGGTCCGGGTCTATGCCACGCAATCGACGCACAAGACGCTGACCTCGCTCAGGCAGGGGTCGATGATCCATGTCAACGATCAGGACTTCAAGGGCGAGGTGGAGCAATCGTTCCACGAAGCCTACATGACCCATACCTCCACCTCGCCGAACTACCAGATCATCGCCTCTCTCGACGTGGGGCGGCGGCAAGTGGAGTTGGAAGGTTTCGAGTTCGTGCAGCGCCAGATCGAGGCGGCGATGTCGATGCGGCGTGCGATCACGGACCATCCGCTGCTCACCAAGTACTTCAAGGTGCTGACGGCGGGTGACATGATTCCCGACGCATACCGGCAAAGCGGTGTCACCAGCTACTATGACCAGCAACAGGGCTGGACCGACATGTGGGACTGCTGGGAGCAGGACGACTTCGTGCTGGATGCGACCCGCGTCACGCTGTCGGTCGGCGGCACCGGCTGGGACGGCGACACGTTCAAGACCGATATCCTGATGGACAAGTACGGCATCCAGATCAACAAGACCTCGCGCAATACGGTCCTGTTCATGACCAACATCGGCACCACGCGCTCCTCCGTCGCCTACCTGATCGAGGTGCTGGTGGAGATTGCGAAGTCACTCGACGATCTGCTTGACGATGCCAGCCGGATGGAGCGCCTGTCCTTTGACCGCCGCGTCGCGAACCTGATGGAACACTACCCGCCGCTGCCCGACTTCAGCCGTTTCCACGAGGCCTTCCGCGCCGACGACGTGACCCCCGAAGGGGACATCCGCACGCCCTTCTTCCTCGCCTACGACGAGAAGAACTGCGATTATCTGGAGCTTAACGGATCGTTGAAGGAGGCGATGGATGCGGGGCAGACGGTGGTTTCCGCCAGTTTCATCATCCCCTATCCACCGGGCTTTCCGATCCTCGTGCCCGGGCAGGTCGTGAGCCAGGAAATCCTGTCGTTCATGCGCGCGCTCGACGTGAGCGAGATCCACGGCTACCGTCCGGACCTGGGTCTTCGCGTATTCACGGATGCGGCCCTGAGCCGTGTCCGCAAGAAAAACCTTTCGTCTTCACCTGCTTAAGAAAAGGACCTTATCCATGGCTACAGTTCTCAAGAACATCTCGGAAATCCGCCGTTTCTTTCACCGGAACGAGGAACCCGTCTATTTCATCTCGGCGACCAATTTCAACCTGCTGGGCCTCGATGAATGGGTGAAGAACTTCAAGTACATCTGCTATATCGACTGCTACGGCGGCAAGCACCCGAATGTGTTCTGCCCCTCCGAGCAGCCGCATGCGGAATTTCAATCCATCGAGGACATCAACAACTACCTGCTGCAGCACAAGGAAGTCATCGATTTCATCAAGCGGCGCGGCGGGAAGCCCAAGTTCGTGTTCCTGATGTTCGACGAGGAGACGGAGCGGCTGTCCAAGGAGCTGGGCGCCTCTGTCTGGTTCCCCAAGGCCAAGCTGCGCCAGTCGATGGACAACAAGATCGAGACCGTGCGCATCGGCAACAAGGCGGGGGTGCCGTCGGTGCCGAACGTGCTGGCGGAGGTCAAGAATTACGAGGACCTCAGGAAGACCTGCGAGAAGGCCGGGATCGGCCATGACCTCGTGCTGCAATCGGCCTTCGGCGACAGCGGGCACACCACGTTCTTCATCAAGTCCGAGGCAGATTTCCGGCGTCATGAGAGTGAGATCGTGGGCGAGGGCGAGATCAAGATCATGAAGCGGATCGACTGCCGTGGGTCGGCGATCGAGGCATGCGCCACCAAGGAAGGTACCATCGTCGGCCCGCTGATGACGGAGCTTGTGGGATTCAAGGACCTGACCCCTTATCGCGGCGGCTGGTGCGGGAACGAGATCCTCGCGACAGCCTTCCCGCCCAAGGTGCGTGAAAAGGCCCGCGACCTGACCTTCAAGTTCGGTGAACAGTTGCGCAAGGAAGGCTATCGTGGCTATTTCGAGCTCGACTTCCTGATCGACAAGAAGACAGGCGATCTCTGGCTGGGGGAACTGAACCCCCGCATCACCGGTTGTTCGTCGATGACCAACCACGCGGCATTTGCCCATGCCGACGCGCCGCTCTTCCTGTTCCACCTGTTGGAGTTCTCGAAGAAGAAATTCCAACTGGATGTGGACGAGTTGAACAGCCGTTGGGCGGACCCGGAGATGATCGACGGCTGGTCGCAGATGGTGATCAAGCACACCGAGGACAGCGTCGACATCTGCACCACCTCGCCCGAAACCGGCATCTACAAGATGCTGGAGGACGGGCGCGTGGTCTTCGACCGCTTCGACTATCACCGCCGCGCGGTGGAAAGCGAGAACGAGGCATTCTTCCTGCGCATTCTCGGGCCCGGCGATTACCGCTATGAGGGGGCCGATATCGGCATTCTCGTGACGCGGGGCCGGTCGATGACCAAGTCTTTCCAGTTGAACGAGCGCGCGAAAAGGTGGATCCACGGAATCAAGCAAGCCGTGGACGGCAAGCCACTGCCTACCGCACAGGCCGGTCCGGCCCTGTCCGACCCGGCGTTCAAGATACTCTGAGGGATATCGAAAGGCCGATCCATGTTGTGGCGTGCCCTGTCTGAAGAATTGCCCGGACCGAAATGGTCCGGGCTTTTCGCCCAATACTGGCCTGACTACCGCAAATGGTGGCTCAAGGAGGGTGAGGCCGCGCGCCCTACCTATGCCAAATGCCGTCGTGCGCTGAGCCAGCACATGCCCGAGATGGTGCAGCTTTACGACAATCTCTGTGGTCTGGCAGGGGGAGGCGATCAGGCTGCCCGGTTCCTCAGCTTCTATTGTCCGCCGCCCTATCTTTCGGCCTGTTCCCAGGCGATCTGGGCGGGGAAGGAGCCGGTCATGGTGCGCAACTATGACTATGATCCGCAGGCCTTCGATTCGCTGGTGCTGCGCACTGGCTGGCAGGGGCGGCAGGTCATGGGGACCTCGGACGGCCTTTGGGGCTTGGTGGACGGGGTGAACGACGCGGGTCTTGCGATTTCGCTCACCTTCGGGGGGCGGCGCGTGGTGGGGGACGGCTTTGGCGTGCCGCTGATCCTGCGGTATGTCCTGCAGGTCTGCGAAACGGCGGAGGAAGCGGGGGAGGTTCTGTCCCGTGTGCCGACGCACATGAGCTATAACGTCACGGTGCTGGACGCCAAGCGGAACTACCTGACGGCGATGATGGCGCCTGACCGCGAGACCCATATCACCCATGCGGCGGTGGCGACGAACCATCAGGAAAATGTCGAATGGGTCAGCCACGCACGGTTCACTGCAACGGTGGAGCGCGAGAGGTTCCTGCTTCAGCGTCTGCGCCTGCACCGCGATCCGGAGGACAAGTTCATCAATGCTTTCCTGAAGCCGCCGCTCTATTCGACGGCCTTCGCCGCGGGGTTCGGGACGCTCTACACCGCCGTCTACCGGCCCCGGAAACGCGAGATGGAACTGCGCTGGCCGGGGACGACCTGGGCGTTGTCGCTAAAAGATTTCGTAGAGGGCGGTCGGTCGGTGCTGGTGCCGGGGGCGGCCTGACAAGCAAACGGCCCCCCGGATGGGAGGCCGTTGCAGGGGTATGATCTAGATCAGGCGGCGGCGCGTTCGTGGCGGCCTTCTTCGACTTCCTCCACGATCTTGGTGATGAAGGCGTCGAGATCTTCCGGAGAACGGCTTGTGATGATACCTTTGTCACAGACGACTTCGCTGTCTTCCCATAGAGCACCTGCGTTTTTCATGTCGGTCGAGATCGAGTTGTAGGACGTCGCCTTGCGGCCCTCGATCACGCCGGCTTCGATCAGCAACCATGGCGCATGGCAAATGGCGGCAACGGTCTTGCCCGCATCGTGGAAGGACTTGATCAGGGCAATCGCGTCCTTGTTGACGCGCAGCAGGTCTGGGTTGATCTGACCGCCCGGCAAGACGATGGCGTTGTAATCGTCCACCTTTACATCCGACAGCTTCATATCTGCCGAGACAGTGGAACCCCAGTCGTCCTTGTCCCAACCCTTGATGTCATCGCCATCGGGCGTGGCGACGTGAACCGTGGCACCCCGTGCCTTCAAGCCGCTGAGCGGCTTTTCAAGCTCCGATTGCTCGAAACCATTGGTGGAGAGGATCAGGATCTTTGCTTCTGAAATCTGTGTCATTTTTCTACCTCGTGTGAGTGTATGTTCACCGGGAAAACGCCTCGTCCGGGGCGTTGTTCCGGACACGTGCGATTTGGTCGCACGGGCGGCCGGAAAGTGCCTGAAGCGCGACGGACCGCTGCACACTTAGGGATTACACCTCGCCTGAGGTTCATATATATCCAGATCATGAAGGATTTCGACGTTTCCTTGCCCGCGACTGCCCTGGACGACATGATCGTCTGCCCGCAGTGCGACGCGGCATATCATCTGCAAAGGCCCAAGAACGGCGAGCGGGCCGTGTGCCAGCGCTGCGGCAAGGTGCTGATCGCGCCACGCCGCAATGCGGGGCTTCGGATCATCGCTGTGGCGCTCGCGGTGGTGTTCCTGATCATCGGGGCGGCGGTGTTTCCGTTTCTGACCATCGACGCGGCGGGCACCATGAATTCGGTGTCGATTCTCGACGCGGCGCTGGCGTTCGTCGGGGGGCCGATGATTTTCCTGTCGGTGACAACCGCAGGGCTCATCATCGTGGTGCCGCTGGTGCGGGTGTTGCTGACGATCTACGTGCTGGTGCCTGTGGTGCTGGACCGGCCCCCTGCGAAGCACGCCATCAAGGCCTTCCGCCTGTCGGAAGCGCTGCGGCCCTGGTCGATGGCTGAAATCTTCGTGATCGGATGCGCGATTGCGCTGGTCAAGGTTGCGGATCTCGCCACAGTCGGCTTCGGTCCGGCGTTCTGGATGTTTGGTATACTCGTGGTTCTGGTCATCGCCCAGGACAGTTTTATGGATAAGTGGTCGGTATGGAACTCTCTGGAACATCCCAAAGGATCCTGAGCGCGCGCGAGATGGGCATCGTGGCCTGTACGCGATGTGCCAAGCCCTGGCCGATGGGCACGCCGACCTGCGGGCGCTGCGGACACGCGCTGGTGTCCCGCGACAGCATGAGCCTCCAGCGGGTCTGGGCCTTCTGGGTGATGGGGTTCATGTGCTACATCCCGGCGCAGGTTTACCCGATGCTGGAAACGCGGACTCTGTTCCTGGTCGACGAAAGCACCATCATCGGCGGCGCTGTCGAGCTGGCCAGCCATGGCAACATGGGTATTGCCCTGATTATCCTAGTGGCATCCGTCGTGATCCCACTTGGCAAGTTCTGGGCTGTCGCCTTCCTTGCGATCAGCGTCCAGCAGGAGAAATCGGTTTCCCAGCATCGCAGGCAGATGATGTACGAAATCGTGGAATACATCGGACGCTGGTCGATGATCGACATATTCGTGGTTGCGATCCTGTCGTCGTTGGTGCAACTCAAGACACTTGCATCGATCAATCCCGGCGCGGCGGCACTGTTCTTTGCCCTGTCGGTCATATTCACGATGCTATCGGCACAGGCGTTCGATTCCCGGCTGATCTGGGATGTGAAGTCCGGGCCGGAGTCTGACGGGGATGGGGGTTCTGAAACGTAATGAGTGACACGCCGCCCGACGTATCCATTTCGCCTGCCCGCAAGGTTTTCCTGTCGGGGGCGTCTGTCATCTGGATCATCCCGCTGCTCGCACTCGTCGTTGCTCTGGCCGTGGCTTGGCAGTCCTATAGCGCGCGTGGTCCGTTGATCGTGGTCCAGTTCGAGAACGGTGCCGGCATCGCGGCGGGCGAGACCGTGTTGAAGTATCGCGACATTGACGTCGGGCGGGTCGAAAAGGTGGGTTTCTCCAAGGGGCTGGAGCGCGTGATCGCCCAGATCCGTGTCGACAAGGACGTGGCACCCTATATCGACAGCGATGCGGTCTTCTGGATCGTCCAGCCCGAGGTGACCGCACAGGGGATCACCGGACTCAGCACCGTGCTGAGCGGGGTCCACATCGAGGGATCCTGGAACGACCAGATCGGCGAACAGGTGGTCCAGTTTACCGGCGCGTCCGAGGCGCCGCTGATCCGCGTGGGTCAGTCCGGACTTCAGATCGTGTTCCGCACCTCTGCCACCGGTGAACTCACGGACAACGCCCCGATTCTGTTCAAGGGGATCGAGGTTGGCCGTGTCGGTCGTGCCAAGATCGCTCCGAAAGGCAATTTCGCCATTGTCGAGGCGGTGATCTACGATGAACACCGGTCGCTGGTGAACTCCTCCACCCGTTTCTGGGACGTCGCCGGTTTCAGCGTCAACATCGGCCCGGGCGGGGCGGAGATCGACTTTTCCTCGATTGCCACGCTCATCGGCGGCGGTATCACCTTCGACACGTTCGTGTCAGGCGGTGACGCGGTGCAGGACGGCGCGGTCTTTGAGATCTATGCGGACAAGGAAACCGCGCGAAGTTCCGTGTTCAATGCCTCCGAGGTCGATCCGCTGCAGATCAGCGCGATCTTCGATGACAACATCGCAGGCCTGACAGTCGGCGCCCCGGTCGAGCTGAGCGGGTTGAAGATCGGTGTGGTGGACGCGCTGTCCGGCATCGTCAGCAATGACCAGTTCGGGGACAGCCGCGTGCGGCTGAACGTGACCCTCTCGATCCAGCCGGCCCGCTTGGGTCTGCCCGGTGACGTGACGGCGGACGCCGCCTTGGCATTCCTTCAGAGTCAGGTGCGCGAAGGCCTTCGCGCGCGGCGTGCCTCGGCCAGCCTGTTGACCGGCGGATTGAAGGTGGAACTCGTCGCGGTGCCCGACGCGTCGCCCGCGGTCCTGGAAGCGGTGGGCGACGGCCTGCCGGTATTCCCGGCGACGACAAGCGAAGTCTCCGACGCTGCCGCGACTGTCGAAGGCGTTTTCAACCGGATCAACAACCTGCCGATCGAAGAGCTTTTGAATTCCGCCATCAGTTTCCTCAACTCCGCGGAGGCGCTTGTTGCTGACCCCGATCTCCGCGAGACGCCGCAGGACCTGCGCGTGCTGCTGACTGATCTCAGCGAACTGATCACCTCGGATGACATCAAGAACATCCCGGTTTCACTCAACGCCACCCTGACCCGTGTCGAAGGGCTCGTGGCGCAGCTGGAAGAACAGCAATTGGCGCAAAAACTGGTGGATGCGGTCAATACCGTTGCCGAGACTGCCGAGAATGTCTCGACCTCCATCGAGGGCGTGCCGGGGCTGATTGCCGATGTGCGCGCAGTTGCCGTCAAGGCGGAGGCGCTCAATGTCGAGGAGTTGGTGGCCGAAGTGACGCAGCTTGTGGCAAGTGCCGAAACGCTGCTGGGGTCGGAGCAGGCAGTGGCCTTGCCGGGCGCGCTCAAGGATGCAGTGGACGAGGTGTCGACCGCCCTGCGCGAATTGCGCGAAGGTGGCGCGTTGCGCGACATCAACGCGACACTGGCCTCCGCCCGGTCGGCGGCAAACGACATCGCCCAGACGACCAAGACGCTTCCGGAGATCACACAGCGGGTCTATGCGGCACTCGATGCCGCTTCCGCCGCCGCAGGTTCGGTGACCTCCTCGGTGGAGGGCGTGCCGGAACTGGTGGAACAGATAAAGGCCGTCGCCGCCAAGGCGGAATCGCTTGAGGTCGAGGCCCTGTTGCGCGAGCTGACGGATCTGACCAAATCGGTGGATGCCGTTGTCGGCACCGAAGATGCGATTGCGCTGCCCGGCTCGCTCAAGCGGGCGCTCGACGAGGTGAATTATACCTTGCAGGAGTTGCGTGAAGGCGGGGCGGTGGAGAACGTCAACCAGACCCTCGCTTCGGCCCGCAATGCCGCCGACAGCATCGCGGTTTCCGCAAAGGACCTGCCGCAGATCGTGGAGCGGCTGACCAGCCTCTTTGCGCAGGCGAGCCGGACCATTCAGGGCTACGACAAGGGTGATGAACTGAGCCGGTCCACGCAGGAAACCCTGCGCGACATCCAGAAGGCCGCTGATGCCCTTGCATCCCTTGCCCGCGCCATAGAACGTAACCCCAACTCGCTCTTGCTTGGACGGTAAATGATGACTTATGCCCTTCGCACCCTGATCTGTGGACTGGTTCTCGCGCTGACCGCCTGCGGAAGTTCACAAAGCTACGCCGTCCGGGCCCCCGCGGTGACCCAACAGGTGCGTATCGGTTTCGGCGCGGTGGAGGTGCGGGACGTATCCCTGCCGACCTACGCTGCCGCCGACGAGATCTACACTCAGGATGCGGAGGGCACGTTGCTGAGTTCCTCCAAGGTGCTCTGGGCCGATTCCCCCGAACGTGCCATAGCCCTTGAGATGAGCGAAAACCTCGCCAAACTGTCGGGTCGCCGTATCGCGTCCGAGCCCTGGCCGTTCGAGGCCTATCCCGATGCGCGGCTGGAAGTACGCTTTTCCGAACTGGTGGCCAGCACGGGCGGCCAGTTCCGCGCGTCGGGTCAGTACTTCGTGGGCGTTCTGAGCGGGGGCCGCGAGCGGTCCGGCCTGTTCGACCTGACGGTCGCCTTCGACCCCAAGGGTGGCCCCGCCGCCATCGCTGCGGCGCGGGGGCAGCTGATCCTCGACCTTGCGACCTATATCGCGCGCAATGGTCTGAAATGACCGGGGCGGTGATCGAGGGGGCCAGATAGATCACCACCGGCAGCGCAAGGAAAAGGTAGGTCGCACCCTGGTCATGGGTGCGGAAGCGGGTCCAGAGTGTTTTAAGTCGGTTCATCATTAACGTCGCCCTTGCTTGAGGGGCGGTTTTCGGCGGGTCGTTTGGCGCGTCACTGGGCGCTGATGAACAAGAATTTTACGTTCATATCTTAAATTCGCATCGTTCAGGTGGCTGAGTGAGCAGGGCCAGATCGAGGCATGTTCTGGATGATCCCGCCGTGAATAGGGCACGCCGGTGGCCTGTCGGAAACGGCGAACACATTCCTGCAAGGGTGCGGGACTTGACCCGTTTTCTCGGGGGTGGCGGGCCACGGTATCGCCACAGTGGAGGCCAAAAGTCACCAATAACGTCGGGCACTCCTTACCGCACGACCCACCTTGTCAGGAACCAGTATAGTGCTGCACCGCGATATTGTTGACCGTCCACACGTCATTCCCCATCCGGATGCGAACGATGTCCATTTCCGCACTGCCCGCTTTTTCAGGCTCAGCAACGACTTCCACGCGGCTAGCACCGTCCGGTCGCACAAGCGCCACATCTACGCCAAGACGGGCACCGGCGGTCAGGTTGAACTGATCTCGGCCCACAACGACGCGCGCATATCGGGCGCTCGAACATGATCGCGCCGTTCCAGATTTCGGCCGCCTGGCTGCTGGCCCCGCTGCTGGTGGCCGTGATACTTTATGATCTGCGTTTCATGCGCATTCCGAATGTTCTGGTGAAACTGGTGCTGATCGTTGCCGTGGTCAGCCTGATACCCGCGTTGGAGGTGCCCGAACTGATCTGGCGCACCGTGGCCGCCGCTGTTGTCTTTGCAGTTACATTGACCCTCTTCGCCCTGCGCCTCATGGGGGGCGGGGACGTCAAGCTGCTGGCAGTCCTGACCCTGTTCATCCCCACAGGCGCGCTGGCGCACTTCGCCCTGATCTTCTCGGTTGGCATCTTCGCGGGCGTCGCGATTCTCAAGGCGCTACGTGTGGGGCTCCGGCACCGGGAGACCAACTGGCGCAGCCTTCAGGATCACACCCGCTTTCCCCTCGGCCTCAGCATCGGGATGTCGGGCCTTGCCTTCATCGTTCTGGGCCCCCTGCTGACCTGAGACTCAGGCAGTCTTGCGCCGTGCGTCACTATCGGCGAATGCTGTAAGGCGACACCGACACCGTTGGGGGCCATCATCTCTGTTCTCGTTTCTTTGACGTCCTCGCTGATCGTCGGATTCGCACGCATGGTCACTGCCGTCAGAGGTGTCTGGACAGGGGTGGAGCCGGTCGCGCGGCAGCGCATCTATTTTGCCAACCATTCCAGCCACGGTGACTTCATCCTCGTCTGGACAGTCCTGCCCTCCGCCCTGCGGGCAAGGACGCGCCCCGTCGCAGGGGCGGATTACTGGATGACCTCGCCGCTGAAGCGCTTCATCGGGCAGTCGGTGTTCAACGCCGTTCTTATCGACCGCAACGCCGAGACACGCACCGATGATCCGGTGCAGACAATGGCGGCGGCGCTGGATGGGGGAGGCAGCCTGATCCTGTTCCCAGAAGGCACCCGCAACACGACCGCAGAGGTGCTCCTGCCGTTCAAGTCGGGGCTTTACCATCTGGCTTGTACCCGTCCCGAGGCAGACCTTGTCCCGGTGTGGATCGAGAACCTGAACCGCGTTCTGCCAAAGGGCGCGCTGGTGCCGATCCCGCTGATCTGTACCGTCACCTTCGGCGCGCCGCTTCGGATCGAAGCAGGCGAGGCCAAGCAGGCTTTTCTGGATCGCACCTACAAGGCGCTCTTCGACCTGCGCCCGGCGCGCAACCGCAAGGGAGATTGACGGCCATGGGCAACGAATTTCTGATCCTGCTGGGCTGCGTGGTCTCCGTGCTGGTAACCGCCTCGCTCGCCGGCAAGCTGCTGGCGGCCAGATCGAACGACACAGGCCCCGACAGCACGGTTGCCAACCTCAATGCCCGCATCAATGCCTGGTGGGTCATGGTCGTGGTCCTGGCCCTCGCCTTCTGGATCGGAGAGACCGGGGTGGTCGTGCTTTTCGCGCTTTGCTCTTTCGCCGCGCTGCGGGAATTCCTGACGCTGACCAACACCCGCACCGCCGACTACTGGGCGCTCGTGGCGGCGGTCTTTGTCATCCTGCCATTGCAGTATGTGGCCGTGGGGATGAACTGGTACGGCTTCTACTCCATCTTCATCCCGGTCTATGCGTTCCTGCTGATGCCGATCGTGGCCGCACTTCGGGGGGATACCGACAACTTTCTCGTGCGCGTGGCCGAGACGCAATGGGCGCTGATGATCAGCGTCTTCTGTGTCTCGCATGTGCCTGCATTGCTGAGCCTCAACATCCCGGGCTACGAGGGGCACAATCTGTTCCTGATCTTCTTCCTGGTGGTGGTGGTCCAGGCCTCAGATGTGTTGCAATACATCTGGGGCAAGATGCTGGGAAAGCGCAAGATCGCGCCAAGGCTGTCGCCCTCCAAGACCCTCGAAGGCCTTGTCGGCGGGGTTCTGTCTGCCAGCCTGCTCGGCGGCGCACTCTATTGGATCACGCCATTCACGTTCTGGCAGGCAGCGGGCCTGTCGCTGGTGATCACCCTGATGGGGTTCTTCGGGGGGCTGGTCATGTCCGCCATCAAGCGCGATCGCGGGGTGAAGGACTGGGGGCATCTGATCGCCGGGCACGGAGGCTTCATCGACCGGCTGGATTCCGTCATCTTCTCGGCCCCGATCTTCTTTCACATCGTGCGTTTCTACTGGGATCTGCATTGACCGGGCTGGCAGAGCGTGTGCTGAAAAGCACGGTCGTTCATGTCGGCTTCGCATTTCTGGCCATGGGGGGCTGGGCGTTCCTCGCCAATGCGGGCCACCCGGTGCAGGAGCGTCTGCTGGCGGGCGTTGTGCAGGGGGCGATGTCGGCCTTGCTGACCCTGTTCCTGAAACGCAGCGTCGACTGGATGCGGCCTCGCTTCCCTCATGGGGCGGGCTACTGGGCTCCGGCATTGATCGCCAGCCTTGCCTCTGCGACGCTGCTGGTCTGCATTCACCTCGCGGCGGGAACGCCGGAAATTCTTGCGACGGTCGCAGTGCCGCTTACGGTATCGGTGACGTATATCTTCACTTACAATATCCTGCGCCAGCGCAGTACCGGAGAGACCTGAATGACGGATCTCAAGAACCGCCGACCGCTAAGCAGCCGCGACACGGCCCTTGCGGCCCGTATCACCCGTGCCCTCGCAAGGCGCGGCGTCACCCCAAACCAGATTTCGATGGCCAGCATGGTCGCGGCCCTTCTGGCAGGTGCCTGTTTCTGGATGGGCGGGCAAACGGCTGATGCCTATGTGGCCGGGGCGCTGCTGATCTTTGCGGCGGTCTTCTGCCAGTTGCGGCTGCTGTGCAATCTCTTTGACGGGATGGTTGCGGTGGAGGCGGGCAAGGGCGCGGCGGACGGGCCGTTCTGGAACGAGTTTCCCGACCGCATCTCGGATATCCTGATCTTTGCCGGGGTCGGCCTTGGTGTCGGCGACCCTGCGCTGGGGTGGGCGGTAGCGGCGCTCGCGCTGCTGGTCGCGTACACCCGAGAGCTTGGTGTCAACGTAGGATTGGCCCCCGATTTTTCGGGCCCGATGGCAAAACAGCACCGCATGGCGCTGCTGACGCTGGCAGCCGTTGTGGCGCTGGTCGAACCTTACTGGGGCGAGCGTGGTACCGTCCTGACCTGGGCCCTCTGGATTTCGATCATCGGCACCGTCCTGACAGTGCTGCGGCGTGCCTGGCGGATCAGGGCGGGTCTTCTCGGCTGATGATGGTGCCCGAGCCTAGGCAGCGCTCTTCCATTCAACGGGGGTCAGGTTGGCGATGTTATCCCCGACACTGACCATGACCTCGCCGTCCTGAATATTGATCTGCAGCTTCATCGTCCGGCTTGCGAGTTTTGCAAGGGCGCTGGTGTCGGTCTCGGAGAGGTTTGTCACCTGCAGGTTATCGAAGCGCGTCGTGCTGTTCTTGATCTTGTCCCACCACATCTCGGCCGTTCTGCCCCCGTAGGAGTAGACAATCACCTTGTCGGCCTTGCCGCAGGACTGACGCACGACCTTCTCGCTGGGAAGCCCCAGCGCGACCCACAATTCAAGCTCGCCGCTCAGGCTTTTCTGCCAGATGTCCGGTTCTTCATCCGTCGAGAGCCCCTTGGTCATTTCCAGATTTTCATGGGCGTTCAACGCAAAAGCGACGATGCGCACCATGAGCCTCTCATCCGTCTCCGAGGGGTGCTTGGCGACCGTCAGCTTGTGGGTCTCGTAATAGTGCTGATCCATGTCGGAGACCGAAAGCTCAACTTTGTAGATGGTGGCTTTCTGCGCCATGATGTTCCCTAACATTTCCGCGATTCAGAGCGTTT
>JBBSJO010000098.1:0-15142 GCA_038257185.1 Rhodobacterales bacterium | reverse complement strand
CAGACGGGCATGCACGCCGACACTGCTGTCGCCCATCTCGCCTTCGAGTTCCGATTTCGGCGTCAGAGCCGCGACGGAATCGACCACGACCATGTTCACCGCGCCAGACCGCACCAGAGTATCGGTAATCTCCAGCGCCTGTTCGCCGGTATCGGGCTGCGAGATCAGCAGCTCGTCAATGTCGACGCCAAGTTTCTTGGCATACTGCGGGTCGAGAGCGTGCTCCGCGTCCACGAAGGCACAGACGCCGCCGGCCTTCTGCTGCTCGGCGATGCAATGCAGCGTCAGTGTGGTCTTGCCGGACGATTCCGGCCCGTAGATCTCGACGATCCGCCCCATCGGTATCCCGCCGATGCCAAGCGCGATGTCCAGCCCAAGCGAACCCGTGGAGCTCGCGGTGATGTCCTGGATCGCACCTTCCGCCCCCAGCTTCATGATGGAGCCCTTGCCGAACTGCCGCTCGATCTGCGCCATCGCACTTTCGAGCGCCTTCAGCTTCTCCGCGCTTTTTTTGCTGTCCATTGTCAAAAGATCTGCCGTTGCCATGTCCTGTTCCCTTAGTGTCATAGTGGCGCCTCCCCCGCAATCGCCGAAGCGGGCCACACTGCTTTATGTTCCTCTAATGTTCTATATGAGACTAAAGAGAGAACATTTCAATCCAATTATTTCTACTGCCATCTTTTTATCGGTTTGGTTAAGAAGAGGTTTACGAAGGTCGGGATTTTCGGCGGTCCTGACAAGAAAGGGGTCGCATGCTTGTTTTCTTCAAGGAACGCCTGGCGTTTCTGTCGGTGCCCAAGACCGGAACCACGGCTTATGAAGCAGCGCTGGCCCCGCGCGCTGACATGGTGATTTCCGAGCCGCCGATGCTCAAACACGCGCCCGTCTACCGCTATAACCGGTTCATTCGGCCAATGTTTCTCAAGGTCTGCGACGTTGAACTGGAGCTGATGGCGGTGATGCGCGAACCCGTGAGCTGGCTCGGCAGTTGGTACCGCTACCGTCACCGGCCTTTCATGGAGGGCAAGCCCAACAGCACGCACGGGATCAGCTTCGACGACTTCGTGCTGGCCTACATGAAAGGCGACAAGCCCGGGTTCGCCGATGTGGGCAGCCAGGCCAACTTCATGAAGAGCCAGCCCAACGGGACGGGGATCACCCACTACTTCCGCTACGAAGACCAGCCGCGGTTGCAGACCTTCCTCGCCGACCGGCTCGGGGTTACGCTCGACCTCAAGCGCGAGAATGTCTCGCCCGAGATGCCACTGGAGCTGTCCACGGATGTAAGGACCCGCTTTCGGCGCAAGTGTGCGGATGAATTTGATCTTTACGAGTCGATTGCCTGAAGTTGCACGGCGCGCGCGTTCTCTGGCACCGCTGACACCTCCTATGAATGTCGATACTGACCCTCTCGCCCTCTGGCGGGCCGAAAGTCTTCTCCCTGGCTCCCGCGTGCCACCCTCAATGCAATTGGCTGTGCACCGTTTCCGTCAGGTCGCTCAGCGAAAATGGTTTTGGCAGGAAGACGGAATTCGGGATCCGCTTCTGGGTTTCGCCAAAGCTGTCTTCGGCATAGCCGGATACAAAGACCACCTTCACGTCCGGTCGCGCCTTCAGTGCCTCGCGCACCCAACTGGGGCCGTCCATTCCGGGCATGACGACATCCGTCACGAAAACGTCGATGTTCAGGCTCCGGTCTTCAAGCGTTTTCAGAGCGGCCTCGGCCGAGTCGGCCTCCAGCACCGTGAACCCGCGCAGGCGCAACGCGCGGCTGGCAAAGGCACGCACTGGGGCCTCGTCCTCCACCAGCAGGACGACGCCGTCGGCCTTGCCGGGCGGCACACGGGGTTCCGCCGCGCGTTTGACGACCTTGGGCGCTTCGGGCACATCCAGCACCGGGAATTACAGCGAAAACGTTGTGCCGACTCCCGCCGTGCTGTCGACGAAGATGAAGCCGCCGGTCTGCTTGATGATGCCGTAAGCGGTCGACAGACCCAGCCCGGTTCCCTCCCCTGTCTTCTTGGTGGTGAAAAAGGGCTCGAACACCTTCTGGAGCTTGTCCTTGGGGATGCCGACACCATCGTCGCAGACCTGCACCGTCACATATCTGCCTGCGGGTACCGTGACCCGGTCGCGCGTCAGCGGCTCTTTCAGATCGGTGCATTCCGTGATGATCTTGATCTCGCCGCCGGCGGGCATGGCATCGCGCGCGTTCACGACAAGGTTCATCAGCACCTGCTCCAATTGCCGCTTGTCGGCGCGGATCGGTTGCAGGACCGGGTCATGGCTGAGCGTGAGGGTCACCTTCTCTCCCACGAGACGGTTCAGCAGATGCGTGAGGTCGGCCAGCGTGTCGCGCATATCCAGCGTTTCGGGCCGCAGCGTCTGCTTGCGCGAGAAGGCGAGCAACTGGCCAACCAGTGCTGCGGCCCGGTTGGAGTTCTGGTTGATCTGCACGAGGTCACCGTAATCGGGATCGCCCTGATCGTGACGCAGCAGCAACAGGTCGCAGTGTCCCGAAATCGCCGTCAACAGGTTGTTGAAGTCATGCGCCACCCCGCCCGCAAGTTGCCCGATCGCCTGCATTTTCTGGCTCTGAACGAACTGTGCTTCCAGTGATTTCAGCTCCGTCGCGTCATGCAGCACCGCGATCAGCGCCGGTTCGCCGTCCTCCGTGACGCGGTTGAGCAGCACCTGCACGAAGACCTCGCGGTCGGCGCGGGTCAGGCGGAGAAATTCGGACTTCTGCACCAGCCTGCCCGCCATCGTTGCCGCAAGCCAGTCTGAAATCGAGCGGCCCAAACCCTCCATCAGGTTGGACAGATTCACGCCCTCCTCCAGCGTCACGCCGATCAGCCGCGCCGCCATCCGGTTGAAGGATTTGACCGATCCGTCCGGCGCCAGCTTGATCAGCGGCACCGGCAGATCCTGAAACGCCTGCCATCCCTGCGCGGCGGCGTGCCCTTCTGGGGGCGGCAGCAGATAGAGCGCGCGTCGACCGGCACCGGCGTCAACCTCCGCCAAAAGCACCTGCCTGCTCCCCTCATCGGTGGTGATCTCGTTTATTGTTCCCGGCATCGGCGGCAAGGTGGTGAACAGCCGATCGAGCGATTTGGCCCGTCCGCCGACCAGCACGCGCGCCGCATCGTTCATGAAGAGGATCGCCCCTGTCCGCCCCGCCATCACCATCGGCAGATTCAAACCCTCCTGACCGGCCCGGCGCGCCGGGCGATCGCCGATCTGTTCCACCCGCCAGACATATCCCTCAATGCCCATCTCGTGCACCGAAAGGCGCATGTGGCCAGTGCGGGTGACGACATCTTCCCGCGCGGCACCTGCCGCATCGGCGCGCGATTGGAGCCGAAAAAGGATGCCACCCGGGTTCGCAAAGGCGGTCTTGAGTGCTGCGGCCAGCGTGTCGCTGTCAGCATCGGGAAAGGCCGCACGCGCAGCGTCATTGCGTGACACGATCCGGCCATCGGAGGTTGCCACGAAACTGGGGGAGGCGTCGCGGGCGATGAAGCCCGACACAGCATCGAAGGACACGCTCTGTAGCTGCGTGGCGGCCCGCTCACGCAGGGCCAGCAGCCAGGCGATGACCAGCAGCGTCGCAGACGACGACGCCAGGCCGAGCATGATCATCCGGTGTGGCGCCAGCACCGCCAGCGTGGCCAGCACCAAAGCCAGCAGGACCAGCACCCGCGCTCTTGCGCGTCGCGGGACGGGCACTGATGCCGTGTCGGCATTGTTCATTGTTGCCTGGCGCAAAATGGCCCCCGAAAATCACGAATCGACGCCTGCACTTTCACGCACCAAGGGTTAAGCACGCTTTAACCACGCCGCACTGCATCTTTAAGTTGAGTATGCTCAGCCCGCTGAACGGGTCAAGTGTGCCGTGAAGAAGCCGTCACCCTGCCCGTCCACGTCGAATCGTCGGACGAAGGTGCTGCGCCAGCCCGGGTTTCTGCGGTGAAAGGCGTCAATGCGGTCTTCGTTCTCGACCCGCAGGACGGAACACGTGGCATAGGCCAAGATGCCCCGCGGTGCGGTCAGCGCCGCTGCCTGGTCAAGAATGTCGTCCTGTATGGTATTGAGATCCTGCAACCTTTCGGATGTCAGTATCCATTTCCCTTCGGGCGCGCGCCGCCACGCACCTGATCCCGAACAGGGCGCGTCGCACAGGACTACGTCGAAGGGGGCAATTTCCTTTAGCGCATCTATGTCAACGGTATAGATCCTGGACCCCGCCCGCGCAGCACGGACCGGAAGATCGGCCATCCGGCGCGGGTCGATATCATGGGCAAGAACCTGCCGGGAAGCGTCCACTGCCAGCGCGAGCGCCTTGCCCCCGCCGCCCGCGCAGAAATCCAGCACCCGGCCCCCCCCCGGCAGCGCTGCGATCACCGCCTGGCTCGCGGCGTCCTGCAGCTCGACGTCGCCTTGCTCGAAAGCGAGCGAAGCCCGCAATCCGCGCTGGCCAGACGTTACCGTCAACGCAGTTTCAGCCAGTGTATTTTCTGTCGTTTCAATCTCTTGTGCGGCGAGGCTCTTTCGGGCGGCAGCGCGCGTGGACTTTGCCAGATTGACCCGCAAGGTCACCGGAGCGCGCTCCGCCAGTGCGGATGCTGTGGAAGCCGCCCGATCCCCCAGAGACTCTTCGAAATGACCCAAAAGCCAGCCCGGCAGGTTCCAGCAAATTCCGCGATCTGTCGAAGCTTCCGGAAAATCCTTCTCCGCCTCGCTCAGAGGTTGTGGCGCATGGCCTTCGCCGGTGAAAAGAGACGCCAGGTCAGCGCCCTGTGCGTATAGCAGGCCCCGCATCAGCGCGCGCGGCGCGTCGCTGCCACCATAATACGCTGCTGTGTTGCGGCAGCGCAGAAGGTCGAAGACGTAGTCGCGAATCGCGGCGCGGTCCTTGGAGCCCGCAAAGCGGCTCCGCCGTGCCCAGCGGGTCAGCGCCTGTTCGGCAGGGCAGCCGTCGGCCATGTCGGTCAGGATCTCGATTGCGGCGGCAACGCGTGCTCCCGGGGTCATTCTTCACCTATGACTTCAAGACAAGTCCATAATATATTGAGTAGAATGGTTTATCCAACCCGGTAATTGGGGCTCTCACGGGTGATCTGCACGTCGTGAACGTGGCTTTCTTTCAGCCCCGCTCCGGTGATCCTGACGAATGTGCAATCGGTGCGCATCTCGGCCACGGTGGCGCAGCCGGTGTAGCCCATCGCGGCGCGCAGCCCCCCGACCATCTGGTGCACGACCGCTGCCGCACTGCCTTTGTAGGCGACCTGGCCCTCGATCCCTTCCGGCACCAGCTTGTCCGTGGCCGCGTCTTTCTGGAAATAGCGGTCGGCGGAACCGCTGGCCATGGCCCCAAGCGAACCCATGCCACGGTAACGCTTGAAGCTACGCCCTTGATAAAGAATGACTTCTCCGGGAGATTCATCCGTGCCCGCGATCATCGAGCCGACCATGGCGCAGGACGCGCCTGCCGCGATCGCCTTGGCGAAATCGCCAGAGAACTTTATGCCGCCATCGGCGATCACCGGTATGTCGCCTGCCGCCGCCGCGCAATCCATGATCGCGGTCAGTTGCGGCACGCCGACGCCGGCGACCATGCGGGTGGTGCAGATTGACCCCGGCCCGATGCCGACCTTGATCGCATCGGCACCTGCGTCAATGAGCGCGCGCGTCGCCGCTGCCGTGGCGACGTTGCCGGCCACGACCTGCACTTCGTTGCTGATGCGTTTGGCACGCTCCACGGCGCGGGCGACGCCTTCGGAATGGCCATGCGCGGTGTCGATCACGATCATGTCCACACCGGCGTCAACCAAAGCCTCGGAGCGCTCGAATCCCGCGTCGCCCACGGTGGTCGCTGCGGCGACCCTGAGCCGGCCAAGCGCGTCCTTGCAGGCGGTGGGGTTCAGCACGGCCTGTTCTGTGTCCTTGAGCGTCAGCAAGCCAGTCAGCTTGCCGGATGTGTCAGTCACAAGCAGCTTCTCGATCCGGCGCGCCTTCATCAGGCTGATCGCCTCGTCGCGGTCGGCGGGTTCGTGCAGGATCGCAAGCTTGTCGGAGGTCATCATGACCTTGACGGGCGTGCGTTCGTCGCTGGCAAAGCGCATGTCGCGGTTGGTGACGATACCGACGACGCGGCCTTTCTCATCGACAACCGGAAAGCCTGTGACGTTGTAACGCTCCTGCAGTTCCTTGGCGTCGGCGAGGGTCTGGTCCGGTGTGAGCGTGATGGGATTGTAGACGATCCCGGATTCGAAACGCTTCACCCGACGCACCTCGCGGGACTGCTCATCGACGCTCAGGTTGCGGTGGATGACCCCCATGCCGCCGGCCTGGGCCATCGCGATGGCCATGCGCCCTTCGGTCACGGTGTCCATGGCCGAGCTCAGCAGCGGGATGTTCAAGGCGATGGAACGGGTGACTAAAGTGCGGGTGTCCGCCGTGGAGGGCAGCACCGAGGATGCCCCCGGCACCAGCAGCACGTCATCAAAGGTCAGGGCCTCACGAATCTCCATTTTCACCTCCGTGGCATGGGTTCATTTGGCGGTTTGCTATTTCACGGATGGTGGGGGATGGAAAGGGCGAATCCCGGCCCATGAGGAACTGGAATCGCCCCTGAATGGGGGCGCTGCCCCCAAACCCCCGGAGTTTTTCCTGCAAGATGAAGGGGAAAGCGGCGCCACCTGACGCGGATCGGCGCTTGAGTGCCGCTCCTTGCCTTCCCCTTTCCGGGCTGAAAGATATGGTGGCGCAAAAGCGGTTGAGGACGGGTATCGATGAGCGACGATCCACTGGTGATTTTCACGCCTTCCGGCAAGCGCGGGCGCTTTCCGACGGGCACCCCGATCCTCACGGCGGCGCGGCAGTTGGGGGTTGATCTGGATTCCGTCTGCGGCGGGCGCGGCATCTGTTCGAAGTGCCAGATCACGCCCAGCTACGGCGAGTTTTCCAAGCACAAGGTCACGGTGCGTGCAGATGCACTGTCGGAATGGAACAGTGTCGAACAGCGCTACAAGGACAAGCGCGGGCTGATCGAGGGCCGCCGTCTGGGCTGCCAGGCCACCGTGCAGGGCAACGTCGTGATCGACGTGCCACCAGAAAGCCAGGTGCACAAGCAGGTGGTGCGCAAGCGGGTCGAGGCGCGCGAGATCGTGCTCAACCCTTCCACCAAGCTCTTTTATGTCGAGGTGGCGGAACCGGACATGCACGACCCCTCCGGCGATCTGGAACGTCTGCGCGATGCCCTGCGCGAACAATGGGGTTTGCACAAGGTCAACGCCGACCTGCACATCCTGAAACGGATGCAGCCGGTCCTGCGCAAGGGCGACTGGAAGGTGACCGTCGCCATTCACCTCGGCGATCAGGAAAACCCGGCGCGGATCATGCATATATGGCCGGGCTATTATGACGGCTCGGTCTATGGGCTGGCCGTCGATCTCGGCTCCACCACCATTGCCGCGCATCTATGCGACCTGCAAACCGGCGTCGTCGTGGCCTCTGCCGGGGTGATGAACCCGCAGATCCGCTATGGCGAGGACCTGATGAGCCGGGTCAGCTATTCCATGATGAACCCCGGCGGCGCGCAGGAAATGACCCGCGCAGTGCGCGAGGGGATGAATGCGCTCTTTGCCCAGATCGCGGCCGAAGGGAATGTGGCGCTCGACCTGATCGTCGATACCGTTTTTGTGTGCAATCCGGTGATGCACCACCTCTTTCTGGGTATCGACCCCTTCGAATTGGGCCAGGCTCCCTTCGCGCTGACCACCTCGAATGCGATACTGTTACGGGCGGATGATCTCGACCTCAACATCCACCCTTCGGCGCGCGTCTACTTCTTGCCCTGTATCGCGGGCCACGTGGGCGCGGACGCCGCCGCCGTGGCGCTGAGCGAGGCGCCGGACAAGTCAGATGACCTGATGCTGGTGGTGGACGTGGGCACCAACGCCGAGATCCTGCTGGGCAACAAGGAAAAGGTGCTGGCCTGTTCCTCCCCCACCGGCCCTGCTTTCGAGGGCGCGCAGATCAGTTCGGGCCAGCGCGCCGCCCCCGGCGCGATCGAACGGGTGGAGATCGACCCCGTGACCAAGATCGCGCGCTTCAAGGTGATCGGCTCCGACCTTTGGTCGGACGAGGACGGCTTTGACGCGGCCATCGCCGAAACCGGCGTGACCGGCATCTGCGGGTCGGGCATCATCGAGATGGTGGCCGAGATGCGCATGAACGGCATCGTCGACGCGCCGGGGCTGATCGGCACGGCGGAGCAGACAGGTTCGGCCAATGTCTTTCCCGACGGGCGCACCAATTCCTACCTCGTCTATGATGGGACCGCGGCAGGTGGCCCGAGGATTACCGTGACCAACCGCGACATTCGGGAGATCCAGATGGCCAAGGCGGCGCTGTACTCCGGGGCGCGGCTGCTGATGGACAAGTTCGGTGTGGACAAGGTGGACCGCGTGGTGCTGGCAGGTGCTTTCGGGGCACATATCAGCCCGAAACATGCGATGGTCCTTGGGATGATCCCCGATGCGCCACTCGACAAGGTCACGAGTGCGGGCAATGCGGCAGGCACAGGCGCGCGCATTGCGCTGCTGAACATCGATGCGCGGGCCGAGATCGAAGCCACGGTGCGCGCCATCCACAAGGTCGAGACCGCCATCGAGCCGCGCTTTCAGGAGCATTTCGTGAACGCCTCCGCCATTCCCAATGCGGTGGAGCCCTTCCCGATCCTCAATTCCATCGTCACGCTGCCGACAGCCACTTTCAATACCGGGGGCGGTGATGCGGCGGGGGGCGGACGCAGGCGACGGCGGGCGGAAGCAGCGCGGGACAGCCCGCAACTTTTTGGAGGTGACCATGACCGACGCGGCGAACGACGACCAACGTGCCTTCTGGAACGAGACTGCGGGACAGAAATGGCTGAAGCATCAGGAGGCCATGGACACGCTGATGCAACCGGTCCTGGACGGCGTCCTTGCCCGTGCGAACCTGCGTTCCGGTCAGGTCGTGCTCGATATCGGATGCGGGGCCGGCGCAAGTTCGGTCCAGGCGGCAGAGGTCGTGGGACCGACGGGCCACGTGCTTGGGCTCGATATTTCCGAAACCCTGCTGGCGGGGGCGCGGACGCGGGGGAAGGACAACGGCAACCTGTCGTTCGAGGCGGCGGACGCGATGACCCACAGGTTCGACGCGGAGTGCTTTCATCACCTGATCTCGCGCTTCGGGGTGATGTTCTTTTCCGACCCGCAGGCAGCCTTCGCCAATATGGCCAAGGCGCTGGTGCCCGGTGGTGCCGTGACCTTCGCCGCATGGGGCCAGATTCCGCAGAATCCCTTTTTCACCCATGCCGCCGCCGCCGCGCGCGGGGTCCTGGGATCGCCGCCCAAGACCGACCCGGACGCGCCGGGGCCTTTTGCCTTCAGGGACCCGGAGCGCGTTCTGGCCCTGCTGCGCGGAGCAGATCTGGAGGCGCCGGCCTGCGAAACCGTCACGCTGCATCTCACGCCCGGGGGAAACCTGACAGATTTTGCGGCACTGATGGCGGAGATCGGGCCCGCCAGCGCAACGGCCTCGCATTTCGGAGCCACGGCTGCGCAGATGGATGCGGTGAGGCAGGCGTTGGCCGCAGGCTTTGCCGAGTTCGAGGGGGAAAAGGGCCTGCGTGTGCCCGCCGAAATCAACTTCTTCACCGCCCGCAAGCGTGGCGGCTGAGCGCCGGGCAGGCCACAACCCGCTTGACGCCTGACGCGCCGCATCCTATCTGGAACGCGGCGCGCGGGTATGGTGAAAAGGTATCACGGCAGCTTCCCAAGCTTTAGTTACGAGTTCGATTCTCGTTACCCGCTCCAGCCCCTTCCCTTCTTTTCGCTCTTTGCCAGCAAGTGGTTTCGCTTGACGCGATCCGCCGGGGGCTTTGCGCCCCCGGACCCCCGCATGGTATTTCCGAAAGGGTGAAGGTGGGGGGCGCTGCGCTTGAATGGTGAGGACAGTCCTTAGTCGATCAGGACGTCGCCGAACGTTTCGCGCAGGGTGCGTTTGAGCACCTTGCCGGTGGCGTTGCGCGGCAGGACGTCGGTAAAGACGACCTTGTCGGGGATCTGCCACTTGGCGATCTTGCCGTCGAAGATGTCGAGGATTTCGGCCTCCGTGGGGTCCTCGCCCTCGGCCTTGACGGCGATCAGCACTGGGCGCTCGTCCCATTTGACGTGGCGCGCACCGATGACGGCGGCATCGGCAAGCTTGGGGTGCGCGATGGCGATGTTTTCCAGCTCCACCGAGCTGATCCATTCGCCGCCCGACTTGATGATGTCCTTGGAGCGGTCGCGGATGGTGATGAAACCGTCCGCGTCCATCGTGGCCACGTCGCCGGTGTCGAACCAGCCGTGGGCCAGCGTTTCCTCCCTCGACTTGCGGAAGTAGGCGTCGAGGATCCAGTGGCCGCGGGTGACGAGGTCGCCTTGCGTCTTGCCGTCATGGGGCAGCGGTTTGCCCTCTTCGTCCCAAATCTCCAGCTCGACCCCCCATGGCACGCGACCCTGGCTCTCGCGCAGGCGGTGCTGCTCCGCTTCGGGCAGGTCGCGGTGGCGGGCGAGCGGCATGTTGACGCTGCCCAAGGGCGACATTTCCGTCATGCCCCAGGCGTGGATCGTTTCCACCCCGTGGCGTTCGCGGAAGGCCGTGATCATCGAGGGCGGCACGGCGGAGCCGCCGACCACGGTACGCTTGAGGCTCTCGAGCTTGCTGCCGGCCTTCTTGGCCTCGCCCAGCAGCCCGAGCCAGATCGTGGGCACTCCGGCGGCACAGGTGATCCGGTAGCTGTCGATGAGCTTGACCAGCGACGGCCCGTCCAGCCCCGGCCCCGGCAGGACCACCTGGCACCCGGTCATGGCGCACATGTAGGGCAGACCCCAGGCGTTGACGTGGAACATCGGCACCACGGGTAGAACCACGTCGCGCGCGGTCAGTCCCAGCCCGTCGGCGGTGCTGCCTGCCAGCGTATGCAACAGGGTCGAGCGGTGGCTGTAGAGCACGCCCTTGGGGTTGCCGGTGGTGCCGGAGGTGTAGCAGAGGCTGGAGGCGGTGTTTTCGTCGAACTGCGGCCAGTCGAAATCCGCGTCGCCTTGCGACAGGAAATCGTCGTAGGCGACGATACCCGGCAGCTTCTCTGCCGCCTCGCCAACCGATGCCTCCATGAGCACGATATGCTCCAGATGTTCCAGCTTGTCGCGGATGGCGGCGACCAGCGGGACGAAGGTGGCGTCGATGAACAGAACCTTGTCTTCGGCGTGATTGAGAATGTAGACGAGCTGTTCGGGAAAGAGCCGTGGGTTGATGGTGTGGCAGACGTAACCCGCGCCCGAGACCCCGAAGTAGATTTCGAGGTGGCGACGGTTGTTCCATGCGATGGTGCCGCAGCGCGCCTGTGGTTCGAGGCCGAGCCCGGTCAAAGCGGAGGCGAGCCTGCGCGCATTCCGGGCGACCTCGGCCCATGTCGTGTCCTCCACCCCGCCTGTGGTCTTGACCGATGCGATGGCGGTGGCACCGTGGTAGCGTTCGGCATGGGTGATCAGGCTCGAGATCAGCAAGGGCTGTGTCATCATCTGGCCAAGCATCGGCGGGTCCTCCTCAGGTACTTGATGTTGCGCCAGACTGGCCAAAGCCGCGCAGTCTTGCAAGCGGCCATCGTGGTCCCTAAAGCTTTGATATGGACTTGCCTTATCACACACCTTTGACGCCCGAGCAGCAGGCAAGCGTCGGGATTGATCCGGTCCTGCCACTCGCGATGGCCGATCAGGTGCGGTTTTCCGAGATCGACGTGCTGAACCACGTCAACAATACCGTCTACATGGAGTGGTTCGAGCGTCTGCGTATCCGCTACATGCAGGAATGGTACCTGTCGCAGGATGATGGTGCGGGGGATCCGCGTATCGTGATCCGGTCGGGAGCGATCCACTACCGGCAGGAGATGCACAGGGGCGAAGATTATGTCGTCACCTGCGGCTGCACGAGTTTTCGCAACACTTCCTTTTCGCTGCGACAGGAAGTCTGGGCGGTCGGGACGCAGCGGGCCACCTTCGACTGCGTGATCGTCCTGCTCAAGGGCGACGGCAGCGGGCGGTTCACCATTCCGGACGCCGTGCGCGCCCGTTTCATCGCCATCGACAAAGCCACGCCGGACGGTTGAGCCGGCCCATTTCAGGAGAGACCCATGCCCGTGACCATCAGACCCCTCGCCCATTCCGACCGGCCCGCATGGGAAGGTCTCTTCGAGGGATACGCGATCTTCTACAAGGTGCCGCAGACACCGGAGATGCGCGAGACGGTCTTTGGCTGGTTGATGGATGCCGGGCACGGCAGCCATTGCCTGGTGGCCGAGGACGAGGCTGGCAAGGTCATCGGGTTCACGCATTTCCGACCCTTCGTCAGCACGCTGCGGGCGATCACCAACTGTTTTCTGGACGACCTCTTTGTCGATCCGGCGTGCCGGGGCAGCGGCGCTGCGGATGCGTTGATCAAGGCGGTGGGTGATGTGGCGCGCGAAAAAGGCTGGGGCGTGGTGCGCTGGATCACGGCGGATGACAATTATCGCGGGCGCGGGGTCTACGACAAGCTGGCGACGCGCACGATGTGGATCACCTACGACATGAAACCCTGAAAGCGCCGCCATGAACTTCCTGCAGATCACCTCCCTGCTGATCGTGATGGCGGGCGCCTTTGGTTCGATCAACTACCTGTTCCTGAAGCTGCCTTCGGCAATCGGGATACTGGTGGTGTCGCTTCTAGCCTCCTTCGCGCTTTTGCTTATCGATCTCGTCTTTCCGCTATTGAGGATCGCGGACAATGTGCGCCATGTCGTGCTGGGCATTGATTTCTCAGAGGCACTGCTGGAGGGGATGCTGGGGCTGCTGCTCTTTGCCGGGGCGCTGCATGTGAAGATGGACGATCTGCGGGCGCAGTGGATACCGGTGTTCCTGATGGCGACACTGGGGATCGCATTGTCCACGGCAGTGGTGGGGTTCGGGTTTTCCTGGCTTACGGGCATGCCGCTGCTGCTGGCGCTGGTCTTTGGGTCGCTGATTTCGCCGACCGATCCGGTGGCGGTGCTGGGGGTGCTGCGCGAGGCGGACCTGCCCAAGGCACTGGAGACCAAGATCGCGGGGGAGAGCCTGTTCAACGACGGGGTTGGATACGTCGTGTTCCTTGTTCTCGTGGGACTTGCGTTTCCGGGCGAGGCGCATGGGGAGGCCGAGCACAGTGCATTGGTCGGGGCCGCCTTGCTGTTCGTTCAGGAGGCGCTGGGCGGCGCGGTGCTTGGGCTCGTGCTTGGCTGGCTGACGTTCCGGGTGATGCGGCGCATCGACGATTATTCGCTGGAGGTGCTGCTGACGCTGGGACTGGCCTTCGGGGGATACGAGCTGGCGGTGTTCCTGCATGTCTCTGCCCCGATCATGGCGGTCTGTGCGGGGTTGCTGATCGGGGATGTGGGGGCCGCACGGGGCATGTCGGCGCTGACGCGGCGCTATGTGGACGGGTTCTGGAAGCTCATCGACGAGATCCTCAATGCGGTGCTGTTTCTGATGATCGGCTTCGAGGTATTTGCCGTGGCGTTTTCGGGTGACATGATCCTGACCGGCGTGGCGGCGATATTCATCGCCCTGCTGGCGCGGCTTGCGGCCGTCGCCGTGCCCGTTGCGCTGCTGCGACCGTTCCGCACCTTCGATGCGGGGGTGACCCCGATCATGACATGGGGCGGGCTAAAGGGCGGGATCTCGGTGGCGCTGGCGCTGTCCCTACCGGACAGCGAGTGGAAACCGTTGATCCTGACCTGCACCTATATCGTGGTGGTGTTTTCCATCATCGTGCAGGGGCTGACGGTGGCGCGGTTGGCGAACCGGTTGGGGCGGCAACCCGATCTGGTGTGATCCGGCGGAGCGGCTGCGCCGCGCGCGATCCATTTTTGCTGATGGGGGGCTTTGCCCCCCAAACCCCCCAGGGATATTTAAGGCCAAAAAGAGGGAAGGGTCGGAGTCAGTCGCGGTGTTGCAGGAGATAGCTGACCAGCGACGCGGTTGATGCGTCCTTGCCGGTGGCGGGTTCGGTGCCTTCGATGATCGGTTGAAGGGAGGTGGCCAGTTCCTTGCCCAGTTCGACACCCCATTGGTCGTAGGAGTTGATGTTGAGGATCACCCCCTCGACGAAGACGCGGTGTTCGTAGAGGGCGATGATCTGGCCGAGGGTGTAAGGGTCGAGTCGTGCGTAGACCAATGTGGTCGAGGGGCGGTTGCCGGGGAACACCCGGTGACGTGCCTGACGGTCCAGTTCGGCGCCGGTCAGGCCTTTCGCTTCCATGATCCTGCGCGCCTCTGCCAGTGAGCGGCCGCGCATGAGTGCCTCGGATTGGGCAAGGCAATTGGCGATCAGCAGGTGGTGGTGATGAGCCAGTTCCGGCTCGTGGCCGTTGGCGGCGACGAGAAATTCGCAAGGGATGATAAGTGTGCCCTGGTGGATGAGCTGGTAGAAGGCGTGCTGTCCATTGGTGCCCGCGGCACCCCAGACGACGGGGCCGGTGTGATGGTCCGTGTCGCTGCCGTTCATCTGCACCGACTTGCCGTTCGATTCCATTTCAAGCTGTTGCAGGTAGGCGGGGAGTTGCGCCAGCCGCTGGTCGTAGGGCAGCACCGCGCGGGTGGCGTAGCCGCAGCACTGATTGTGCCAGAGGCCGACGAGCGCCAGCATCAGGGGCATGTTCTCCAGTGCAGGTGCATTGCGGAAATGCAGGTCCATGGCCTGGGCGCCGCGCAGGAAGGCGTCGAAGCCTTTCGGACCGATGGCGATCATCAGCGAGAGACCGATGGGACCCCAGACGGAATAGCGGCCCCCCACCCAATCCTCGAAGCCGAAGACCTGTTCGGGGTCGATGCCGAAATCCGCCGTTCTGTCGCCCGCTGTGCTGAGCGCCGCGAACTGCGTTGCGGGGTCGCCGCCGTGGTCGCGCATCCAGGCGCGGGCGGTACGCGCATTGGTCATGGTCTCGATGGTCGTGAAGGGTTTCGAGGCGACGATGACCAGCGTGGTCCTCGCGTCGAGCCCCCGCAGCGTGTCGGCGATATGCGCGCCATCGACGTTG
>JBBSJO010000097.1:0-15355 GCA_038257185.1 Rhodobacterales bacterium | reverse complement strand
GGGCCTTCAGCCTGCTTCCCGACATGGCAACGACGCTGCTGGCGATCAAGGAAGCCGGTTCGCCCAATCTGGGCGTGACGCTCGACTTCGCGCATGTGCTATATGCGGACGAGGTTCCGGCTTTTGCCGCCGCCATGATCCATCGGCACGCGAAGCTGCTGGGCGTCCATCTTAATGACGGATACGGCAAGCGCGACGACGGGCTTATGGTGGGTTCGGTCAACACCAAGGCCACGCTCGAGCTTCTCATCCAAATTCGCAAGGATGGCTACGATGGGGCGATCTATTTCGACACGTTCCCCGACGCCAGCGGCCTTGATCCGGTTGCGGAATGTGAAGCCAATATCGCGACCGTCGAAGGGCTGTTGCGTGCCGCTGACCGTCTGGAGGCTGACAATCGTCTGGGAGAGGCGATCGGCAGGCAAGACGCCGTGACATCGCAACAGATCGTCAACGCAGCCCTCGAGGGCTCGTAGACGCAGCAACGACACCACCATTCATCAGACGTTTCTAGGGAGGAAACCATGAACATCTCGATCAAGACACTTCTGGCCGCAAGTACGGTCGCATTCACGGTCGGCGCAGCCAGTGCGCAGGACCTTACGCCACTGAACTCCGACAGCGAACCGGACCGCATGGACTGGTCCGAATTGGAGGCAAAGTTCGGCGCGTTCCCCGAGGTCGCTGAAGGCACTCGCGTCGGCGGCGTATCCAAAACGCTGACGAACGAATACTGGCGCTCGCTGGGCGAAGGCTATGCTAAGGTGGCGGATGAACACGGTATCGAATTCGTCTATCAGGCCGCCGCCAACGAGGGCGATCAACTGGGCCAGTTGTCTATTGCAGAGACGCTGATCACGCAGGGTTTCAACGCCTTGCTGTTGTCACCACAAACCGACGCCAACCTGCTGCCAGCCTACGAGACCGCAGTAGCACAAGGTGTGCCCGTCCTGAATGTGAACGACGCCGTCATTCCGTCCGTCGCGAACTACGTCGGCAACGTGCAGAAGGACAACGGCGCGCGTGTGGCGCAGTGGTTTATCGACAATACCGATGGCGGCAAGGTCGCCGTGATCGAGGGACAGCCCGGCGTCTTTGCGGCAGGACAGCGCACGGCGGGATTTACCGAAACGATTGGAGGCGGGGACGGGTTCGAGGTCGTGGCCTCGGTCCCTGCAAACTGGAGCAGGGAAGAAGCATTTAATGCCGCCTCTACCATCTTGCAGCAGTACCCGGACCTTATCGGGTTCTACGCTAACAATGACGGCATGGCGCTGGGTGTGATGGAAGCGGTAAAGGCCGCGGGTCTGCAGGACCAGACAGCCGTCTTCGGCACTGACGGTATCTCTGACGCCTACGCCTCGATCCGCGCGGGTGATCTGACGGGGACGGTGGATAGCTTCCCCGTGCTGACAGGTGAAATCGCGATGGAAGTCGTGTTGCGCATGCTGGACGGTCAGGATCTGCCGCGCGTTGTCGCGACACCGCAGGCGCTGATTACTGCGGACAACGTCGATGACTACAGCACGACCGACATGGGTGCGCTGCGCGAAACCCTGATGGCGCAGTAAGACCCTCTCCTTTGCAAACTTGGCACGCATCCCACGGGGGGTGCGTGCGTTACCCGATACCTGGATTTCTCGCCATGTCCCCCCCTCGCCTGAGCATCACCAATGCTACAAAAGCATACCCGGGCATCCTCGCGCTCGACGATGTGACGTTCGAGGTAGAACCCGGCGAAGTACACGGCCTTCTGGGTGAGAACGGCGCGGGGAAATCCACGATGCTCAATATCTTGTCCGGCGTGCGCCCCGGTGACACGGGTGCGATCGCGGTCGATGGGAAAATCATCCCTATCCGCACGCCTCTGGATGCGCGCGCCGCCGGGATCGCGATGATCCATCAGGAACTGCAACTTGTGCCGGAACTGACCGTCGCGCAGAACATCTTCCTTGGACGTCCTCTGACCGGCGCAGGCGGCATTTTCGTCCGCCGCCGCGAACAGGAACGCCGCGCCCGTGCCGTACTGGCCGATCTCGATCCCACGATCGATCCCAGGGTCAAGGTCAATATGCTGAAAGTTGCGCAGCAACAGATCGTCGAGATTGCCCGCGCCCTGATCGACGAGGCCCGGATCATTGCGATGGACGAACCTACCTCCAGCCTGACACCGTCGGAATTCGACAACCTTGCAGCCCTCATCGCCGCCCTGTCCGCGCAGGGAGTGTCGGTCATCTATGTGTCCCACAAGATGAACGAGGTGTTCGAGGTCTGCCAGCGGGCGACCATCCTGCGGGACGGCAGACTGGTCGACGTCGTAAACATTGCAAAAGAGACGCAAGACAGCATTGTCGCCAAGATGGTCGGACGAGTGGTCCTGCGCGCGAACCACGTCTCTCACGCGACCAGCGAGCCTGTCTTGACCGTTGCCGGACTAAGCCGGGGCCGTGCCGTCATGGACGCTAGCCTGACCCTGCATGCAGGCGAAGTGCTGGGAATCTCGGGTCTCGTGGGCGCCGGGCGGACCGAATTGCTGCGTCTGATCGCCGGCGTCGACCGCCCCACGGCAGGAGAGGTCAGGGTCAACGAACAGATCGTCCGTCCGAATGATCCACGTGCGGCGATCCGCGCAGGCATCGGCCTCGTACCCGAAGAACGCAAGAAAGAGGGCATCGTGCGCGCACGGTCCGTCGCCCTAAACATGGCGCTGCCCAAGATGCGATCCTACACCCGACTGGGTCTGCTTAGCCATGCCGCTCTGTACAAGCATTCGACGGCGGTTATGTCCGACCTGCGCCTGCGGCCGTTGAACGTGCGCCAGCCCATCGGCACCTTCAGCGGCGGGAACCAGCAAAAGGCGATCATCGGCAGATGGCTTGCCGCATCGACGCGGATCTTCCTGCTGGACGAACCCACGCGCGGGATCGACGTTGGCGCCAAGTCCGAGATCTACGACCTGATCGAAAAGCTGGCGGCGCAGGGTAATGCGGTCTTGGTTGTATCGTCGGAAATGCCGGAAATCATCCGCGTGTCCGACCGGGTTCTGGTGATGCGAGAGGGCCGCATTGTGGCCGATCTGTCGTCCGACAAGATCACCGAAGAAGCGATCGCGCGTCACGCAATTCCGCGCAAGGATCCGGTTTCGGCCTGACCGCGGGCCAAGGAAAGTAAAGGACTACTCATGCCCGACGGACAGGCTGCGAAATCGGCAATACCTTTCAAGTATAAAGTCAACATCCGCGATGCGGGGACGCTGTTTGGCCTTGTCCTGATTGTGGTACTCTTCGCGTCGCTTTCGCCGGTATTTCTGACGACGCCGAACCTGGTCAACATACTCCAACAGTCATCCATCAACGCCGCGATCGCACTTGGGATGACGCTGGTTATCATCTCGGGCGGGATCGACCTCTCGGTCGGGCCGACTGCGGCCCTCTCGGCGGTCATCGGCGCAAGCCTGATGGTGGCCGGCGTACCCATTCCGCTCGCGATCCTCGCGTCTCTTGGCGTCGGGGTTACATGTGGATTGTTCAACGGCGTGCTTGTTGCCTACGCAGGTCTGCAGCCCTTCATCGTCACCTTGGGCGGGCTTTCGCTTTATCGGGCACTGGCGCTGATCTATACGGGCGGCAATCCCATTTTCGGGATACCGCCAGAGTTCAGGGCGCTGACCAATGGCAGCCTTCTTGGCGTGCCGAATCCTGTCGTCATCGTCGGAACGATCGCGCTGATCTTGTGGATGGTTCTTAACAAGACGCCCTTGGGCGAATACATTCTAGCCGTCGGCGGTAACGAAGAGGCCGCCCGCATCGCGGGTGTGCCGGTGGCCCGGACGAAGGTCACGACATTCGTAATTTCCGGGGGGCTGGCCTCAATCGCAGCCTTGATCCTCGTCGGACGCCTTGGTGCGGCAGAGCCGACCATCGGCAACCTATGGGAGTTGGACGCCATCGCGGCGGCTGCCATCGGCGGGGCATCTCTGATGGGTGGCAAGGGCAGCATCGTCGGCACAATCATCGGTGCCATCATACTGGGCTCGTTGCGTAATGGTCTGACACTGATGAATGTTCAGGCCTTCTATCAACTTCTTGCAACGGGTATCATCATCATCGTCGCGATGCTGATCGACCGGGCCACGAGAGGAAAATAATCCATGAGCAGGCTAGACGCGCGTTCCGTGGGCGCACAGATCCGGATGCGACTGCCGCAACTGACCCCGCTGGAACTGCGTGTGGTCGACATGATTACATCCCGCGAGGACCTCACCGATACGACCTCGATCAAGCAAGTGGCCAACGACGCCTCCGTGTCAGAGGCCATGATTGTCAAGATTGCGAAGAAACTCGGCTTCAGCGGGTTTCGCGAGCTGCGCGGCGGCCTTGTCGAATACCGGCAGTCCGACGTCGCAAACCTATACAGCGAGATTTCGCCTGAAGACAGTTCCGCTAGTATAATCCAGAAGGTGTTCCGCACCTCGATGCAGGCGCTTGAGGAAACCGTCGCCATTCTCGACATAGAGGCCTTCGACCGTGCGGCGGATATCATGTTTCACGCTCATAACCGCGACTTCTACGGCATAGGCGGGTCAGCGCAGATCGCCCGCGATGTAGCGCACAAGTTTCTGCGGATCGGCATGCGTGCGACTGTCTACGACGACGCCCACATGATGCTGATGTCCGCCTCTGTCCTAAAGCCAGACGACGCGGTGATGGTCTTCAGCCACTCCGGTGCGACCAGCGCCGTACTGGAACCGCTAAAGCTAGCCCGCAAGCAGGGCGCAAGAACCATCGCCGTAACGAACTACGCCGAAAGCCCGATCGCGGACGTGGCGGACGTCGTGCTCTGCTCGACGGCACGGGGATCGCCCCTGCTGGGTGAAAATGCTGCGGCTCGCATCGCACAACTCAACATTCTTGACGCACTTTATGTCTCGATCGCGCAACGTGATTTCAGATCGGCTGAGGTCAATCTCGGCAAGACGATGAACGCGGTGTCGGCGAAGCGCGAAGGATGACGAACGGGGTCATCATTGTCGGAAGTCTGCATTACGACGTGATGGTCGAAGCGCCGCATCGCCCCCGAAAGGGAGAGACGGTGACGGGATACGCATGGTACCCTAAATTCGGCGGGAAGGGCGGGAACCAGGCCCTCGCGGCGGCGGCAGCCGGAGCGGACACCCGGTTCGTCGGCGCAGTCGGCGATGACGGCTTTGCGGACACCATGCTGAAGACGCTGGGAGCGAACGGCGTTCAGACCAACCAGGTTGCAACAATCTGCGGCTGCGGGACCGGCATGAGTGTCGCGATTATTGACGCCGAAGGCGACTACGGAGCTGTGATCGTTTCGGGTGCGAACCTTCATATCGACCCGGCGCAGTTCTCGGACGGTGCGATGTGGCGCGACACGAAGGTTCTGATCCTGCAGAACGAGATCCCGGAAGACGTCAACATCGCCGCCGCCCGCGCGGCCCGGCAGAATGGGGTGCGGGTCTGTCTCAACGCCGCCCCTTACCGAGTCATGTCGCTGGACCTGTTGCAGGACGTTGATATTCTTGTCGTGAATGCGGTCGAGGCCGAGGATATGGGTGCCGCACCGGTGACCGACCTCGCGTCTGCCGGTCAAGCTGCTATGACACTTTGCGATCAGGTAGCCACCGTGATCGTGACCGCCGGTGGCCATGGCGTTGCTTGGGCCACGCAAGGCAGGCAGGCCGTCGAACGTCCTGCAATTTCGGTTCAGGTCGTCAGTACACATGGCGCGGGCGACGTGTTTATTGGAACGCTCTGCCGTGCGCTGGCAGAGGGGGCCGAACTGGACACCGGGCTTGCCCAGGCGAACACGGCCGCTGCACTCCATATTTCCACCCCAAGGACGACTTCATGACAAGGCCACTCATACTGTCGGTACCGGAACCCCGTTCGCTCGATCTGATTTTCAGCACCGCCGCACGGAACGATCTTCATGCCCGCTACGATGTGCTGGAGGTCGAGTCTTATGAAATCAAGGACTTGGGCGACGATACGTTGGGTCGGATACGCTACATCATTGGCCAGCCTGCGTTGTCGCAGGCAACACTGACGCGGATGAAGGCGCTTCGCTGCATCTTCAATGTCGAAAGCAACCTGATCAACAACATGCCTTACGATCACCTGTTTGAACGGGGCATTCACGTCGTAACCACTGGTGCGGTTTTTGCAGAGCCGGTCGCCGAGTTGGGTGTTGCCATGGCGCTGTGCCTCGCGCGCGATGTGGTGGCAGCAGATCTGGCCTTTCAGGATGGAACGGAAACATGGGGTGGTGAGAGCAACAATGGCGCGCAGCTGCTGTCACGTTCAGACATCGGGATCATCGGATTTGGTGACCTGGGTCGCGCACTGACGCGCTTACTCATCGGCTTTCGTGCCAACATTTCCGTCTACGACCCCTGGCTTCCACCGTCCCTTTTGATGGATGCCGGAGTCAGCCCCGCGACGCTTGACGACGTCCTGCGCGACAACGACACCATTTTTGTCGTGGCCTCTGTCACCGAGGATAACCGCGGCTTTCTGAACGCCAGCGCCTTTGCAAAAATGCGTAAGGGATCTCGGTTCATTTTGCTAAGCCGTTCGGACGTCGTGAACTTTGAAGACCTGATCAATGCTGTTCAGTCGGGCCATATCCTTGCAGCAAGCGACGTCTTTCCCGAAGAGCCGATGCCCACGGAACACCCGGTTCGCAACATGAAAGGATTTCTTCGCTCTGCACACCGCGCCGGGGCTCTGGATACCGCATTCAAGAACATGGGCGACATGGTCATGGAAGACCTCAATCTTCTTGATCGTGGTCTTCCCCCAATCAGGTGCAAACGGGCCGAACGTGAGACCGTCGGTAGAATGCGGTCAAAGCCTGTGAATAAAAATTGAGCGAGACAGAAGGTTCATATCGCTTTATCGGTTCAATTTGACATACGCTTATCGCATCTTCTCATAAAACGTGGGTTTTCTGGAAGTCTCTCTCGACCACAACGCCGCCGTCCGGATCGACGCGGATCACGGTGTAATAGACCTTTAATTGAATTTGATGATCGTCGATGATGGTGCCAGACCAACCCAGATCGCGGTCGCGCCGGATCACAATCATATCGGAGTGCATCTTGATCTGATCGGCCAGCTTCGGAGCATCATCGGACCGTCCGGCTAACTTGCCCGTCCACGCCATGAGCTGTCGCTGAAAATTCCCCGCATCAAGACGCCGGCTCTCCTTATCTGGGGTCAGCAAGACAACTTCGCCCCGGTCTCACACTCGGCTGTGTTGCTCAGCAGCATGCCCAACTGCACACTTAAAATCATGGATCATTGCGGCCATGCTCCGCACATTGAATATCCTGACGCCTACAATAAAGCTGAGGACGAGTTTCTGCGCTGACATCGTTTACTGCGGGACTTGGCTTTTTCGCCGGCAACTTAAAGACTATGCTGGGCAAGGGTGACAGGATGCCATGCATCGATACATGATCAATGCGGTCAGTTTTGCCGGCAATACGATTTGCAATGTGGCCGCGGCATTCCTGAGCGGGCCCGCCGCAGTCGTTTCCCGACAACTCGTCGCTCAGACACGCAAGCGGTGGGGGGCCGACAACACCTCGCATCGCCCGTCACGGACCCGGGTGATCAACGTCAGGTCTGCCCGGTCCGCCAGACGCACGGCGTAATCCGTCGCGGTCGAAACGGCAATGACGGTCGCCGCCCCCATTGTTACCGCCTTCTGGACCATCTCGGTCGACACCCGCGAGGTCAGCACCACCGCACCGGAGGCCGGTGTGATACCGGCCTGCAGCAGGGCCCCCGCCAGTTTATCGAGGGCGTTGTGGCGACCCACGTCTTCCCGCGCCATCACGATGCCCCGCCCGGGGATCAGAAAGCCTGCAGCGTGGCAGCCGTGGGTGCGGTCATGCTCCGGCTGTTGTGCACGCAGCAGATCCGGCGCCGCGCAGGCCTCCGCTTGGGTCAGGTGCACCGCGCCGCCGAAAAGGGGCGGCAGTGCGCGGTCGACCTTGTCGAGACTGTCGATCCCGCAAAGGCCACATCCCACTGGCCCTATCATCGCCCGGTGCCGCGCCGCCGCTCGCGCCGCCGCTGCTGGGGTCAGCCACAACCGCGCCTCTGTACCTTTTGCATGGGTCACAATCTCGATCTCGTGCAGTTCTGACGGATCGCGGATCACCCCCTCGGTCACGGCAAAGCCCAAAGCGAAATCTTCCAGGTCCACAGGGCTTGCCATCATCACCCCCAGCGTCACCGCGTTGCAGACGATGGCGACGGGCGCCTCGCGCACCAGTTCCGGTCGCGCGGTCATCGGGTGCCCCACCGGAAAGACCGCGCCCTGGACGGTCACGCCACGATCTCCACCGGCGTCCCTTTGTAGGCTGGCGTCTGGGAGTTTTTCTCATGGTAGCTAAGCGGGACCAGCGGGTTGAGTTCCGGGTAATACCCCGCAATGCAGCCTGCCGGCAGGTCATAGGGCGTCACAGTCAAGCCGTCCACGCGGCGCACGTGGCCGTCATCGATGGCACAGACCAGGCTCACGCTCTGGCCTTCATCGAGGCCAAGGCGGGCCATCTCATCACGGTTGATGAGCACGATCTCCCGGCTGCCCTCCAGCCCGCGCAGCCGGTCGGAGAAGCCATAGATCGTCGTGTTGAACTGGTCGTTCGATCGCAGGGTCACCAGCGTCATTGTCGTGCTGCCAACAGCTGTTTCCTCCCCCAGCGCCGACAGCGTCGTGGGTTTGGTGAACTGCGCCTTGCCACTCTCGGTTTTCCAGACCCGCTCCCGGGCTGGATTACCTCTATAGAACCCTCCGGGCTCGAATAGCCGGTCGTTGAAATCGGCAAATTTATCGGGAAAGGTTTGCGAGATCAGGTCGCGGATCAGGTCATAATTGCCGATCCAATCATCCCACTTCAGCTTGGCGTTTGGGGCCAGAGTCGCTTTTGCAATCTGCGCCACGATCGCCGTTTCCGACTGTACCTCCGGCCCCGGCGGCGAGGCGGTGCCGATCGAGCCGTAGATATGCGACAGTGAATCTTCCATCGAGACCGCTTGCGGACCGCTGTCCTGAATGTCCTCATCCGTCCGCCCCAAGCAGGGGAGCAGATAGGAGACATCTCCCGGCGTCAGATGCGTCCGGTTCAGCTTGGTCGCAATGTTGACGGTCAACCGCAGGCCTGGCCAGGCTTTCTCCATCCGGTCGCGATCCGGCAGGGCGCGGACAAGATTGCCGCCCAGCAGTATCATTGCCTTCACCCGGCCATCAAGAATGCCTTCACAGGCATGGACCGCGTTCATGCCCTCCTCCTCCGGCGAGTCGATGTCGAAGAGCTCCCGCAACTTGTCCGCAGGCATGTGTGAGGACTTCTCGCCAATGCCAACCGTACGCTGGCCCTGCACGTTGGAATGGCCGCGCACCGGAGAGACCCCGGCGCCCAGCCGACCCATGTTGCCGCGCATCAGCAACATGTTGCACAGCATCCCGAGGTTCAGCCAGCCGTTCACGTGTTGGGTCAAACCCATACCGTAGATGCCAATGACGTTCTTGGCCCCGAGGTATATTGCGGCGGCCTCGGCGATCATCGCGCGCGAAAGGCCCGCGTTGCGTTCGATATCCGCCCAATCCATTGCGCGCACCGCTTGCGCTGTATCGTCAAAGCCGGTTGTGTCGCTGGCGATGAAGTCGTGGTCCAGCACTGTGCCGGGGGCTTCGTCTTCTGCATCCAGCACGCATTTCATCAGGCCGGCGATCGCTGCGATGTCACCGCCGGGGCGTACCTGATAGTATTTTTCAGAGATTTGAGTGGCATTGCCGACTGTCATCTGCACCGGGTTCTGGGGGTCGACGAAAGCAATCAGCCCGCGCTCGCGCACCGGATTGAAAGTGACGATACGGCAGCCCCGCTTCACCGCCGCCTTCAGCGTGTGGAGGAACCGGGGACTGTTGCTTCCGGTATTTTGTCCGAAGAAAAAGATCGCATCGCAGTGGTCGAAATCCTCCAGCGTGCAGGTGCCGACCGGCGTGCCGATAAAGGTCTGCAGGTTCACAGAGGTCGTCTCGTGACACATGTTGGATGATTGCGGCAGGTTCTGGTGTCCCAATGCCCGGGCAAAGAGTGCATAGAGGTAGGATGCTTCCAAGCCGGCATGACCGGAGGCATAAAACACCGCTTCCCGCGGTTGCATCGCCCGCAACTCGGCCCCAATCTCAGCATAGGCCGTTTCCCAACTAACAGCTTTGTAGGTGTCAGTGTCGGGGTCATAGCGCAGCGGGTCAGTCAGACGCCCGGTCTTCTCGAGGTCATGGTCGTGCAGCTTGCGCAACTCGGTCAACGAATGCGCAGCGAAGAACGCCGCATTTGCGCGGCGCGTATCCAGCTCCCACAGTGTAGCCTTGGCACCATTTTCGCAGAACTCGAACGTTTGAGGCTTCGCAGGTTTGGCCCAGGCGCAGGACGAACACATCACGCCACCGGGCTTGTTGAGCTTCGACAGGATCGCCAGAGCACGGGTCGAGCTGCTGGATTTCCCGAAAATTTCCGCGACGCCCCGTAACGATCCCCATCCACCAGCGGCATAGTGATCGAAGGGCGTATCCGCGTCTTGACGCGTAGCATCGTGGGCGGACGCGTCATGTTCAGATGTGTCGGACTTACGGGTCATGAAACCATCACCTTTGCGTCTTGCGCCCTCTGTAGAACGTAGAGCTAAAACCATTCAGACCGTCCGCAGGTTCCCACCCGACGCGCGACCAATATCGACGCCTCCGCAGTCAGGTTTGCAATCTGGTTGCCAACTCGGGCATGGGGTCAGTCGCGGCAGGGGGACTGCCATTCTTCTTCTGAAACCTTGCCGTCCGGCGAGGGGTAGGGGAAGCAGCCGCAAGGCTGCCATCAAAACCAAATGGAATGGTCCTGAACTGCCGGTTCGTTCAACGCCAGCTTCTAGAGCAGTAAAAGTGGAGGTTATAAGGGTTTTCTTAATTTTCGACTACTTATGTGGTAGACGGCGATCTGACGACTTAGGGTGAGGGCAACCATCTAACTTTTCACAGCAAACCGCTTTGCGGTTCAGCCGGGTTCTAATGATGAATGATCACCATGGAACACGTTTCAATCGACCTCTGGGCTGCCAGCAGAGCTACAGCGACGCCTCCATTCAGACCTGCCTTTCCATGAAAATGCAGCCTGATGTTGACCCCACCCAACCAAAAAGTATCACCATCCACAATGCAGGTCTTGTCCGACGTGTTGCGCTGGTACTGTCCGCAGATCGGAAGGTTTTCAACGGGGATGATATCAGCCTGCGCGCATGTGCCTGCCGCGAGCAGGCACATGACCGTGACGCCGGCGCAGATGCGCCTCTGACTGTATGTCACGCCGCAGGTCAGCTGGCGGACGAGATCAGAAACTCGTCCTTGGACTGCCCGTTCTCCAAAGCATCCTTCATCCAGTCCGGCTGACGGCCTCGGCCGGTCCAGGTCTGCTCAGGGTTTTCCGGGTGACGGTACTTCGCCGGGGAAACGGATTTGGTTTTCTTGCCGGGCATCCCCATTAATTCTACCAAGGTAAAACCCATTTCCCGTGCGGCTGCCTCAACGGCGCCCAATGCGGCCTTGCGCTGCTTGTCCTCATATCCGTCGATCGCCTTGTTCACGTCCTTCTGGAGCTTCTTGAGGTCGTCCAGCGACATGCTGTTCAGATCGATATCGGCCATGGTCATTCCTTGTTTCATTTCAATGTGCAAATGCAATGCATTACATTTGTCATTTAACGGGACAGACGGTCAATGAAAAGGAGGTTAGATTTGTTTCCCAAATTCGGAGGGCTTGTAAAAAGCAGCATGCAGGGCCAGTGACATCGTGATGGCCGATGCAGCGCATCACCGCGTCATGGGCGCGGCCGAGACGGCGAATGCCTGGCTGTCGGTCCTGTTGGGGAGCAAGCTGCCAAGTCGGCCCGCTTTCCCGCGCACCAACTGCAAGCGGCAGGCCTCATCCCACCGCGTTATGCTGATCCTGCTGGATGCGCAGCCGGGGGACCCCAATGGATCGTTCCCGTGCGCGCTGGCCAATCTAGGGCTGGCAGCGGTGCTCGTGCCGGACGCGGGAGCTCTGCCGGTCGAGCAGTTGGCCACGCTGGTGGCCGATCCGTGGTAAGCGGTGGAACTGACCCTTACGCTCGGCAAGGATCTGGGCCTTGGTGCCATCGATCTGATGATCGGCGGCGAGACTGAACTGTCAGTGCGCGCGCGCCGCGCTTGGCGTTCGCTGGCAGGCGGGGGATGCCGCCCTGGCCGCGCTCGGGCCCTGGCCTGCGCTGGCCGCGAGCGCCGACCTTACCGCCGCCCGCGCCGCGCTGACCGCGCGGATTGAGGCATTGCAGGCCGTGCTTGACAGCCCCGCGCTGCCGGTCTGGCCGGCGGCGACCCAGACGGTGCCGGAGCTGGAGGCACCGGTGGGCTTTCCAGACCCAGGGAAGGTGTCGGCCGAATGGGCTGCGGTGCGGCGACCGATTGCCATGTAGGCCGCGGCACTCGGACCCGCGCCGAAGGGAATCGACATCTTCCCGGTGGCCTCCGCCGCGACGGGCGACGACGATGATCCGCGGGACGCGGACACCGCCCCGCGCAGCCTGCACTTGGGCCTGTTGCTGTCGACCCGAAACCTGCGGGCGCAGGCGGGCAATCGGAGATCGTCGTCGACGACTGGACGGAATCGCGGGCGAGCACGCAGCAGTACGCCGCCATCGCGCTGAACTACAATACGCCGAACGCGCAGGTAGCAGGGTCATGACGGCCTCGACGTCGATCCAGTCGGTTCGCACGCGGAAGGTCGATCGGCCCAGACCGTGACGCGCCTCGTGCTGGGCGACCGGATCGTCGGATGGGCCGCGAAGGGAGAGATTACCTGTCCCGCCGCCACGTTGCGGATCAGGATCGCTTCGACATGATCAGCGAGGCCAACGGTATCGAGCATCGCCTCACGAAGCCAAACCTCCCTTGGACGACAGGCCAGGTCGAGCGGATGAGCAGCTCCATCAAGGACGCCACCGTCAAGCGCTTCCACTACGACGACCATGACCAGTTGCGGACCTATATCGCCGACTTCATCGCGGCCTACAACTTCGCGCGCAGGCTCAAGGCCCTCGGCGGCCTCACTTCCTATGAAGACATCTGCAAGATCTGGACATCCGAGCCGGACAGATTCATCCTAAACCCGATCTACCAGATGCCGGGAATAAACACCAAGGTAAGTGGTGGGGATGTGGTTATGAAAATCACTTTCTCCTATCCGGCAATAGAGCCGCGACCGGACTCCCCCATGTCGTGGCAGACGACGCAAATGACAGAGCGTCTGATCAACCGTTTGGCTAAAATGTCGAAGCAGCCTTGAGTGGTTTAAGTTTAGCATCCCAGAGCCAGCACTTTGCGGATTTGCAAACCCAGCTCCGTGACAGTCAGGTGTCGGTTGGAAGCCATTTTCTTGGGCAGACAGACCCAATATGATGTATGACTGGAAACATGACGGATCCCATGATCAGCAGGCATTTTCTGACGGGCAATCAGCGCCTGGGATGGGCTAGAGCGATCCGGTCTGATGTGACAGCCCATTCGGATGCCCGGGTGCGTCGCGCCAGTCGCATATTTTTGTCGGATCCTTCTGCGCATGTCTATGAACAGGAATGGGCGAGAGAGATGCTGACCGTGCGACAGAACAAGACCTGAAACCTGCAGCATCAGCACGTCGTGGCCTGCGGCTGCCCGCTACCTCGTAGGCGACGTCCGTCAAGCTCGTGTAAACTCGGGTACAGCCATCCGCGGATATTGATCAGGCCGCCAGTGTTGAAATGCAATCAGAAACTTTTCAGAAGCCTCTGTCGGCAGGAACGGTGAACCACCAACGCATTCCGTCAATCCTGCGTTTTTCGGACAGCATCTCATGATACCCATTCCGGCGGTTTGTCGTCGCTGAAGGGGTCGAAGACCCGTATGATCTGCGCCTGTGCGCCGACAGACAGGCTTGCCACGCCGCGCGTCACGACGATCTGTCCGGGGATGCTGGCATCAGAACCCCATGTCTTGCGGAAAAGGTCGCTCTGCTCTGCGATCTTTGCGGCGCGAACAATCTCGGCCTGTTCTTCTGCGGAAAGGGTGGTCTGGTCGTTCATGGCTTTGGTCCTTTGCGGTGGTGCCACGTATCCGGTCTGGTGCCGAAAATCGGGCGAGGGGTCAGACGAGGGAGTGCGAAGCACGCTCCTCTTCTGAAACCTTGCCTGCCGGCGAGGGCAGGGGGGGAACCGCCGCAATGCTGAAATCAAGGCCAAAGGGGAGGGGGATCACCCGGCCTGCACAAAGCCGCAGGCGGAGGAAGGAAGGGGACACCCCTTTGGGTGCCGTATTTCAAGGTTGCGGTGGGGGACCGGCGGTCCCCGTCTTGCTTTCTTTTTCTCTCAGCGGTGCAGCGGCGTATCGCGCTCGCGCGAACCCCGCACCGCGCCCCAGCGATCGGAACCCGTCAGGGCGCATCGGCACGGACCAGGACGACTATGGCCGCAGGCCCGCACACTGGCTCGGAGAGACAGGGCGCGGGCCATGCGGACAGAGAGGACGGGCCGGGACGTTGCGGGCGGAGGCCGGTCTGCCGGCTGAAGGCTAGAGCGCGGTGACACGCCCAAAGGGCGGGGCAGGGGGCCTGACCGAAGAGGAGAGCTGGGACGATCATGTTTTGCGTTTATTCGCTCTCTGCGCCTTACTTTGCCATGCGACCTCAACTGCGCAAATTGCCAATAATACATGCGCCCGGAATGAACTCAGCCACCTCGATGCCGGACCGGAACTTACTCACCAGATAACTGTTGAACGGGATGACGATAAAATATGAGGAATTTCCGAAATGTTGACACCACGTATCAAACAACTCACTGCAACCGCCGCTGCGTGCATTATGCTGGCTCTGCCAGCGTCGGCCGAAACCCTTAAATACACCGCTGAACTGACAGCAGGTGCCGAAGTGCCACCGACGGACAGCTCGGCGACCGGTACGGCTGACGTAACGGTCGACACCGAGGCTAACACTGTCTCGTGGACAGTCACGGTCGACGGTCTGACGGGAGATCCGACAGCGGCACACATCCATGGACCTGCCGCTGAAGGTGAAAATGCACCACCCGCCATCGACATGTCCGACGGTATCATGGACGGCAGCGCTGACATCACGGATGAGCAGCTGGCTGATCTGAAAGCCGGAAACTATTACGTAAACGTGCACACTGAAAAAAATCCGGACGGCGAAATCCGGGGGCAACTCAAAACTCCGGAATAAGATCTGG
>JBBSJO010000096.1:0-15483 GCA_038257185.1 Rhodobacterales bacterium | reverse complement strand
GCTGGTTCGGGTCCGGCGCATCGCCCGCGATCGAGATCGCTATGGCGATTGTCGCCCCCCAGACCGCGACAGCACCACCCAGAGGGGCGCGGCCGCGGCGTGTCGGCCCAAGCGGGCCGAGTGGGGTCTGACCCGGCAACATCCGGCGCAGGGTGGCGTCGCGGTCGATGACATGGTGCTTGAGTGCCGCTGCCAGATGCAGGATCAGCGCGCCGATGAGCACTTTGCCTGCAGTGACGTGCAGGATGTCGAACAGAATTTGCAGATGGGCATTTTGGGGAACGAATGGCAGGTTCTCGCCGAACGGCCACCAGATCGGCGCGCCGCCTGTCGCCGCTGCGTGAGCCAGCCAGCCCGCCAGCGGCACGATAACGAGGGCGGCGTAGAGCACCCAATCCCCGAGATCGGCGAGGAACCCTTCGGGGCGGCGCTGTGATGGGAGCGGTGCCGGACGGGGCTGGGAGATGGCCCAGCCGATGCGGGCAAGGGCCACGAGGAACGTGGTGACACCGAGCGTCTTGTGCATCGAATACATCCGGACCCTAGTGGCAAGTTCCGCGTCGTTCGACTGGGGCAGCGATGTCGCGTAGAGGCCCAGACCGATCAGCGTCAGGATCATCAGGGCCATCGTCCAGTGGAATGTCTTGGTGACAGCGCCGTAGTGCCGCTTGGTGTTGCTGAGGGGCATTGAAGTTTCCGGTGTCGGTGGGGGGACACCTTAACCTCTGCCGCGCGGGCCGCAATTGTCACGGGCGTGCCCTTGGGGTGCAGACTTGTGAGCCGGACCGCCACGGGCTACATCTTGGGCAATCGAAGAACGAGGGGCCAGCATGAGCATCGCATTCGTATTTCCCGGGCAGGGCGCCCAAACCATCGGCATGGGCCGCGACCTGGCGGAGGCCTACCCTGAGGCCCGGGCCGTCTTTGACGAGGTGGACGAGGCGCTGGGGCAGAAACTGAGCGAGGTGATCTGGGACGGCGACATCGAGACGCTGACGCTGACGGAGAATGCCCAGCCTGCACTGATGGCGACCTCGATGGCCGCGATGGCGGCCTTGAAGGCGGACGGTGTCGGGATCGAGCGGGCCGCCTATGTTGCGGGCCATTCGCTGGGGGAGTATTCGGCGCTCTGTGCGGCGGGCGCGATCTCGGTTGCCGATACCGCGCGACTGTTGCGGATCCGGGGCCGCGCGATGCAGGCCGCCGTGCCGGTGGGCGAGGGCGCGATGGCGGCCTTGCTGGGGCTGAGCTTCGAGCAGGCGGCAAAGGTGGCGCAGATGGCGGCACAGGGCGATATCTGCCAACTGGCCAATGAAAACGACCCGGCGCAGCAGGTGGTCTCCGGCAACAAGGCCGCGGTGGAGCGGGCTGTGGAACTGGCGAAAGAGGCCGGGGCGAAGCGCGCAATCATGCTGCCGGTTTCGGCGCCCTTTCACTGCACCTTGATGGTGCCGGCCGCCGCCGCGATGGCGCGGGCGCTTGATGAGGTCGATATCGAAGAGCCGAAGGTGCCGCTGGTGGCGAACGTGCTGGCGGCGGCAGTGACGGCGGAGACGCTGATCCGGTCGCTGCTGGTGGATCAGGTGACGGGCCGGGTGCGGTGGCGCACCTCCGTCGAATGGATGGTGGAGCAGGGCGTGACCGAGTTCTGGGAAATCGGGGCGGGCAAGGCGCTTTCCGGCATGATCCGGCGCATCAACAAAGACAGCGTCACGCGTACCATCGGCACCCCGGCAGAGGTGTTGGCGGCGAAAGGCGCCTGACGATGCGCTGGCTGTCGCTGGTTCTGTTTCTGGTGATTACCGCCTGCGGCGTGGTGGAGAATGCCAGTGATGGCACGCGGATGCGCGTTGACGGCGATTGGCTGTTGCTCTCGGGCACGATCACCAGCCGGACGCCCGCAGCCTTCGAGCGGATGCTGGCCGAGAACCCGCAGGTCAATACAGTTGTGGAGACGCAGGTTGATGGCTCCATCGACGGGGAAGCGACGATTGCAATGGGATACCGCATTCGGGCGCTGGGGCTGAACACGCATCTTCTGGCCGACAGCATCGTCGATTCCGGCGGAGTGGACCTTTTCCTTGCCGGGCGCAGACGCACCATCGCGCCGGGGGCCAGCATCGGGGTGCACAGTTGGCGCAATGGCTATCGGGAGGGCAGCAGCTATCCGCGCAACTCGCCCGAGCACGAGATGACTCGCGGCTATATAGAGGACATGCTCGGCAGCGACGCGTTCTACTGGTTCAGCCTGGATGCAGCACCCTCGGATGGGCTGCACGAAATGACGGCGGCGGAAATCGCGCGCTTCGGGCTGGTAACGCGATGAGTGGAAAATTGAGGCAGGAGAGACTTTCAAATGTTTGATCTGACAGGGAAAAATGCGCTTGTGACAGGCGCATCGGGTGGCATCGGGGCAGAGATCGCACGCGCGTTGCATGCTCAGGGCGCCGCCGTGACGCTGTCTGGCACGCGAACCGACCCGCTGGAGGCGCTGAAGGCCGATCTGGGGGAGCGGGCGCATGTGCTGGCGTGCAACCTGAGCGATATGGAGGCGGTGGAGGCACTGCCGAAACAGGCCGCCGAGGCCATGGGATCGGTGGATGTTCTGGTGAACAATGCGGGCATCACGCGCGACAATCTGTTCATGCGCATGTCGGATGACGAATGGTCCAGCGTGCTGGCGGTCAACCTCACGGCGACCTTCAAGCTCTGCAAGGGCGTGATGCGGGGGATGATGAAGGCGCGCTGGGGGCGGATCGTGAATATCTCCTCCGTCGTCGGCACCACGGGGAATCCGGGGCAGGCAAATTACGCGGCGTCCAAGGCAGGGATGATCGGCATGTCGAAATCGCTGGCCTACGAGGTCGCGAGCCGGGGCATCACGGTGAACGCGGTTGCACCGGGGTTCATCGCGACGGCGATGACCGACAAGCTGACCGACGACCAGAGGTCCGGCATCATGGGGCAGATTCCCGCCGGTCGCATGGGGGATCCGGCCGAGATCGCCGCGGCCGTGATCTATCTTGCAAGTCCCGAGGCCGCTTACGTGACCGGAACAACCTTGCATGTGAACGGCGGCATGGCCATGGTATAGCGCGGCCCGTATTAGCGTTTGCGCCCTGTGCGTCTTATGCTAATGGGGGCGCAGATTCGATCCGATGGGTGCTTGATTGCCCCACAAACCTTGTGCGAACAAGGTGCATAGCCGCTCCGAGCTTTGGGGCATCCTCCAAGTGTCGGACAACGGCAGGCGGAAACTAAAGAGGCCCATAAAGGCCGGAAGAGATGAGGGATTACTATGAGCGATGTCGCAGACCGCGTGAAAAAGATCGTTGTTGAGCATCTGGGCGTGGAAGAGGACAAGGTCACCGAGAATGCGTCGTTCATCGACGATCTTGGTGCCGACAGCCTCGACACCGTTGAGCTGGTGATGGCGTTCGAGGAAGAATTCGGCATCGAGATCCCGGATGACGCCGCCGAGAACATCCAGACCTTCGGCGATGCTGTGAAGTTCATCAAGGAAGCCTCCTGAACCCGGTCCGCTTCTATTAGGGGCGGAGGGGCACGAAAATTCCAAAGACGGCGTCTGTCCTTGCGGATTGGCGCCGTTTTTCGTTTTTGTACCGAACTTGGGGTTGAAGCCGAGAGGCGGCCCGCGCAAAGGTGCGGCCGAGGCAACATCCCAAGCGTGAAGGCAATTCACCCCCATGTCGCGGACGATTCCGACCATCAACACGCCCCGTGTCACCCTGCGCGCCATGCGCGCCGAGGACTTTGGCCGTTTTGCGGAAATCTGGGCGATGCCCAAGGTTGTCGCGTATATCTATGGTGAGCCGCGATCCAAATCGAAATCCTGGGATGCCTTCCTGCGCATTGCCGGTCACTGGCAGATCGTGGGATTCGGGCAGTGGGCGATCCAGATTCATGGCACCAAGCCGATGGCCGGGCAGACGGGGTTCTTCTTTGGCTCGCGGGGGCTCGGCGATGATTTCGACCCCTATCCCGAAGCCGGTTGGGTGCTGGAACCGGAACTGCATCGGCGCGGCCTTGGGCTGGAGGCAGCGCGCGCTGCGCATGACTGGTTCGATCGGGTGGTGGCGGGGCGCACGGTCTGCGTCATCGAGCCGGACAACCATGCCTCGCTGCGCGTGGCGGAAATTCTGGGCTATTCATTGCTGAGAGAGACCGAGGTGGACGGCACCAGGGTGAACCTGCTGAGCCGCAAGGGGCCGCCGGTCTGAGCGCCATTGTCGGCTTGCAGATTTGTAACGCCGTCGCCAGACCGGGTTGAAATGGTCGCGGCTGGCGAACATTGATGTTACGATCTCTGGGGCACGTGAGCCCTACAACATGGGTGTTTCCCACGTGGGCGAGGCGGCCAGGCTGATCGGGGATGGCAAATAATGCGAAGCCAACCTGCCGCCGAAGGCTGTCGAGGACTCGGTCTTTGCCGATGCCTGCATTGTCGATAGGGTCCCGATGCAGGGGAGCTGATCACCCGAGTGCCGACTCCGTAGGGCGACGGGGCCCTTCGTGGTTCCTTCGTTTGGGTGCAGGACGTCAGAGGCGATTGCGGCGGGTGGTCGCGCCACGCGGCTCTGCGCTCTTGAATCAGAGGGCCGCCACAAGGTATAGCCGATCAAACGGGAAGAGATACCAAGGGGCTTGCAATGCGCAGAGTGGTTGTGACGGGACTGGGGCTGGTGACGCCACTGGCGGATGGGGTCGAGGCCAGTTGGTCGCGGATCCTCGCCGGGCAGTCGGGCGCGGGGCCGATCACGGGGTTCGATGCGTCCAACCTTGTCACGCAATATGCCTGCGAGGTGCCGCTTGGCGATGGCAGCGATGGCACGTTCCACGCAGACACGTACATGGAGCCCAAGGAGCAGCGCAAGGTCGATACCTTCATCCTGTTCGGCATGGCCGCAGCGCAGCAGGCGGTCGAGGACAGCGGCTGGATGCCGACGGAGCGCGAGGATCAGGAACGCACCGGGGTTCTGATCGGGTCGGGGATCGGGGGACTCAACTCCATCGCCAACACCGCCATCATGATGAAGGAAAAGGGCCCGCGCCGGGTCAGCCCGTTCTTTGTGCCGGGGGCGCTGATCAACTTGATTTCGGGGCAGGTGAGCATCCGGTATGGCTTCAAGGGGCCGAACCATTCGGTGGTGACGGCCTGTTCGACGGGGGCGCATGCCATCGGCGACGCGAGCCGACTGATCATGCATGGCGATGCAGATGTGATGGTCGCAGGCGGGGCGGAGGCAGCGATCTGCGAGATCGGGATTGCCGGGTTCAATGCCTGCAAGGCGCTGAGCACCAAGCGGGGGGACGACCCCACCAAGGCCAGCCGGCCCTATGATGCGGACCGGGACGGTTTCGTCATGGGGGAGGGCGCGGGCATCGTGGTGCTGGAGGAATACGAGCACGCCAAGGCGCGCGGCGCGAAAATCTACGCCGAGGTGCTTGGATATGGCCTGTCCGGCGACGCCTATCACATCACTGCGCCTGCAGAAAACGGCGACGGGGCGGAACGGTCCATGCGGGCGGCGCTGAAAGGCGCGGGGCTGGAGCCGAAGGATATCGATTACATCAACGCGCATGGCACCTCGACCATGGCGGACGTGATCGAACTGGGTGCCGTGGAGCGGATGATGGGGGAGCATGCGGACAAGGTCACCATGTCCTCCACCAAGTCGGCCACCGGGCATCTTCTGGGGGCTGCTGGCGCGATCGAGGCCATCTTCAGTATTCTTGCGATCCGCGATCAGGTCGCACCGCCGACGATCAACCTCGATAACCCTGCCGTGGAAACGAAGATCGATCTGGCCCCGAACCGCAAGGTGGAGCGCAAGATCGACGTGGCGCTGAGCAATTCCTTCGGGTTCGGCGGCACCAATGCCAGCGTGCTGTTCGGAAAAGTCTCCTGATGTGGCGCAGTGTGGCGTCCAATGCCATCACGTTCCTGATGGTGGGTCTTTTCCTTCTGGGGGGCGTCATCCTTTGGGGGCGGGCGGAGTATTCCGCCGAGGGGCCGCTGACCGAGGCGATCTGTGTGCAGGTCGACCGCGGCTCGAACATGCGCAAGGTGAGCCGGGATCTTGAGAGCAAAGGCGCTGTCAGCTCTGCGACGATCTTTCGGATGGGGGCGGACTACACCGACAAGACGGATGATCTGAAAGCGGGGAGTTTCCTTGTCCAGCCCGGCACCTCGATGGCGGGAATCGTGGATGTTGTGACCGAGGGCGGTGCCAGTACCTGTGGCACCGAGGTCGTCTACCGCATCGGAGTGAACCGGGTGAGCGTGCAGGTCCGCGAGCTTGATCCGGCCACCAATCGCTTTGTGGAACGCGCGGCCTTCACGCCCGGAGACGAAGCCGTGCCGGAGATTTATGGTCAACTGAAGGACAAGGCAGACACACGCTTTCGCGTGGCGATGGCTGAGGGCGTGACGAGCTGGCAGGTGGTCGAGGCGCTGAGGGGGATCGAGGTGCTGAAGGGCGATATCGCGGAGGTGCCGCCAGAGGGGGCGCTGGCGCCTGACAGCTATGAGGTGCGTCCCGGTGACGAGCGTTCCGGGATCATCTCCGAGATGGCGGCGGCGCAGGAGACGCTGGTGGCGGCAGCCTGGGAGGCGCGTGCGCCAGACCTGCCCGTGGGGTCGCCCGAGGAGCTGCTGGTGCTCGCCTCCATCGTGGAGAAGGAGACAGGGGTGCCTGAGGAACGGGGGCAGGTGGCCAGCGTGTTCGTGAACCGTTTGAACCAAGGCATGAGATTGCAGACCGACCCGACGGTGATTTACGGGATCACCGAAGGAAAGGGTGTGCTGGGGCGCGGTCTGAGGCAATCGGAGCTGCGCAAGGAGACGCCGTGGAACACCTATGTGATCGCCGGACTGCCACCGACTCCGATCGCGAATCCGGGGCGCGCGAGCCTCATGGCGGCGGCGCAGCCGGAAACGACCGATTACGTGTTCTTCGTGGCGGATGGCACCGGGGGCCATGCCTTTGCCACGACGCTGGAGGAGCACAACGCCAATGTCGCGCGCTGGCGTCAGATCGAGGCGGAACGGGGTGCGGCGGCTGCCGGGAATGCATCGACTGGCGGCAACTGAGGGTCTCGCGTCACTTCAAGGGTGGGTTAACCCATAGCCGCATCGGTCAGGGCCTGTTAGTAATTTTATAACTAGCGTAAGGGCTTGGAAGGTTTTGTTAACCTATTTAGCCTTGACTCACCGTACTCTCTGATGTATAGATTTCGGCATGCTAGAAAACGTGGGCAACGGCCCCGGGTTAAATCCCGGTGGCCGTTTTTTCACGTTTGCTGGGTCGGGGACCCTAAAACGAGAGGTATGACGACTATGACAATCATTACCCCGGATCATGAGGTTGCCGAGAACGAGGAACTCCTCTCCTAGCTCAAGAGAGCAATCAGCGACTTGCGTCGTGAAATCGAGGGTCTGACTTCGCAGGCCAAGGCCGGGGGGGAAGTTACTGAAACCGAAACGACCAAGGCTGTCGGAAAGATCGCCGGCATGGTCGGGACCTGCGTCAAGGTGGAGAACTATCTCAATGAGTGCAGAAACAGACAGGCTGGAATCGCAAGAGGCGGATACGCGCTCGACATGGAACGGGCGCGGGCTGAGATCGGGTGCAAGCTGGATCGGCTGCGCTGCTCCGCCTATCCAAAATGAGTTCCTGGCGGGACTCGACGAGGGAGAGCTTCTGGCTCTCCCTTTTTTGTTTGAGTTCTGGGCGATGCCGCATCAGCTGCCGCCCGAAGGGGACTGGCGGGCCTGGGTGATCATGGGAGGGCGCGGTGCGGGCAAAACGCGCGCCGGTTCGGAATGGGTCCGCTCGGTCGTTGAGGGGGCGATGCCGCTTGATCCGGGCCGTTGCCGACGCGTGGCATTGGTGGGCGAGACCATCGAGCAGGTGCGCGAGGTAATGATATTCGGCGACAGCGGGATTCTGGCCTGTTCGCCTGCGGACCGACGTCCCGATTGGGAGGCGACGCGCAAGCGGCTTGTCTGGCCCAACGGAGCGGTTGCGACGGTGCATACGGCGCATGACCCCGAAGGCTTGCGAGGGCCGCAATTCGATGCGGCCTGGGTGGACGAATTGGCGAAATGGAAGCGGGCACAGGAAGCCTGGGACCAGTTGCAGTTTGCGCTGCGGCTCGGGGATCGGCCGCAGGTCTGCGTGACGACGACGCCGCGCAATGTGGGGGTGTTGAAGGAATTGCTGAAGGTGCCGTCGACCGTGGTGACCCATGCGCCGACAGAGGCCAATGCAGCGAACCTGGCGGCGAGTTTCCTTGAAGAGGTCAGGGCGCGCTATCGCGGGACCCGGTTGGGGCGGCAGGAACTGGATGGTGTGTTGCTGGCAGATGCGGAAGGGGCGCTTTGGACCAGCGAGATGCTGGAAAAGGGTCGCGTCCGGGAGGTGCCTGCATTCGATCGGATCGTGGTGGGGCTGGACCCGGCGACAACGAGCGGGGCCGGTTCGGATGAATGTGGAATCGTGGTGGTGGGCGCGCAGACCAAGGGGCCGCCGCAGGACTGGCGGGCGGTGGTATTGGCTGACTGCACGGTGCAGGGGGCCACGCCGCATGGATGGGCGCGGGCGGCGATTACGGCGATGGAGCAGTTCGGGGCGGATCGACTGGTGGCGGAAGTCAACCAGGGCGGCCAGATGGTGGGCGAGGTTCTGCGCGGAGTTGATCCGATGGTGCCGTTGAAGTCGGTGCACGCCAGCCGGGGCAAGGTAGCGCGGGCAGAACCTGTCGCGGCGCTCTACGAGCAAGGCCGCGTGGGACACGTGGCGGGGCTGGATGAGCTGGAGGACCAGATGTGCCGGATGACGGCGCGGGGATTCGAGGGCGGCGGCAGTCCTGACCGGGTGGATGCACTGGTCTGGGCCCTGCACGAGTTGATGATCGAACCGGCCGCAAGTTGGCGCAGTCCACGGGTGCGCACGTTGTAGGTGGCGATGCGGTGGCGGCGCGGGGGAGGCGAGAGTGAGCTTGGTATTTGGAAAAGGGTGAAGGGGAGAAGGAAGGCAAGGGCGCACCGGAGGTGTTGCGCGGGGGTGCGAGCGCTCTGGTTTGCGGGCGTTAAGGTGTTGGTGAGATATTGTTTCCCAAGCCAAGGGGAGACCCCGGGGCGAACGAAGGAGCGACGGCATGGTGTTTGACTTTCTGCGACGTGGGACGGCGGTGGATGTGCCGGAGCGGAAGGCTTCGGCCACGGGTTCGGTGGTGGCCTACCAGTCTTCGGGTCGCGTCGCCTGGAGCCCTCGGGATGCGGTGAGCCTGACGCGGGTCGGATTCTGCGGCAACCCGGTAGGGTTCCGCTCGGTCAAGCTGATCGCCGAGGCGGCGGCGGCGCTGCCGCTGGTGGTGCAGGATGCAGACCGTCGTTACGATGTCCATCCGCTGATCGGCCTCATGGCGCGGCCCAACGGCGCCCAGGGGCGCGCGGAGTTGCTGGAAGCGCTTTACGCGCAACTGCTGCTGTCGGGCAATGCCTATGTCGAGGCAGTTGGCGGCGATAGCGGGCTGCCGGTGGAGTTGCATGTGCTGCGGTCGGACCGGATGTCGGTGGTGCCGGGAGCGGATGGCTGGCCGGTGGCGTTTGAATACGCGGTTGGCGGGCGCAAGCATCGGTTCGATGCCGGCGGGGCGGTGCCGCCGATCTGCCATATCCGCAACTTTCACCCGCAGGACGATCACTACGGGTTCAGCCCCTTGCAGGCGGCAGCGATGGCGATGGATGTGCATAATTCCGCCTCGCGCTGGTCCAAGGCGCTGTTGGACAATGCGGCGCGACCCAGCGGGGCGATCATCTATCGCGGTGCCGAGGGGCAGGGAAAGTTGAGCGAGGACCAGTACGACCGGTTGCAGAGCGAGATGGAAGCGCACCATCAAGGCGCGCGCAATGCCGGGCGACCGATGTTGCTGGAAGGCGGGTTGGATTGGAAACCGATGGGTTTCTCGCCCTCCGACATGGAGTTCCAGAAAACCAAGGAGAGTGCGGCGCGCGAGATTGCGCTGGCCTTCGGTGTGCCGCCGATGCTGATCGGGATTCAGGGGGACGCGACCTATGCCAACTATCAGGAGGCGCACCGGGCGTTCTATCGTCTGACTGTGCTGCCGCTTGCCACGCGGGTGACGGCTGCGTTGGCGACCTGGCTGTCAGGTTTTGACGGGGCGGTGGTCGAGGTCAAACCTGACCTCGATCAGGTGCCGGCGCTTGCAGCGGAGCGGGATGCGCAATGGGCGCGTGTGACGAATGCGGCCTTCCTGACAGATGCAGAAAAGCGCAGCCTGCTGGGGCTGCCGGCGGTGGCGGAGGATGCGTGATGATCCGGGGTTTGAGCGGTTTGAGTGCGCGCCGGGCCTGCGGTTGCAGGCGCATGAGCGGGTCAGCGAGATCCATCATGCCAACCTTCTGGAGCGTCTGGAGCGCATGGAACAGATGATGGAGCGGTTGGAGCGGCGGCTGTGGCTGACGGTTTACGGCGTGGTGGCGGTGATCCTCGCCCAGGCGGTGGAATCCTTCATGGTGGTGACGCCGTAAGCGTCTGAATTTCTAAGGAGTTGTCATGGATACGGACGTGATCGACCCTGGCCTTGTGCCGGGGAACGGGGAAGGCTTGCGCGCACTCGAAGGCGGGCTGGAGCACAAGTTCGCGCATTTCGAGGAGGCTGTCGACGTGGTCGGTGGTGTCGAGATCAGTGGCTATGCAAGCTTTTTCGGCGATGTCGACCAAGGGGGGGACCTGGTGCAGGCGGGAGCCTACGCGGCGAGCCTCAAGGCCGTGGCGGCGGCGGGGCGCAGTATCAAGATGTTGTGGCAGCACGATCCGGCGCAGCCCATCGGGATTTGGGACGAGGTGCGCGAAGACGCGCGGGGGCTGTGGGTCAAGGGCCGTATCCTGTCGGCGGTAGCACGGGGCCGGGAGGCGGCGGCACTGATCGAGGCGGGGGCCATCGACGGGCTGAGCATCGGTTACCGGACGATAAAGTCGAGCAAGAACACGAAGGGCCAGCGGCTCTTGTCGGAACTGGAGCTTTGGGAGGTGTCGCTGGTGACCTTCCCGATGCTGCCCAGTGCGCGGGTCGGGGCCAAGGGCGACTGGGTCGCCGTGGGCGACGTCCTGCGGGAGATGGCGGCGGCCTTTGAAGGGGCGCGGGCCGAGATGGCGCGCGGATGATCCGCGCCCCGAACGAGGCAAATCGGAGACAAACGATGAGCAAGACCGAAGAACGGGGTCAGGAGATGTCCCCGGCGGAGGAAGTCCGGCAGGCGGTGACGGGATTTGTCACCGACTTCAAAGGCTTCCAGGCCGAAATTCAGACGAAACTTCAGCAAACGGATGAGCGAATGACACTGTTGGACCGCAAGATGACACTTCCCGCGCGTACCCCCCTGGGGGGCGCCATCGATGCGGGCGCGCCGCACCAGAAGGCTTTCAACGCCTACCTGCGCAATGGCGACGACGATGGCCTTCGCGGGCTTGAGATGGAAAGCAAGTCGCTGTCTTCGGCGGTGAACTCGGATGGCGGCTACCTCGTGGATCCGCAGACCTCGGAGCGGGTGCAATCGGTGCTGAACGCCACCGCGTCGATCCGGGCGATTGCCTCGGTGGTGCGGGTGGAGGCGACCTCCTATGACGTATTGGTCGATTACTCCGACATCGGTGCGGGCTGGGCGACGGAGAATGACCCGAGCGCCGAGACCGGCACGCCGCAGATCGACCGGATCACGATCCCGCTGCATGAGCTGAGTGCGTTGCCCAAGGCGTCGCAGCGCCTGCTGGACGACTCTGCTTTCGACATCGAGGGTTGGCTCGCGGGACGCATCGCGGACAAGTTTGCACGGGCGGAGGCAGCCGCCTTCATCAACGGCGACGGCGTCGACAAGCCGACGGGCTTCCTGACACATCCGGTCGTGGACAACGATGTCTGGGTCTGGGACTCGCTCGGCTACGTGCCGACCGGCGTTGACGGCGACCTGGCGCCGGATGCGATTGTCGATCTGGTCTACTCCCTCGGGGCGCAGTACCGCGCAAACGCGACCTTCGTGATGAACTCCAAGACCGCTGGCCGTGTGCGCAAGTTGAAGGACGCGGACGGGCGTTTCCTTTGGTCGGACGGCCTGGCAGCGGGCGAACCTGCGCGTCTGATGGGCTACCGGGTATTGGTGGCTGAAGACATGCCGGATGTGGATACAGACGCGATGGCAATTGCCTTTGGCGATTTCGGGGCGGGTTATACCGTCGCGGAGCGTCCCGACCTGCGCATTCTGCGCGATCCCTTTAGCGCGAAGCCGCATGTTCTTTTCTATGCGACCAAGCGCGTCGGTGGTGATGTGAGCGATTTTGCCGCGATCAAGCTGCTGAAGTTCGGCACCGCGTAAGCGGGGCTGAAGCCGGGGCCGGGGCGATCTGACCCCGGTCCGGGCGCGCGACCCCATCAACTGCATTGTCTAGCTGCTCCCCTCCGACCGAGCAATGCAGGGGGGCGCGCGTCCGGGACCAAGGTCGGGGCGGGGAGACGAGAACTGGAGACGTCTGATGATGTTGATCGAACAAACGACTGTCCCTGACGGAGCACTGCCGGTTGAGGCATTCAAGGCACATCTGCGGTTGGGCAGCGGCTTTGGTCAGGACACCCTTCAGGACGCGGTACTGGTGTCATTTCTGCGCGCCGCATTGGCAGCGATTGAGGCGCGGACCGGCAAGGTACTAATCCAGCGCCGCTTTGTATGGTCGCTGACATTCTGGCGGGATGCGGAGGCGCAGGTATTGCCGGTGTCCCCGATCGACGCGATTACGCGCGTGGCGCTGGTCGCACGCGATGGCGCGCAGAGCGACGTTTCACCGCAGGTCTATTGGCTGGACCGCGACATGCAGCGGCCGAGGTTGCGTGCGACGGGGTCATCTCTGCCGCAGGTGCCGAGTGCCGGGGCGGTACTGATCGAATTCGATGCCGGGTTCGGGCAGGACTGGTCGGCGATTCCTGCCGATCTGCAGCAGGCTGTCCTGATGCTGGCGGCGCATTTCTATGAATACCGTGCCGACACCGGGTTGAGCGAGGGATGCATGCCTTTTGGCGTCGCCAGCCTGATCGAGCGGTACAAGACGCTGCGGATCGGTATGGGGGCGTCCAGATGAATGCGCCTCATCTCAACCGGCAAATGATCCTGGAGGCACCGCAGCGTCTTAGCGACGGGTCGGGCGGGTACAGTGAGGGATGGACCGTGCTGGGCACGCTTTGGGCAGAGGTGACTGCACGTACGGGCCGGGAGACGGCGCTGTCGGGGGCACCGCTGAGCAGAATGAGTTACAAGATCGTTGTGCGCGGCGCGCCTTTCGAGAGCACGGCGCGACCCCGGCCGCAGCAGAGGCTGCGTGAGGGCGCGCGTGTCTTCACCATCGAGGCGGTGGCGGAGCGGGACCCGGAAGGGCGCTATCTGACCTGCTTTGCCGAGGAAGAGGTGGTGACATGAGCTATGGGATGTCGGGTGCCTTGCAGGCAGCGGTCTTTGAGGCATTGAGCGCGGATGTGGCATTGGGAGCTTTGGTGGGCAGCGCGATTTATGACGCTGTGCCGACAGGGAGCTTGCCAGACCTCTACGTGCAATTGGGCAGCGAGACCGTGAGCGACGCGTCTGATGGCAGCGGGGCGGGCGCAGAGCATCGTTTTGCGGTGTCGGTGATCACCGCGCAACCGGGTTTCGCTGCGGCGAAAGCGGTCGCGGGGGCCGTCAGCGACGTGTTGCACGATGCGGATTTGGAACTGAGCCGGGGACGGTTGGTGCTGCTGCGCTTTGAGCGGGCCAACGTGCGGCGGATCGACGGGGCGAGCGGTCGGCAGATCGACCTTCGGTTCCGGGCGCGGGTCGCGGACGACTGACGCGGTTGAATTTCTTTACAGCATACCAGGAGAGACGAAATGGCAGTGCAAGCGGGCAAGGACCTTTTGGTCAAGGTGGACATGACCAGCGATGGTCAGTTCGAGACAATCGCGGGGCTACGCGCCACGCGGGTGAGTTTCAACGCGGAGACGGTGGACGTCACCTCGCTCGATTCCGAAGGGGGATGGCGCGAGTTGCTGGTGGGCGCGGGTGTGCGGTCAGCGGCGATCAGCGGGTCCGGCGTGTTCCGGGATGCGGGCACGGACGAACGGGCGCGGCAGCTGTTCTTTGACGGGCTGACTCCCGACTTTCAGGTGATCATCCCCGATTTCGGGGTCGTCGAAGGGCCATTCCAGGTGACGTCGCTGGAATATGCCGGGACGCTGAACGGAGAAGCCACATTCGAGCTGAGCCTTCAGTCGGCGGGCGCACTTGTGTTCGAACCGGCAGTGGCGGTCTGAGCATGGCCAATCCTTGGCGGGGAGACGTGGCGCTGGTCATCGACGGGCAGCGTCATGTCGCGCGTTTGACGCTGGGCGCGCTGGCAGAACTGGAAGAGCGCCTTTGCGAAGGCTCGCTCATGGCGCTGGTGGAGCGTTTCGAAGGCAACCGGTTTTCCAGCCGGGATGTGCTGGCGCTGCTGGGTGCGGGGCTGCGGGGCGGAGGCGCTGAGCTTGCCGAGGATGCGCTGCTGCATGCCGATATCGAGGGCGGGCCGATGGCTGCGGCGCGCGCTGCGGCGGAATTGCTGGCGCGGGCCTTCGTGGTACCGGAATGAGCGGGCGCGCGGGCCTCGATTGGCCCGCGCTGATGCGGGCCGGGATCCGGGGACTGGGTCTGCGCCCGGCAGAGTTCTGGGCCCTGACGCCGGCGGAATTCCAGTTGATGCTGGGGGCTTCCGGGGCGGAGGCACCGCTGTTGAAAGACGGATTGGCGGCGCTGATGGCGGCCTATCCGGACAAGGAGAAGGGGACCGGCGATGGCCGACTTTGAAGAGTTCGACAATCTGCAGGGCAATGCCGAGACGTTGAATGGCACGCTCGCGAACACCGGGGTGCTGGTGTCGGGGTTCGACAGCGAATTGCGCCGGATGCGCACCTCGCTGGCGGCGACTGGCAAGGATGTGGCGACCCTGGAAAAGGGGTTGAGCCGGGGCTTGCGCACGGCCTTTGACGGGGTTGTCTTCGACGGGCTGAAGCTGTCGGACGCGCTGCGCACGGTGGCGGAGTCGATGATCAATACAACCTATAACGCCGCGATCCGTCCGGTGACGGATCATTTCGGAGGGCTGATCTCTCAGGGGATCGGGTCGGTGGTGCAGGATATCCTGCCATTTGCCGACGGGGCGGCGTTCTCGCAAGGGCGGGTGATGCCCTTTGCGAGCGGTGGCGTTGTGAACAACGCCACCGCCTTTCCGATGCGGGGCGGGATGGGTGTGATGGGCGAGGCGGGGCCGGAGGCGATCATGCCCCTGGCGCGCGGTGCGGACGGCAAGCTGGGCGTCCGGGGGGGCGGCGGCGGCACGACGGTGGTGATGAATATCTCGACGCCGGACGTCCAGG
>JBBSJO010000095.1:0-15698 GCA_038257185.1 Rhodobacterales bacterium | reverse complement strand
CGAACCGGACAGCGACACACTCTTCGCCCACCGCGTTCTTGGCCTGCCGGTCACCGTGATCGGGCGGCTCATGCGTTCGGCGGGCGGTGGGCTTTATCGTCTGGTGCGCGGCGATACCGAAGCCGCAGCGCGACGGATGCTCAGCTTCGCGCTGGACTGGGGCCGGATGAAAAGCTGGCGCAAGGATCGGGGCGGCGCGTCATGAGCGGGCCTGCCGGACATATCGTCTTTGGCCTCGGCGCGGGGCGCAGCGGCACGGTTTCGCTCGCCGTGCTGCTCGACGCCCAGCCAAACACCGTGTGCTTTCACGAGATCAACCCCTCGGCGATGGCGTGGGAAGGCGCGGAGGGTACGGTGATCTCGCTCCTGCGCGATTTCCGGGCGATCCTTTCGGGCGACGAACGTGCACTGACCATCGACCGCACCTCGCCCGACCGCGACGCCCCCATCGAGCGGATGATGGCACTGGAAAGGGTGACCGGCATCGGCGACGTCGGCCATTACTATCTGCCTTATGTGGAGACGATTCTAGTCCGCGCCCCGCAGGCCCGATTCCCCTGTCTGCGGCGCGACCGCGACGCCGTCGTGCAAAGCTTCACCGCCAAGCTGCGCCTGAGACCCCACAGCCGCACCACCCGCCTGCGCGCCCTGTTTAAGGGCATTCCCCTACCGCAAAGCCGCAACCACTGGGCCGGATCCGGTGACACCCGATGGCAGGAACATGAACGCTTCGACGCCTGTTTTCCGAGCTACGAGGGGCTGGGGGCGGCCGATCTGGCGACCCACCTGCAGCGCTGGCACGACGACTACTATGCCGAGGCCGACAGGCTGGCGGCCCTACATCCCAACCATGTGCGTGTTTTCGATCTGGACTGTCTGAACAACACAAAAGGGCGACGCGCGCTTCTGGAGTTTGCCCTGCCTGGCGCTGAAACAGACCCTGACGTGGCCGTTCACGCCAATTCCCGCGCCGTGACGCGCTGATCATGACCCTGCGCCGCTCGCTTTTCTGGTCGCTCAGCCAGCAGGTCGGCATGATGATGCTGCAGACCGCCAACATGGTAGTCATCGCCCGCCTGCTGACCCCTGAGGAGATCGGCGTGTTCGTCATCGCCCTGTCGGTCGTGATGATTATTCAGGCGCTGCGCGAGATGGGACTAACCAACTACCTGATCCGCGAACCTGTGGTGCAGGACTCCACAATCCGTGCCACATTCGGCATGTCCATCGCGCTTTGCACAATCCTGGGGATCGGGCTGTTTCTGGGGCGTCATCAGCTCGAGGCCTGGATGGGCACGCCCGGTCTGGCACAGGTGCTGGGGCCGGTGGTGCTGGTGATCCTGATCTTTCCCGTCGAACAGCCCGCGATGGCGCTGATCCGGCGCGAGATGCGTTTCGAGACACTGCATCATGCCTCCTTGCTGGCTAAGCTGGCTGGTGTCGTAACATCCATCGGGCTGGTTTTTCTGGGGTTTTCGACCATGGCGCTGGTCTGGGGCTTGATGACCGAGGCGGTGTTGCGCATGGTGCTGCTGTCCTGGGCAGAGCCGCGACATCTACGGCTGGGGCCAAGCTTTCGCGGCTGGAGGCCGCTTCTGGGGTTCGGGCTCTGGACGTCCGGTGCCTCGCTGGCGGGCCAAGCCACCGTGGAGGGTAGCAAGCTTCTGGTAGGTGCGATTCTGGGGGCGGGGCCGACGGCGTTGTTCGACCGCGCCGTGCGTATTCCGGGCATGGTGCGCCAAGGCCTATTCATGCCGCTGGGCCGGGTAATGCTGTCGTCCTTTTCCGAAGACCTCCGCGCAGGGCGCAACATCGGCCTCAAGGTCGAACGCCTGACCGCCATCACCACTGGCATGATCTGGCCAGTATTTGCCGTTCTGGCCCTGCTCGCGCAGGAGATCGTCCTGCTGGTGCTGGGGCCGCAATGGACACAGTCAGCGGTGATCCTGCCTTGGCTGCTGCTGGCCCAAGCGATGCTGTCGCTGCTGCCCCAGCCCGACCAGATACTTGTACCGTTCGGCCATGTACGCCGCCTTCTGATTCTGCGGATGGTGCAACTGATTCAATCGCTGGGCATCTCCTATATCGCCCTGCAATGGGGGCTCGAGGTCTTTGCCATGAGCAGGCCGGTGAACACAGTGTTGCTGATTACCGCCATCTGGTTTGCGATTGCACCCTATATGGGTGTCACCGTCAGTGCCCTGCTACGCGGGCATCTGAAATCGGCCGCGATGACGCTGGCCGCTGCCGCCCCGGTTGCAGCTTGGAAAATCGCCGGGCTGGGGGGTGGTTCCTACACTGTTCTGGTCGGGTTGCTGCTGCTGTCCGCCCTGATGGGCCTCGGCACAGCCATCCTCCTCAAGCACCCGCTGGCGGAGGAAATCCGCCGGACCCTTTCATGGCTTTCCACCCCACGAGACCGCAAAACACCGAAAGGTGGCGATTGACACGATCGCACCCCGCCCGCGATACCACCCCGAACTTACAAGGACGCCCGCATGACCACCCCCCTTTTCGACACCTTGTCGAACGCCATCACCGAGCAGTCCGCCCGCGTCGCCGTGGTGGGCCTCGGCTATGTCGGCTTGCCACTGGCGGTCACGGCGGCCACGCGCGGTTTTCCTGTCACTGGCTTCGACATAGACCCGGGCAAGATAGCCCTGCTCAATGCTGGCCAAAGCTATATCGAGGCCGTGGGCCAAGACGCCCTGACAGAGGTCATTGCAGCAGGCAGATTCGACTGGACCACCGATTTCGCAGGGCTCGCCGGTTGCCAAGTAATCGTGATCTGCGTGCCCACCCCGCTGACCAAACACCGCGAACCGGATATGTCCTACATCGAGAATACTGCAAGAAAAATCGCCGAGCATCTCAGCCCCGGCACGCTGGTCGTGCTCGAATCCACCACCTACCCCGGCACTACGGATGAGGTGCTGACCCCCCTGCTCGAAGGCGGCGGATTGGGGTCTGCACAGGACTTCTGGGTCGGTTTTTCCCCCGAACGCGAGGATCCCGGCAATACCTCGTTCAGGACCGCGACGATCCCCAAGATCGTCGGCGGCGACAGCCCGCAGGCGATCAAGCTGGTTTCAGCCTTCTACAGCCGCGTCGTCGACAAGGTCGTGCCAGTCTCCTCGACCCGCACCGCCGAGGCGGTGAAGATCACCGAGAACATCTTTCGCGCCGTCAACATCGCGCTCGTGAACGAGCTCAAGCTGATCTACGACGCCATGGACATCGACGTCTGGGAGGTGATCGACGGGGCGGCGACCAAGCCCTTCGGTTTCATGCCGTTCTATCCCGGCCCCGGCCTTGGTGGTCACTGCATCCCGATCGATCCGTTCTACCTGACCTGGAAGGCGCGGCAGTATGAACTCAGCACTCGCTTCATCGAACTGGCAGGCGAGATCAACGTGAACATGCCCCGCCATGTGGTGGGCCGCCTGCGCGAGGTGCTGGATCTCCAATCGGGCAAGGCGCTGTCGGCTTCCAAGGTGCTGATCGTCGGCATCTCATATAAAAAGAACGTGCCAGATATGCGCGAAAGCCCCTCCGTCCGGCTGATGGAACTGCTGCTGGAGGCGGGAGCGGAGGTAGACTTTCACGACCCCCATGTGGCCGAGATACCCCAGATGCGCGAGCATATGGACCTCAAGGGTCGCCGCTCGGTCGATATGGATGCCATCAAGGCCGGCGGCTACGACGCTGTATTGATTTCGACCGATCACGACGCGGTGGATTACGAAGCACTGGTGGGCTTGGGCATTCCAGTGGTCGACACACGCAACGCTATCGCACGGCGGGAACTGCCGATGGAAAATGTCACTAAGGCTTAGGTTAGAGCCTGTTTCAAGACCCAAACCACCTCACCTTGCGCTCCAGGCCGATCAGGCTGGCGAGCACCACATGGGCCCGCGTGCCATGGTGGCCCCGGTGGCCTGCGTCGCGCAGGACGCCCAAGGCGCGGCGCCCTAGATCGACATGGCCGTTCATGAAGCCCTTGCGAGCGAGAAAGTAGAGCGCTGCGTAATTGCGCCCCAGATCTGCGCCCCAGCCTTTTTCTCGGGCAGCAGTGTTCAGCCGCGCGATAGTGTCAATCTGGCCTTGCAGCTTGGGCCTCGTCACGCCGCCCGACATCGACACCGATCCCGGGTTGTCACGGTAATAGATGCCGTAACCTTCTTTGTTGCGCGTGGCCCGCGCATCCGCCAGGAGCGCACGCAACACCAGGTCTCCGTCCTGACCCACGCGCAGGGTTTCGTCCCAGCCACCAATGCGGCGGACGAAATCAGTGCGCCAAACCACCGAACAACACCCGATCCAGTCGCCATCGAACCAATTCGCGAAAATGTCTCGTTCACTTTGTTCAGGCGGGCCGACCGGGCCCTGCCAGGTGATCTGACCATCGGGATATCGAATCTCCATCATTGAGAACACGATATCCGCAGAACCCGCGACCGCAGCCACGACGGAGCCTGCCAAGATCATTCCCTTGATCTCATCATCGGCATCGAGGAACATTATATAAGGGGCAGATGCCGCTTCCAGCCCACGGTTGCGGGCGTGACAACCGCCCTTGTTAGGGCCTGATATCAACGTGATCGTGCCATCTGCCTCCAAGGGGCGCAGAACATCCAGGCTGCCATCGGACGATCCGTCATCGACCACAATGATCTCAGCCACCACCGCCCCCTGCGCCTGCACGGACCTGATCGTCCGCGCGACCCAGCCTTCAGCATTATAGCAGGGGATCACGACACTTACCTGCGCCGTCATGTCGCCGCTCTCAGGCATCGCTGGCTCCCCTCTTCCTCACCCACCCCAGAAACGCCTTGTCGGGACTGCGCAGCGTCCGGCGGCCGCTCACCGCCCAGAAGTCATGCCAGTCAGCTTCCAGCGCATAGACGTCCCAGCCGGGCATCAGGCGGCGGGCCTCCGCTAACGTCTCGGCCTTAAGCACCGGGGCGCTGCCCGGCTCCAGCACGACACCGCGCGGGGTGATGCAGATGATGTCGCCTGGTTCCTCCGTCAGTACGTAGTCAGGGATCGTGTCGGCCTTGATGATCTCGCGCAGCATGGCGCGAAACACTCGGCGGGGCGAGGTCGAACCGGACTTGCGGCAAAGCACCTCCACCGACACGCGCCAGGACGGCTGGCGGCCGCAGTGCTTGCGTGCCAGTTCATAGACGCGCCGTTCCAGCGGGCGGCGCAGGGTGAAATACTCGCGGCTGAGCGTCAGGACCGATTTCGACAGAACTGCGCGGTAAAGCCATTCCGACAGCGTCACACTCACACTGACCATCCGCCCTGCCCGCGTCTTGCGCACAATCTGCCAGGCCTCGATCAGGCCAAAACCGGTCGTGGTCTCGGTTGGGTCGTCCTTCGGCCCTGTGGTGATGTTGGTGGTGATGCGCGTGCCCGCCAACCGCTCGAATGCATCGCGCAGGCGCTTGTAGCCGTCGCCGGAGGTCTCACGGTGGGTGGCCTTCAAGAGATCATGCGCGGTCAGCGTCAGGGTCCGCGCCGTGGGCTTGCCCGCGTTCACCGCCGCCATCAGCTGGCTGATGCAGAAGATCAAGATATCAGCGTCGAAGATCGTGGCACGGCCCCGGGCCGAAGGCGTCACGGTCATCTCAACATCGCCGTGGGTGTAGCTGAGGATGCGCCGATCGGGCCGTGTGGAGAGCGAGAAGAGCGGATGCTCCATGCTGGCCAGATCGTGCTTGGGCACGGCAGCGAAGAAATCGCAAACGAAGAAATCGCGCTGCAATGCGCTACCTTGCGTCAGGGCCGCACTCACGGCGCGCCTGCGACGATAGGGGTCATCATATGCCTGTCCTGCTCCGCCCCGGCCATTTAGCCTGCTGTACGGTCTTCGTCGTTTCAATGACACCCAAGGTATTATGCAGGCGGGATTCTGTCCACAAGGCAACACGTCCCGATCGGGGGATCGGAGTCGTTGCAACGGGGGATCAGAGTCGGGCTATCGTGGGATCAGAGTCGCTATGATCTCAAGACGGGCTCCATTATCCATCAATCACAATGGTTTGCTGCAAAAGCTGGGAGTCAGTAACTAATAAATAACTCATATTTAACTAAGACCCTCTTGGTCACACAGGAAAACTGCTGCATTCTCTCCATCAGAACCCCTGATTTACTGAGAAAAGAAGGATCATGTTCAACCTATCTTCCCATGTAACGTCTTTTGTGTCACTTTGAATAAAAAGTAGCATACAGAGGTTTTCGATGCAGAAAGACGCCCTGCCCCCTTATTTCAACATCTCCCCCGACCGGGCGCGCAAAGCGCTGGAACCTGCCACCGATACCGAGGGCTTTGCCCGAATCGCGCAGAATTGCCAGCAAGGCCGTGACGATCTTGCGGCGCGGGGCATGGACGATACCGGGCGCAAGAAGCTGCGCCTGTTCTCGACCTGGGAGATCACCAAGTATCTCATCCCCGTGGCCCCCGCGCATTTTCGCCGCGTGCTGCGCCAGAACCCGGGCCTGCCCCAGGGGGTGAGCGAGACCGACGGCGGCGCGCGCTGGTTCACGTTGGACGAAGTGCTGCGCCTGCGGGCGCATTTCGGGGCCGAAGGCTCGAAGGCCAAGGACTACCTGCCCTACCGGCCCAAAGGGATACCCGCAAAGATAGTGGCGGTGGCCAATTTCAAGGGCGGAGTGGGGAAGACCTCAACCTGCGCCCATCTGGCGATGTCGGCGGCACTCGATGGCTACAAGGTGCTGGTCATTGATCTGGACAGCCAGGGCTCCATGACCTCGATTTTCGGGGCAAAGGTGGCAGACGAATGGGGCACGGTGTTTCCGCTGCTTGCCCGCCACTACGCCACTCACCTGCGCCGCGACAACCTGCGCAGACAGGACCGGGGCGAGGCACCCGTGCCGCTGGACGAGACTTTGGACGAGGCGCTGAAGGTAACGGCGGGCAGCATCGTGCAGAAGACCCATTGGCCCAACATCGACATCATCGGGGCACAGCTGAACCTCTACTGGTCCGAATTCCAGATCCCAGTCTGGCGTATGGCGGCGAAAGGCTGGAAGCTTTGGGATGCATTGAGCGACGTGCTTGCCGAGGACGGTGTGCTAGACGACTACGACCTGGTGTTCCTCGACACGCCGCCTGCCCTTGGCTACCTTACGATCAACGGGCTTTCCGCGGCGGATATCCTGCTGGTACCTTTGGGCGCGTCCTTCATGGAGTTCGACTCTACGGGACGATTTTTTGACATGCTGTACGCCACGTTCCAGTCCATTGAGGACGGCGAGAACATTGCGGCGCGTGCCTTGGGGCGCGAGGAGATGCATTTCGAATGGGATGCCGTGCGGGCAGTCGTCACGCGCTATGACGGGGCCCAGCAGGCGGAAATGGCAGGGCTGATGCAGGCCTATCTGGGCAAGGTGCTATCGCCTTACCGGCAGGATTTTACTGCACTTATCGGCCAGGCAGGGGAAAGCGTGAACGGCATCTACGAGGCCGATTACCGCGATTTCAACCGCGACACCTATGCAAGGGGCCGCGCGACGTTTGACGAGACCTATGCCGCCTTCAAAACGCTTCTACTGGGAATCTGGCGGCGCGAGGAGCTGGCGATGCAGGCGGAGGCAGCGGAGTGAAAGTTTTCGCATGCGAAACAATTGGTTCCCAAGCCATTGATTTCATTGATTCCAGTTTTTTCGAAACTGCGGCGGCCGGGTTTATAGAAAATCGAGTGAGGGCCACATCCCGATGGCACAGCGGTAAGGAAATTTCTGATGGCCAAGCGTAAACGTCTGATACAATCCCCGACCCCTACCTCACCCGTTGCCCCTTCCGAGGGGCGCGCACCCGATATCAAGGCGCTAGCCAACGGTTGGGCTGGGGTACGTACCCGGCAGGCACCCATCGCCGACGTGGCCGGCGCCTCCGCCACTCAGGCCGCACTGGAGGAGGTCGCGGGCGAAATGGCCGACGCCCGTCGCGAGGGACGTCTGGTGCAGCGCATCGGCCTCGATACCATCGACGAGACCTATCTAGTTCGTGACCGCGCCGTCGTAGACCCTGACGAGATGACGGCGCTGGAGCAAAGCTTACGTACCCGCGGCCAGCAGACCCCGATCGAAGTCGTGGCGCTACGTCAGGGTCGGTATGGCCTGATCTCGGGCTGGCGGCGGCTGATCGCGCTGCGGCGCCTCTGGGCCGAGACGCAGAGCGGTGAATTTGCCCATGCCCTGTGCCTTGTCCGCGTCCCGCAGACCGCGTCGGACGCATATCTTGCGATGGTCGAGGAAAATGAAATCAGGGCGTCACTGAGTTTCTACGAACGCGCCCGCATCTCGGCGCGCGCCGCTGAACAGGGTGCCTATCCCACTTCCCGTCAGGCGGTGAGGGGGCTTTTCACCAGTGCCAGCGCCTCCAAACGCTCCAAGATCATGTCGTTCCTGAGCATCTACGCCGGTTTGGACGAGGTGCTGCGGTTTCCCGCCAGCCTGTCGGAACGGACGGGGCTGGCGCTGGCTAAGGCGCTAGAAGAGGATGAGGGTCTGGCAGCGCGGATTGCGGAACATCTGGAGAAGGCCCCTGCCCCGGATGCTGCCACCGAACAGGAGGCGCTGGCAGAGATGCTGATGCCTGCGCGGACGAAGTTCGCGCCTACCGCGCCGGCCAAACCTTTGGCGGCACCGGAGATACCCCAAGACAGCGTCCGGATTACGCGCACCAAAGGCAGGTTGGTGCTTAGCGGTGTAGGTGTCACCGAAGAACTGTTAGATGCGCTCGAAGCGTGGCTGGTGACCCGGAGTAGGCTCTAAGCGGGCGGAAATCCGTCTTTCCATTCGCTGCGCCGCTTCCATATCTCGCCCCATGTGCGGGACTTTTCTTTGAGTGATGCGTTGCCCGTAAGACTGCCCGCCACCCTCGTCGCTACCCAGCGCGACCAGGGCCAGAGAGCGAAAAGCGCGCGCCCCAGATGGCGCGTGCCGGGTCGGAAGTGACGCTTGACCAGTTCAGTCTTGGCCCGCATCAGGCGCACCATCTTGTCGGCCCGCACGGTTTCGCTGGCACCACCATAGTGGATGATCTGCGCATCAGGCGTCATCATGGGGCGGTGTCCTGCCGCGCGTGCTCGCAGACATAGATCCGCCTCCTCGGCATACATCACGAACGCTGAGTCGAACCCACCTAACGCATCCCAATCAGCACGGCGCATGAGGAACAGGCAGCCCACCACGATGTCGACCTCGCGGATCTGATCGCGCTCCCAGAGGCCATAGGTTTCGGGATTGAATGTTTCCGACCTGCGCAGGAGACCCGACAGGCCAGCCACGCGGCAAAATGTGGACCAAAGCGTCATGCGTCCCCATACCGAATAGGGGTTGAGTGTACGGTCTGCATACAGCGTGCGCCCGCCCCAGATTCCCGCCTTCGGATGCGTCTCTGAAAAAGCGAAGAGGCGATCTATTGCGTGGTCGAGCACGACGGTATCGGGGTTCAGCAGCAAGAGCCAGGGAGCGGAGGCATGGGGCAGGGCGATGTCATGCGCAGGCGCGAAGCCGTGATTGGTGTCCTCCGCGATTAGGTGCGCGTCGGGAAAGGCGCAGGCGATCGCTTCCGCCGAGCCGTCGGATGAGGCGTTGTCGACTACGATCAGTTGAAACGGCAGATTGGTCTGCTCATAGACCGACGCAAGACACGCCAGCGTCATCTCGCGGGTATTGTAGCTGATGACGATGATCGACAGGACCGGGTCTGCATTGTTCATGGTGCGTTATTCCGTGCGGGGCGGGACGACGGTTACACCGGCGGGCCGCGCGATGCAGCATAAATCGCCGCGCCGCCTATCTTTCGCCATGGATTTGCAGCATCAATACACCGACCTCTTCCGCGAGCTGCCGTTTCGATGCCTTTCCACATTGCAGTGATCATCCCGCACTACAACGATCCCGACCGGCTGGCGCGGTGCCTTACCGCATTGGTGCCTCAGGCGGGCGAGGATGTAGAGGTCGTAGTGGCCGACAATGGCTCAACCGTCGATCTATCGCGGGTTAGAGACGCATTTCCCAGTGTGCGTTTCGTGATCGAGGTTGAAAGCGGCGCCGGTCCTGCCCGCAATCGTGGCGTGGCGGCAACGACTGCACCTTGGTTGATGTTCATTGACGCCGATTGCCTGCCCTCGAACGACTGGATCGCGGTGGGGCGACGGATCGCGAAAGAGGGCACCGTAATCGGCGGGCGGGTCGATGTGTTTCACGAAACCCCGCCACCCTGTTCCGGGGCGGAGGCGTTCGAACAGGTCTTTGCCTTTCGCATGCAGACCTACCTCACGCGCGACGCATTTCTGGGGGCTGGCAATCTGGTGACCTCGCGGGCGGTCTTCGAGGAAGTGGGCGGGTTTCGCCCGGCGGTGTCCGAGGACAAGGAATGGAGCCAGCGCGCGCACGCGGCGGGATTTGCACTGGCCTTCGACGATAATTTCGCCGCAGGTCACCCTTCGCGGCAGGACTGGCCCGCCCTGCGCCACAAGTGGCGGCGACTGACGCGCGAGGGGTTTTTGCTGGATGGACAGGGTGCCCGCGTGAAGTGGGCAGTGAAGGCGCTCTTGATGCCCGCGAGCGTGTTGGCGCATCTGCCGCGTGTATTGCAGGCCAAGGGCCTGAACGGGTCGGAAAAGGCGCGGGCGGTCTCGATTTTACTGCGCATTCGCTGCGCAAGGATGAGCTGGATGTTGCGGCAGGCGATGACGGGGCAAGCGTGAGAGCAGTGTCTAGAAAGGATGATTTCCAGTGAAGCTTGATCCATGGCAGTTCCGCATTTCCCTCGATGCGCCCGGTACAGGGCGGCGTGTAGGCAAGGTTTGCATCGTGTCGGGGCCAGGCCTAGACGAGGTCTTGTTGAGGGATGCGACGGGGCAGCCTGTGGGGCTGCTACTGGGTTTTCCGATCGACTTGGCCGGGGCCCAGCGTTTGACCGGCGGGATACACCGCTTGGCAGCGGCCTTTCAGGGTGATGTAGATGCTTTCGCCGAGACCGTTCTAGAGGGGCTGGCCGGGCGGTTCCTGTGGGTTTGCACAGTCGGGGATACGGCACGCATCTATCTGGATGCGGCGGGGCAGGTGCCTTGCGTCTACGATCCCGAGATGCGCATGGCTGCTTCGAGCGCCTACGCCCTGCTTGAGCCGCAGGCATATGATGCACGGTTTGACGCCGTGTTGCATGGCCGTCTGAAGGTCGGGGGTCTCGGTTGGATACCGGGGGGGCTCACCGCACATGACGGTGTGCGCCGCCTTTTGCCAAACCATGTATTGGATATGGTGGATTTCACCGTACGTCGGCACTGGCCGTTGTCCCCGAATCTGATGGCGAAAGACCCTGATATGGCAATTAATTTTTTGATAGAGACAGTTCAACGCCAGTTGAAAGCACTGGTTACTGGCGAGCGCCAGGTGGCACAGGCGCTGACGGCGGGGCGCGAGACGCGGATGTTGCTGGGGTGTGCGCGGCCCTTTGTGGGGGATATGGAGTTCGTTACGGTGGCGGCCGCCGGAGGGGTCCATGTCGATACCGTCATGGCGACTCGCATCGCCGCGGGTGAAGGGTTGCGCCACCGTGTGCTGCCATTGGTGATGTCGGACTCTGCGGCGAGGGCCTCTTATCTGCGCCGGAACGGCGATTGTATTGCGGATGCCAACGCGGCCAGCTTCCCTAGCGTGGCGCCGATTGCGCAGAGCCATGTGTTTATTGGTGGGGCAGGCGGCGAAGTTGGGCGCGGGTTCTTTTGGCGTTCCTCGGATACCCAGGTCACTCCGCTTGATGGCGCTGACCTGATGGGGCGTTTCGGCCTGCCTGCAGAGTCGCGCGTGATTGCGGCGTTGGACGCCTGGTGCGATGGGTTGAAGGGCAGGGGCGCGCTGGAGATCCTCGATCTGGCCTATCTCGAACACCGCATGGGCCCTTGGGGCGGTGCGCAGTTTCCATCCGACCCAACGCTGGTGCGGTTCGCGCCTTTGCTGACGAAGGCAGGTGTGGCCTCAATGATGTCGCTGCCCGAGAACTGGAAGCGCAACGAGCGCATGAGCGCCGCCGTGCTGCGGCAGACATGGCCCGAGCTGAACGCCTATCCGTTCAACACGCTGGGCTTGCTGCGCGATGGTCTGGCCAAGGTGCGAAAGGTGCTGCGCGACCCTACTGTCATTATGCGAAAGCTGCGAAAACGCTTTGGTTAGACTCTATTTCGGTAGCCAGTTGACCGAATAGCTCTTGGCCAGCAGGGCCACCCGTTCGATGTGGATGGCCTGGTCCGGAAATAATGCCCTGACCTCTCGGTGCGACAGCAGGTTCACCCCGTCGAGCGCCTGACGCCGCACCGCCATGGGCAGGCACCGCAGACGTTTCTCGAACGACAGCGAAAACATCGCGCGTTGTGCGGGCTTGCCCAGCCAATGCATGAAGAGGGTGCGGAAATGCGGCTCCACCGGAAATTCCCATGCGGGGGTCTGGATCCAGCCTGCCTGGCCTACACGCATCACCTCTCCGGCCATGGCGGCCATGTCGTTCCACATGCCCACGTGTTCGATGACGGAGTTGGAATGTACCAGATCGATTGAATTGTCGGCATGGTCCGAGAGATCCCGCGCGTCGCCCACGACCTTGGTGAACATCTGAGCGTCCGGCACAGTGCGATTGAGCTCGGCCGGGTCGTAGTTCATTAGCGTGATATGGGCGATGTCGCCAAGGCCAACGTTGTCCCAATACTCGGCCCGTCCACCCACATCGAGCACCTCGACGGGCCGGCCAAGCCGCTGCGCAAGGGTTTCAATATGGCCACGCAAAACGCGCCCGCGTGCACTGCGAAACCGGTTGACGGTCAGATCCCGTTTCATCGGATGGTTGTCCCTGCTCGATGCTTTTGTCCGGTCTAAAGAAACGGGCCTGGGTGTCCATCGTCAATAGTGGCGCTTTTGCCGTACTCTGAAAGAGGGTCACGTCCGTTCGGTGCCGCGACCTCAGAACCCGTCATGCGCGAGATTTCGCGGTATTCATACCTAAGCGCGGACTGGATGACTGGCCAACCCATGAGGCCAAGTATCAACCAGCGCCAATTCCATCGACAAATAGGATGTTCCAAGTGAGTTGATCATTGCACCGTCCACGAGAACTTTCCACCACCTGTGCGGTTCAATGTGAGCTTTGTGAGTGCTTGCAGGGAGGGGTTTTCCCTTCCCTGCAATGTCTTCTGACTACAGTATGCGGGTTCAGGGCTGAATGGTCCCCGCATGCCGGGATACCCGCGGCGCTTGGCACATCCTGCCTATCAGATTTCATGTTTGAGACACGGGTTCGCCGCTTTTTAGCGTCACTTGGGAAGCAATCATGGGCGCGTCAGACGCTCGCCCGGTATGGATTTGGTAAGGACACTCAGTGGGACAGACTTTTACGGTATCGAACGCGGCCGAACTTTCCGCCGCAATCAAGAGTGCAAGTGGCGGAGACCGGATAGAGCTTGAGAGCGGCGATTACGGTGAGCTACTGCTAAATAGTGTGAAATTCGGCGGCGAAGGTGTCACGATCGCCTCCGCCGATCCGGATAACATGGCGGTGTTCGATAAGATCGGCCTTTACCGCAGCGAAAACCTGCACTTCGACCGGGTCGAGATCGATTTCGAGCCAGTGGGGAATACAGGCTACAAGGTCGGGTTCCGCGCCGCGGAAGGCAAGGACATCTCAATCACCAATTCCGTGCTGCATGGTGGCTTTGACCCGGGGCGCGACCCGAAATATGCGGATTCGCCGATCGGGCTTGGTGTGCAGATCCAGCGTGTCGACAACGTCGTGCTCAAAGGTAACGAGATCTATGATTTCCACGCCGGCGTAAGCGTGGCGTATGTGAACGGACTCGTGGTCAATGACAACCATATCCACGACATGCGCACTTCGCCCCTAGCCGGCGGCGGGGTCAGCAATGTTGAAGTGATCGGCAACCATTTCGAAAGCTCGCATCCGGTCAATTTGGGTGGTACCGGCGATCATGGCGACATGATCCATTTCTATCCGCTCACCAATCAGAATGGGCCAATGGAAAACATTGTCATCCGGGACAATTTTCTGGAGCAAGGCACGGGCATTGACGCGATTCTGGGCATCTACATCGACGATGCGGGATCGGGTGGGTCCGGTCTAGGCTACACCAACGTCGTAATCGAGAATAACGTGATCCACAACGGTGACGCGCAGGGCATCCGGGTGGAGAATGTCAATGGGCTGCGGATTGTGGACAATAGCCTGATTCAGAGCAGCGGCGGTGGGGCCGGTTCCGCGCCCGGCATCGTCCTGACGAGTGGGACGCAGAACGTCGTTATCGACAACAACATCATCGCCGGGATTATTTCGGGTTCGTCAATAGGCGCGTCCAATGCGATCAAGTTGAACGTCAACATCGGCGACAACCTCTTCATCCAAAGCAGCAATCCGCATGGTGCCAACTATGCCGGTGATCTCTTTGTTAATGGTCTGACACCCAATGGCGAGGTGGTTGATTTCACCCCGCTTCAAGGTTCCCCCGCCGATGGCTACGGATCGACCGTGACCGGGTTCGACGTGACGGGCGACGTGCATATCGCCGTGATTTCGGACGTGCGCGGACAAGGGCTGGACATGCGGTCCATCCATTTCGACGTGGAGTCGCTTTACGGAGCCGAGGGCCAGATCGACTTCAGCAACGCCGATTTGACCTGGGATTTCGGGGACGGCACCACCAGCTCTGGCGACGATATTGGCCATACCTATGCAAGCGCGGGCAGCTACGACGTGACCGCGACCTTCACCTTCGAGGATGACAAGACGATCAGCGTCGACAAGACGGTCGTCGTGTTCACGCCGGATGCGGTCACGATGGATTTCGAAGGCGGCATCCGCGATACCAGCGACATTGCAAACCGCGTGACCACGGTTGGAAACGTGGGGCTGGAAGAGGGCCGCTTTGGCAATGCGATGCGCCTGATCGACCATACATCAAGGGTCGAGATCGGCCGTTCCAAGGAGATCCTCGACAATCCCAATTTCTCTATCTCCTTTGCCTTCCAGAAGGACGGCGGAACCAAGACCAATTCGGACAACGGAATGCTCGTTTATTTCTCCGGAACCTCCTACATCAGCACCGGCGAGGGAACGCTGGCCTTTACCGGGTCGACATCGTCGGGGCGCATCATCCGGCTGAATGCGGACGTCGATCAGATCGAGGATGGCGCCTGGCACCATCTGACCTACACGTTCTCGTCGAGCGACCGTTCTGCTGTGCTTTATCTGGATGGCGAAGAGGTGGACCGCATGGACGGCCTGACGGGCATCCAACACACCACCGGCGGCCACAATCTTCTACTTGGCGGGCGTGTCGGCGGTGCGTTTGGCGGCCTGATGGATGAGGTAGAGTTCACCCGTGCGTCTCTCACGCCCCAACAGGTGCAGGAGCGTTATCAGACCCTGTTCAACGGTGAAACCGAACAAGAGCAGCTGGGACCGGTCGAAGAGAACACCAAACTGGTCGCCTTTGCCGCCGCTGCAATCGACGGCCTGACCGGCACCGCAGGCGATGATATGCTTGTCGGCGGGGTTGGCGATGACATCATGTTTGGGCTGGCCGGCAACGATGGGCTGTCGGGCGGGGCGGGGGCCGACATCATGTACGGCGGGGCCGGCAACGACACGCTGT
>JBBSJO010000094.1:0-15731 GCA_038257185.1 Rhodobacterales bacterium | reverse complement strand
ACCAAATTCACAAGCCGCTCGATACGGTCAAGATCCACACGGACCACGGATTTCGCTGCCGCTGGGCCAGTGGCTGTCGGTGCTTCTGCCGGGGTGGCCTCTTGTGTTGCGGGCGGTATCACCTCGTCCGGGACAGCCGTCTCAGCGGCGGAAGCGGCAGTTGTGGTGGTTTCGGGCAGAGGCGGCAGGTCGGAAACGGCCGCCACTTCCGGCGATATTTCAGGCGCCTGATCCAGCATGCCGTCTGAGGCGCTCACGAGAGAGATTTCAAGAGTACACAACCCGTCAACGAACTCGAAAATCGCCGCGATTTCGTTTGCATCGACCCCTGCGACCAGCCGGATATGCCAGCTCAGGTGAGGCACTTCGGGGTTCAGGGCCGCCAGGTCCGGGATGTTTGAGGTATCGCATGTGACCTCTGCCGTGCCCAGTTCAGTCAGGTTGCGCAGAATCTGAGCCGGGTCATTTCCCGTCTCGAACATCTCCACGGTGGGGGTAAAGACGATCTTGTGACAGGGCAGGGCTTCTTCGCCCGGCGGGATGTCAACTTCCAGCGCCATATCCAGATCAAGATCGAGGCTGAGACCCATCGGCTGAAACTCGATTTCCTCTTCCGGCGCTTCCTCCGCGCCTCCTGCCTCGCCCAGCAAGGCATCGAGTTCTGCCAACAAAGCGGCATTCTCCGCCTCGGGCAAGGGCGCGTCATCGCGGCTGACCCGCACCAGATCGGACAGGTGGTCGGCGGCGTGGTAGAAGACCTTCAACGCGTCTGCGTCTACCTGCATCCGGTCCGAACGGACCTCGTCCAGGACAGTTTCATAGCGGTGCGCGAAGCGGACCAGTCCTTCGAGACCGAAGGCCTCCGCGCCGCCCTTGATCGAATGTACGGCGCGAAACACCACGTTGATCGTTTCGTTGTCGCCTGCGCCGTCCTCCATCATCTGGAGGCCGTCCTGCAGGGCCTCCAATAACTCCTCGCACTCCACGAAGAAGGAGGCGCGGATTTCGGCCATGGGGTCAATTTGCGTTGGCATGCGACAGCCCTCCTAACCTGCAACCATTTGCAGGGCCTTGACCAGTTTTTCCGGATCGAAGGGCTTCACGATCCAGCCTGTCGCGCCGGCGATGCGTGCACGCTGCTTCAATTCCGGTGCTGCTTCGGTCGTCAGGACCAGTATCGGCGTCGCGCGGTGCTTGATCTGCTCGCGCACGGCGTCGATGAAGCCGAAGCCATCCATGCGGGGCATGTTGATGTCGGTAATGATCGCATCGGGGGTGATCCCGTCGAGCACTTCGATCCCGTGGATGCCGTCATCGGCCGTATGCACCGTAAAGCCGGCGGGCAGCAGGGCCAGTCTGATCATGTCCCGCATCGTGCGGCTGTCATCCACAGCGAGAATTTCCAGCGGCATCACGGGCCCTCCGTCATGGTTTCGGGGGTGAGGCCCATGGCCGCAAGTTGCGCCAGCACGCGGTCGCTGACGTTGATCAGGCGCATCTGGCATCCTGCGCCGCTGATGGCGCGGGCACCCGCTATTATTGTTTGCGCGCAGAGAGCGCCGATCTGGGTCACATCGGCCATGTCGACGGTGACATCCCCGCCGGCATGCGCCAGCAGATCGGCATGCAGCGGACCCACCGCCGCGAGGTCAAGGCGCGCAGGGGCGCGAAGCATCTCAGCCATGTCGGGCGCCCAGGATACTGGAAATTGGTACTGTCATCACGGGCGCTCCACCTCCTGATCGGTCTGCGCCTTAGTAAAGTGCGGTGCGTTAACACCGCGTTACCCGCAACGTCGCTGCCTGATTTTTCTGCGGCGTGACCCCGTGCCCTGCGCCTTCAGCCGATACCCAGAACCGGATAGAGCGAGGCGACCAGCAACAGGGCCATGCCGAAGTTGAAGGTCAAAAGCCGCCGACCGCTCGAAAGCCAGCGCTGGATCACCGTCCCGATCCAGGTCCAAAGTGCGATGGCCGGAAAGCAGACCAGAGCAAAGGCGCAGGCCACTACCGCGACAGAAAGCACCGATCTGTCAGGGGCGTAGAGCGCTATGGCCGACAGCGCCATGGCCCAGGCCTTGGGGTTGACCCACTGGAACGCCGCCGCCTGCACGAAACTGAAGGGCCGCGTGTTGGCAGGGGCCTCTTGCGGAGGTGCCGCGTGGGCGACCTTCCACGTCGGCCAGAGCAGATAGGCAACGGATACTACCTTGAGCCCTTAATGCAGCAGTGGGATCGCGTCGAAGACGATCATGAGCCCGAGCCCCACCAGCAGGATCATCGCCGAGAAACCGACCAGAATGCCCAGCACATGCGGCATGGTGCGTCGAAATCCGAAATTCGCACCCGAGGCCATGAGCATGATTCTGTTCGGCCTCGGCGTCACGATCGAGACAAAGGCCAGCAGGAAGGTAAGGAAGGTCAGCCCCGACGCCGCCCACCCACGCGACCCGCGCGGCCACGGCCCTCGTGACCCGCCTTGGGGGTGACCTTGTTGAAGCTGATCCAGGCGGTGCCGTTGGGGTCGCGGTCAAAAAGGAAGTTGGCTGCGCGGATGGCTTCCATCTCCTTGCCCGGTCCGGGCTTGGTCGATCCCATGCCGAAGAGCGTCACGAAGGTCTCGTCGTCGATGTCCTCTGGCAGGATGATACCCGCGGCCTCAATCTCGGCCTTCTTCTCGGCAATCTTGACCTGATTGATCGGCAAGGCGACCGGGTTCATGATGGCGGATGTCATGCCAGCCCCCATGGCCATCGGCAGGAAGGCGTTGTTGATGCCGTGCCGGTTGGGCAGGCCGAAGCTGATGTTGGAGGCGCCGCAGGTCGTGTTGACGCCCAGCTCCTCGCGCAGACGGCGGACGAGGGTGAAAACCTGGTGCCCGGCCGTCGCCATAGCACCGATGGGCATGACCAGAGGATCGACCACGATGTCATGGGCGGGGATGCCGAAATCGGCTGCACGCTCCACGATCTTCTTGGCCACGGCGAAGCGCACGTCGGGGTCTTCGGAAATCCCGGTGTCGTCGTTGGAGATCGCCACGACCGGCACGTTGTACTTCTTGACCAGAGGCAGGACCAGTTCCAGCCGCTCCTCTTCGCCGGTGACCGAGTTCAGCAGGGGGCGGCCCTCGCAGGCCTCAAGGCCCGCCTGCAGCGCGCCCGGAACCGAGCTGTCGATGCAGAGCGGCACATCGACAACCGATTGTACGCGCCTGATCAGTTCGGGCATCAGCATCGGCTCGACGAAGTTGTTGTCGGCGTAGCGCGGGTCTTCGCCCATCTTGTTGGAAAAGACGGCACCCGAGTTCACGTCCAGCACGTTGGCACCGGCGGCGACCTGCGCGATGGCGTCGGCCTCCACCCGGCTGAAATCGCCGCGCTCCAGCTCTTCGGACAGGATCTTGCGCCCCGTGGGGTTGATCCGTTCGCCGATCACGCAGAACGGCTGGTCGAAGCCGATGATGGCGGTCTTGGTCTTGGATTCGACGATAGTGCGGGTCATTCGGTTGTCCTTCAGTCTGCGTTGGCAGGCGTGGCGGCAGCGCCGCCGTTGTCTTGCGCCCATGTGGCGTTGGTCTTGATCCCGCCCAGCGGGAAGAAATGCACGTGGCTGATGTTGAAGTCGGGGTTCTCGGCCTTGTGCACGGCAAGGTCCCTGATCACATCTGTAGGCTCGTAAGGCAACAGCAGCTTGGTCACGTCCATCGCGCGTTTCTGCAGGACTTTGAGGGAGGGGCCCACACCGCAGGCGATGGCGAACTTGATCAGCGTCTGAAGCTTTGCGGGGCCCGCGATGCCGATGTGGATGGGCAGGGTGATGCCCGCGTACTTCAGGCTGTCGGCCCATTCGATGATCGGCTGCGCCTCGAAGGCGAACTGGGTGGCGATGGCCATCTTGGCATCGGTGCGCGACTGGAAGGCGTTCTTCCACTTCAGCGCCTCATCCACCTTCAGGCGCTTGCCGTCGGTGTCGATGTCGCGGTTGCCCTCGGGGTGGCCTGCCACGTGCAGCCGCTCGAAGCCTGCCTCGTCGAAAAGGCCGGTTTCCATCAACTGCATGGAGTCGCTGAAATCGCCCACGGGCGTGGTCACGCCACCGGCCAGCAGCAACGCCTGCTTCACGTCCGCCTCGCCCTGGTACATGGCGATCCAGTTGGCCAGCGTCGCGCGGTCCTTGATGATGCGCGCGGGGAAGTGTGGCATGACCTTGTAGCCATCGGCGTTGAGCCGCGCGGCGGTCGCCACCATGTCCTCGATCGGCGTGCCCTCGATATGGGCGATATAGACGCGGGTGCCTTGCGGAAGCAGGTCGCGGAAGTTCTCGACCTTCTCGGCGGTGCGCGGCATCACCTCGATGGAGTAGTCCTGCAAAAAGGCCTCGACCTCTGCGGTGGGCAGCGCGGGAGCGGGGGCTTCCTTGCGGCGGAAATTCAACAGGGACATGATATTATCCTTGAACATGGGGCGTCAGGCCCAACCATCGTTTTCAATCAGTGACTTGATGCGGTCGCGGTCGTATTCGGCATCGATGCGGGCGGTTTCGGCGTCGGCGACGGCCTCGTCGCTCTCCCCCTCTACCGTCACGGCATCGGCCTTGCGCCATTCGGCGAGGTAGGCATCGGTGCCGGCCGCGCCGGTCTTCATCGCGGCGCGGTCGATGGCCTGCTCGAAACGCTCGGGCAACTGCCGCTTCGTGCCACGACGGCCCTTGCCGACGATCACCTGCGCAGGGATGTCGCGCCAGTAGACAATGGTGACTTCGGGCATGCTCTGATTCCTCGTCCGGGCTTTCGGTGGTGTCTAACGGCAGGCCCCCCGTTGCCTCTGCCGTTTTTCGACTTGTGACGCGCCATCCGCGACGCCGGGCAAGGTTATCGTCAAACCGCCCGGGGCGCGAGGTGCGGTGCTGCCCAAAAGTCTCATCATGATGATGAACCACGGCGGAACGGGCGGTGGCAATTGCCCGTTTTGCGCGGCCCTGCTAGCGCGAGCGGCATGACCCGAACCGGCTATATCCTGTGCAGCAATCCGCGCAGTGGCACGACGCTGCTGTGCGATCTGCTTGCGCAGACCGGTGTGGCGGGACGGCCGAATTCCTTCTTCCGGCCACATGACCTTGGCGAATGGGCGGAAGGATGGGGTGTAACCACGCCTGTCGACCCCGAAGACCCCGTCTTTTCCGGGCAATACCTTGCGGCGATGCGGGTGGAGGGGCAGGGCGGCACCCCCGTCTTCGGCCTGCGGCTGATGGCGGAGGATCTGGACTTCGCCTGCGACTGGCTGGCGCGGCAGCATCCCGGCGCAGCAACCTCGGTCGAAGCGATGTATGCCGCATTCGGCCCGCTCCGCTTCATCCATCTGGCGCGGCAGGACAAATTGGCCGAGGCGGTGTCCTATCTCAGGGCGCAGCAGACGGGCCTCTGGCACCAACGGCCCGATGGCACAGCGCTTGAGCAACTGCCCCCGACCGCAACGCCGGGCTATGACGGGGACGCGATCACCGCGCAGGTGACGGCTCTGAACGCGCAGGAGAAGCTCTGGGCGGGCTGGTTCGCCGCGCAAGGGATTACGCCGCTCAGGCTCACCTACGAAGGGCTGTCGGACGACCCCGAAGGCACGCTGGAAGCGGTTCTGTCCCACATAGGGCAGGACCCGGCTGCGGCCCGTGGCATCACCCCCGGCACGCGCAAGCTCGCCGATGCCGAGAGCGCCGCCTGGATCGGCCGTTATCTGCGCGAGACGCAGATGAAGTAGAACGACCCACCATCCCCAAGGGCGATGGCGCTTGCGTGGGAGCCACGGGAGGACTACGTTTGGGGCAACTCGATATGAAAGGCGCAAACCATGGCGCCACAGCGTCCCAAAGGTGCGGACGCGCTCGACAAGGACAAGAAGCCGAATCTGAGCCCCGCGCCGGTTCCGCCCAGATCGTCCGAACTCTATGCGGCCCTCGATCTGGGCACAAATAGTTGTCGCATGCTGATCGCCCAGCCCAAGGGCAGCGGTTTTCATGTGGTCGACAGTTTTTCCAAGTCCGTCCAGTTGGGATCGGGGCTGGAAAAGACCGGGCGGCTTTCGCGCGGCTCTATGGCGCGCACCATTCAGGCATTGCGCATCTGCCAACAGAAGCTGCGCCGCAACAAGGTCCGCCGGATGCGTCTCGTTGCCACCGAGGCCTGCCGTCGCGCGCTCAACGGGGCCGATTTCATGGCCCGCATCCAGCGCGAGACCGGCCTTACCCTCGACATCATCCGTCCCGAGGAAGAAGCGCAGCTCGCCGTGATCTCCTGCGCGCCGCTGGTCAGCCCCAAGACCGAGAACCTGCTGGTGGTGGATATCGGTGGCGGCTCCACCGAACTGGTGTGGATCGACATCTCGAAGGTGCCGATGGCCGACCGGGCGCGGTCCATCATGCGCCTGCACGGCGGTTTTCATCAGGCGCAATCCGACATTCCCGCCGCCCGTGTGGTGGATTGGATCAGCGTGCCTCTGGGCGTCGCCACCTTGCGCGACCAGTTCTCGGACGTGGAGGATGACGCGGCGCGTTTCGCCCTGATGAGCTGGTTTTTCGAGGAGAACCTCACCGACTTCACCCCCTACCAGTCCGCCCAGCCGCAGGAGCGCTTCCAGATCGTCGGCACCTCGGGCACCGTGACCACCGTGGCGGCGAGCCATCTGGGGCTGAGACGTTATGACCGGACCAAGGTGGACGGTCTGCGCATGACCTCGGCCCAGATCGACAAGGTGATCCATTCCTATCTTGCGATGGGGCCGCAGGGCAGGCGGGCCGACCCGCGTATCGGGCAGGACCGTCAGGCGCTGATCATGTCGGGTGCCGCGATCCTGCAGGCGCTGATGCGCTGCTGGCCCACCGACAGGCTTAGCGTGGCCGACCGGGGGCTGCGCGAGGGGCTGCTTTTCGCGCAGATGAGCGCGGACGGGGTGCTGGAAGACGGACCCTACTAGCCGCGAACTTCCGGGGGAGGGGCAGGCGCTGGCACGGCGGCTTCGCCTCGTTCCGGACCAGTCCAAGCACTCGCCGACATTCTCGGGCTTTTTCTGTAGGCGCAGTGGTCCGTGGGGAAATGTCTAAAGTCGAGAAACAGATAGCGCGACCCCTACCGGACCTTTACTTCCGCGTCACCAGCATTTCGGAAAAACCGCCAAAGATCATACGTTTGCCGTCGAAAGGCATCTGCGTGTTCTGCTCCTCCGACATCATCTTTGCCCAACCGGCATCGCGCACGTCCTTCGAGGGCCAGACAACCCAACCTGCCGTCACCGTCTCTCCCTTTTCAAGCTTCACCGCCATCCGAAGCGAGGTCAGCTTGCCCTCGGGGACGTCGTCGCCCCAGAGGTCCGCCACCTCCGTCGCGCCGTAGCCGATGAACTGTTCATGAGTCTGTTTGAGGAACCCATCGTAGTCGGCGCGTTTGGCGTCGGAGACGGGGGCGAGGAAAACATCGTAATATGGCATTGGTATCTCCCTGAGAAATGATGTATCTTCAAATTAAGACCTTTCTAGTTCAAAAAAGCAACCTAAAGATTTCGGAAAACAATTAAGCAGGCGGAATGGCGCGAAAGAAACCCTACGACGACGGCTGCGCGACGGCCCACGCGCTCGAGATCATCGGCGAACGCTGGGCCCTGCTCGTCGTGCGCGAGCTCGTGCCGGGGCCAATGCGCTTTTCCGATATCAAGGCCGCGCTTCCGGGGATCAGCTCCAACATTCTGACATCACGCCTGCAAGACCTTGAGGCCGATCATATCCTCCAGCGCCGAACCCTGCCGCCGCCCGCCTCTGTCACCGTCTATGCCCTGACCAAGTGGGGAGCCGACCTGAAGCCTCTCATCAAGGAATTGGGCCGCTGGGCCGCGCGCTCTCCGAAGATGCCGCCGGACAAGCCGATGAGCGCGGCCTCCATCGGCATGTCCTTCGAGACGATGTTCAGCGCCGTCCGCGCGCAAGGCGTCGACATGACCCTGCAACTGGATCTTGGTGGCCGCCCTCAAGTGGTTCGCATTGCGGACGGGCGGCTGACCGTCACCGCAGGCGCGACGGAGGTGGCCCATCTGCGGCTGGAGGGCGATCCGACGGTACTGGCCGCCATCGTCTATGGCGGGCTGGCACCCGGCGATGCGGAAGGCCTGCGCATCACCGGCGACCCGGCTCTGCTGGTGCGCTTCGCCACCTTCTTCCCGCTGCCTGACACTGTGCAGCCCTAGCTACTGGCGAAAACCCACGCGGCTGCGTATGTGAGGGAGCAATCAATTCGGATCGGACCCATGGCAAAGACACCCACCGGCAAGAACACATCGGGACGCGGGCAGCGTGAGCTGACGGTCAAGGTCAAGTCCGCCCGTGGGCGCAAGCTCAGCTCGACCCGCTGGTTGCAACGCCAGCTCAATGACCCTTACGTCAAACGCGCCAAGGCCGAGGGCTATCGCGGGCGCGCGGCCTACAAGATCATGGAACTGGACGACAAGTACCGCTTCCTTGTGCCAGGGGCCCGCGTAGTGGATCTGGGATGCGCCCCTGGCGGCTGGTGCCAGGTCGCCGTGAAACGCTGCAACGTGCTGGGCGAAAAGCCGGGCAAATCGGTGGGCACGATCCTCGGCATCGACCTGCAGGAAATGGAGCCGATAGCGGGCTGCGAATTGCACCAGCTCGACTTCATGGAAGACGACGCGGACCTTCTGGTGAAGGAATGGCTCGGCGGCAAGGCCGATGTGGTCATGTCCGACATGGCGGCCTCCTCCTCGGGCCACAAGCAGACCGACCACAACCGCATCATCGCACTTTGCGAGGCGGCCGCCTACTTTGCTTTCGACGTGCTGGAGGAGGGCGGCACCTTCGTCGCCAAGGTGCTTGCGGGTGGGGCAGAAGGCGATCTGCAAAAACTGTTGAAGCAGCGCTTCGCCAAGGTCGCCAATATCAAGCCGCCCGCAAGCCGGTCGGACAGTTCCGAGAAGTTCGTGGTGGCCACCGGCTTCAAGGCCGCAGACTGATACTTGAACCTTGCATCATCCGCCACATTCGCGTGATAGTTGCTGCGGGGGCGCCGAGGGCATTCAGATGACGCGGAATAGCGACAGGTCGCCGGAAACACTCAGCACGATAACGGCCATCATGGCTGCGCTCGATGTCACGACGGCGTGGAAGCACTTCAGCGCGACCGTATCGGCTTACGGGTTCGACAACATCATCTACGGCGGCACGCGCCTGCCCACCACGGGCATCCTGGGCGACCTGCGCGACGCGCTGATCCTGCATCACGGGCCCTCGGAATACCTCGACATCTACCTGGGCGAGGAACTCTACCTCCATTCGCCCACCTACGAATGGGCGGAAAGCAACACCGGTTTTGTCAGCTGGCCCGTGGCGATGGCGCACCTCAGCGCGCCACCGACGCCCCAGATGATGCGGATTGTCCAGTTGAACCGAAAGTTCAATGTCTACTCGGGATTTGTCGGCAGCCTCAACGACGTGGTGCCCGGGATGCGGGGGGTCATCGGGCTCAGTCCCGGCAACGCGATGCAACAGCCGGAAGCGGACGAGCTATGGGCCCGTCACGGGCACGAAGTGGAACTGCTGAGCCGCCTGATCCAGCTGCGCATCGCCTCGCTGCCACAAAGCGGCCAGCGCCGCCCCTTGACCAACCGCCAGCGCGAGGCGCTGCTTTGGTGCTCGCGCGGCAAGACGATGCAGGATGTCGCCACGATCATGGGGCTCAGCGTTGCGACCGTGGAAAAGCACCTGCGGATGGCGCGCGAGGCACTGGATGCCCAGACCACCGCCCATGCGGTGCAAAAGGCGGTCTCGCTCAACCTGCTGTCCGAGCAGGCCTGAAGCTCAGGCTGTTGGAACGTTTCAGGAATTACCTCAAACCCTGTTCGCGGCTTATTGCCTTCGGCTCAAACGCCAAAAGGGATGCCTGTTGTTTCAAGTTTTTCCCGAAGAACCTCAGGCAAGATTTATACCACTTCGCCCTGACGCGTTTACTGCGTCTTAATGATGTGGCGCGTAACTGCTGATCCATGGTGCCGCATCCAGCGCGGCAAGCTTCAATGCAAAGGATCAGACCTCATGCTGCGTTCCCTTCTTTCTGTACTTCCCTTCGTGGCGGCCACCGGCCTTTTGGCGGCGGAGGCCCCGCCGAAGATGCTGAGCTACATCGACGGCGACCTGCGGAGCTGGGTGAACGATGACCGTGTGGTGGCCGCGGTCAAAGCGCAGAACGCACAGACCGCGGCCTTGACCCAGGAAGAGGTCATCGCGAAGGACAACGCATGGCGGGCGGAGGTCGGCACGACCAACACCCCGATGATCGACGTTGTGCTCTCGGCCCCACTTTCGGAGTTCTTGCGGGAACAGGTTGCATCGTCAGGTGGCAGGATCACCGAAGCTTTCGTGATGGACAGTCAGGGCCTGAACGTCGCGGCGAGCGGGATCACCTCCGACTACTGGCAGGGTGATGAGGACAAGTTCATCAAGACCTTCGGCAAGGGGGCTGATGCGGTCTTCATCGATGAGGTGGAGCTGGATGAAAGCACCCAGACCTATCAGGGGCAGGTGTCCTTCACAATCACCGATCCGGAGAGTGGCGCGGTGATCGGGGCCATTACAATCGGATTGGATGCGAGCGCGTTCTTTTAGGCTCCAGGGCGTTTCGCGCTTAAACTAAATACGAATGATCACCCAGCACGTTAAAATAGCAGTCTTTAGCCAACGTCAGGCGGATCAGGTATTGCGTGAAACGTTTTTGAGGTTTTCGGCAAGAAACTTCAAACCCAAGCTATCGCTTCTCGCGTTTGAGCCGGCAGCGAAAAAGGGAATGGGGTCTTTCCCGAAACGTCTCAGGCCATGCGCAAGGCGTTAAAGGCCGGATGGTCGTCGGCGTGCAGTCGGCCCGGCCCGGACGGGTCGGCCACCGCGATCACCCGGTCTGGCTCCATGCGGTGCAGCGACTGGACGGCAAGGCGCCGGAACGCCTCTGCCGAACTCCCCGGATCGACCATGCGCTGAGGACGCCCCAGTCGTGCAGCCGTGATTTCTGCTTGATACGATTGACGCAGCAACTCGAACATCCGTCCGTGGCGGGCCTTGGGGTCTGCTTGGTGCAGGTGCATCATCGGTCGATCCTCCGGTTTTCGGTGGACGTCTCTAACCGCATAATCAGGCGGGAAGAGGGCAGGTCTCTGGCCTGACAGTGGCAGTAGGGAGAGATCGCTCTGGTTCCGACCGCTCGTCGCAACCACGGGGCGGCGGGTGCGGTTGAGAGGCGTTGCTGAAAATTGCGGTCGGTCCGGTCCAGCCTGGTGATTGTCAACCGCCAGAGATGGTTCAGGGAAGTAACTGTCAGAAGTTTCGATCAGATTACATACCCCCATTCTGGAAAGGTTGCAGGTTCGGATACGGCCTCCGGCGCATGATCGAAGTTCCGTCCGTGGCGCGCCAACGATATTAGATTTCGATGGGCGGGGAAATGGCGGAGAGACAGTCCGTCCCAGAACAAATCACATCCAAGTTATACTTTTAAAATCAATATCTTGCGAATCAGCGTCGTTTCATTTGTGGACAACGATGTGGACAAGAACACCTGCGAATGCTTCGCCCCCATCACACATCACCGAAACGAAAATACCCCCGCCGGGACCAGCGGCGAGGGCATCCGATGAAGTAATCCTGCAATCCGCTACCACGAGGAAACAAGATGACACACCAAGCAAAAGGAACGAGCATGATGCGGTATCATAATACCTCCCATGCGAAAGCAACGCAAGACAATCTGACCATTGCTCTGAAGCTGGCCAAGGCGGGTTTACCGATCTTCCCGGCTCGGGGCAGCAACAAGCGGCCCCATGTGAAGGACTGGCCGAACGTAGCCACGACCGACGCGGCGCAGCTTCGCCGTTGGTGGGGCAGGTGGCCCGACGCTATGCCCGCGATTCCGACTGGCGAGCGCAGCGGCATTGCCGTGCTGGATATTGACATGAAGGACGGAAAGGACGGCATGGTCACGCTGCGCGACTTAGGATTTGACTCTTACGCTCTGTCGCCGGTTTCGATCCCTACACCGTCCGGTGGCCAGCACCGCTATTACCGCTATGCTAAGGGCCTTGGATCGAACGCGGGCAAGATAGGCCCGGGCGTGGACATGCGGGCCGCTGGCGGCTTTGTGGTGGCCCCCGGCGCGTTCAACCGCAACGGGGCCTATGGGGCGGTGGACGTGGCGCAGTTGACCGATCTGCCGGACTGGCCCGACAAGCTGAAACCACCGCTCCGTGTGGCCCGCAAATCATCGGGCGAAAGGACCGGGCTGCCCTTTGCTGAGGTGGCCGCCGCGCTGATGGCCATTCCGAATGACGGCTCGAATCCCGATGACGATGGCCGCGACTGGTGGCTGCACATCGGTATGGCGCTGCACCATGAAACGAACGGCGACGAAGAGGGCTTGGAGGCTTTACAAGACTGGTCTGAACAGCACCCTTCCTATGATTATGTGAAAACGTTGGACGCTTGGCTGTCTTTTGAAGGCAACGGGCGCACCGCCGCCACGATCCTGCGCGAGGCCCGCAAGCATGGCTGGCGTAACGTCGCACTGGAAGACCGGCTCTTGGACGAATGTTGGACCCCCGAAGAGTTGAAGGAGATAGCCAAAGAGGCACTGGAAGCGGAGTGGCAGGCCACCATGGAAGAACTGGTGGGAGTCCCTTCTAATGCGCTGGCGAAAGTCGAATGGGGGACGCCGATGATGCGCGGGGACAAGCCCGTGATCAACCTCTACAACACGACTGTCTATCTTGGACGCAACCTCGACTCCATCCTGCCCGGGCTTGCCCATAACCGGATGACGGGCCGGGATGAATGGCGCGACGGGCAGATTACTGACGCAGTTGTGTCGATTGCCCGGATGGCTCTTGAAAAGCGCGGGCTGGAAACCGTGGGCAAGGACTTGGTAGCTGACGCGGCGCAAGCCGTGGCCCGCAAGCTGGCATACCACCCGATCAGGGATTACCTTGACGGACTGCGCTGGGATGGTGTTCCCCGTCTCGACTCGTGGCTGGTGCGCCATGTCGGGGCAGTCGATACCCCCTACACCCGGGCCGTGGGCCGCAAGTTTCTGCTGGCGATGGTGGCCCGGGTCAAGCAGCCCGGGTGCAAGCACGATCACACGATGGTCTTGTCCGGGCCGCAGGGACAGGAAAAGAGCGCGGCTTGCCGTATCATCGCAGGGGCCGAGTATTTCAGCGACACGCTGCCTTCGATCTTAGGCGACAAGACAGACGCCATTCGCCACCTGCAAGGGATGTGGCTGGTGGAACTGGCTGAGATGGCACCGTCACGCAAGAGCGATGCTGAAGACCTCAAAGCCTTTCTGTCTGGTGCAGTTGACCGGGTGCGGATGCCCTACGCGAAATTTGCGGAGGCGTTCCCCCGTCAGTGCGTATTTATCGGCACCACCAATGACGACCAATTCCTGCGCGATGCAACCGGGGGGCGGCGGTTCTGGCCCGTGGCAGTGCAGCAGGTCATCGACACCGTGTCACTCGCAGCCGAACGGGACCAGTTATTCGCGGAGGCCGTGGACGCGTTCAAGGCGGGCGAGCCGTGGTGGCTTGATCGGGAGTTTGAAGCCGAACACGCGGCCCCGGTGCAGGCGGCTGCCTATGTGGCGGATAGCTGGGGGGATGACGTGGCCCTGTGGCTCGACAACTCCCACGACGAGTCCGGGGTGAAGATGGAAGTCACCGTGTCTCAGGTCCTGTCAGATGCTTTGGATATCAACAGTGGCAGGCATTCGATGGCCGATCAAAAGCGGGCCGGGGATGTGCTGAGGCAGCTTGGCTGGATCAAGGTTAAGACCAAGAACCGCAACGTATGGCGGAGGCCGGAATGAATAGATGGACCGTGGTGGACCGTCCGGTGGACCGTAGGGCCCACTTGCAAGGGCTTGATTCCATGAAGAGAATCCATGGGTGGACCGTGGTGGACCGTATCAACTCAAAAGAGTCTCTGGGGCATGGGAATAGCAGCAGAACAACAGAGAAGGCGCTGAGTAGCTTATATAGGGCAAAAGGGTCCACCACGGTCCACCTTTGGCAGTCCACCCAATTATGCCAATGGTTATCAGTAGCTTATCGGTGGGCCGTAGGTGGACCGTACCCACGGGCAACTCCGCGCCCCCGTGACGGGGACGCAATGGGTCCCTCTGGGGAATGTGCGCTGCGGGGGACGCGGAGCCCCGACTCTTCACCCCGTGACAGGAATCTTGATTTGGAAAAACCCCGTGAGGGGAACGTCGCCCTGAGAGGAACTGAGCAATGACAACACTGGCAGATATTGACGCGATGCTGGACGATCCCCCTGAAGGGGAAACCGTCACGGCGGCGGAGTTGGCGGAATGGCTGGGGCTGACACCGAACCGGGTCCACGCTCTGGGGCGCGACGGGGTGCTGCCCCGTGGTGAAGGCAAGCGGTATCCGTTGCAGGCCAGCGTCTCCGCCTACTGCGCCCACTGCCGGTCACTAGCGAAAGGCAAGTGCACCGACGCGGAACTAGCGGCTGAGAAGATAAGACTGGCACGGGAACAGGCGGACAAGATCGCGTTGCAAAACGCCGCTGCCCGGGGCGAACTGCTGGACTCCCAAGCCGTGGCCGCTGAGTGGCACGGCATCATCACCGATCTGCGCGCCGCCGTGCTGGCCGTGCCGTCCCGGGTGGCAAGTGAGTTGGGATTTGACCGCAAAGCAACCATCGTCCTGGACTCGGAGATCAGGGCCGCAATGGAGGCGATTGCCGATGACCGCTGAAGCCCGCCGCAAAGAGGTTCTGTCCGCCTTCCGCCCGCCCGCCAAGCTGGACCTGAGCGAATGGATTCAGTCCGCCGTGTTTCTGCCGTCCAGCCTCGCGGCGCAACCGGGGCGGATGCGTCTGTGGCGTCCGCAAATCGAGATTGCGGACTCCATCGGGGACGACAGCGTGGAGCGCGTAACGATCCTGAAAAGCGCCCGCGTCGGGGCCACGCAGCTTATGGTGGGGGCTTTGGGCCACTTCGTGGAGAACGACCCTAGCCCGGTCCTGTGCGTGGTCCCTGTGGACAGCGATGCGCGCCACCTCGTGACCAGTGTGATTGAGCCGACCTTTCAAGAATCCCCCGATCTGCGCGCGGCGCTGACCACCGACAAGGGCGGGCGGGACACTATGCTGCACCGCCACTTCGCCGGGGGCAGCTTGTCCGTCATCGCGGCCCGTTCACCCCGGGCCTTGCGGGCCAGAACGGCGCGAATCCTTTTCGCGGATGAACTGGACGCATGGGAGGCGACGGCAGAGGGAGACCCGCTGGAACTGGCAATCATGCGCACCCACACCTTTGGCAATCGCAAGATCGTGCTGGCATCTACACCTATCGACGCGGACACGAGCCGCATTGTCCGGTCCTATGAGCAATCCGACCAGCGCGTCTTTGTGGTGCCGTGCCCGGGCTGCGACGAACTGCACGAGATTCTTTGGCGCGACATCAAGTGGCCCGCTGACAAGCCCGAGGAAGCCTATTGGTGCTGCCCCTCTTGTGGCAGCGTCGTGGAGGACCGCCAGAAGCCCCAGATGGTCGCACAAGGCCTCTGGATAGCGACCAAGCCTGAGGTGGAGGGGCACCGGGGCTACAAGCTGACCAGCCTGACCAGCACCCTGCCGAATGCGGCGTGGCCCAAGCTGGCGGCTGAGTTCCTT
>JBBSJO010000093.1:0-15924 GCA_038257185.1 Rhodobacterales bacterium | reverse complement strand
TATAAGAAGGGCCCAGCGAACGGAGTGTGTGATGACCGATTTCCTGAGCCTCGCCTATCCCTGGTTCAAGGCGCTGCACATCATGGCTGTAATCTCCTGGATGGCAGGATTGTTCTATCTGCCCCGGCTCCTGGTCCACCATACGGAGAAAGTCGGCCTGACCGGAGAGACTCATGCATTGTTTTCGATGATGGAAGGCAAGCTGGTGAAAGTCATCATGGGGCCCGCCATGGTTGCCACATGGGTCTTCGGCCTCTGCCTCGTCTTCACGCCGGGGATCGTGGACTGGTCGGTGCTCTGGCCCTGGACCAAGGCGGCGGCGGTCGTGCTGATGAGTGGCTTTCACATCTGGCTGGAACAGATGGTCAAACGCACGAACGCAGGTCAGGTCACGATGACGGGCCGTCAATACCGCATTGCCAACGAAGTGCCGACGCTGCTGATGATCGTGATTGTCCTCTCCGTCGTGGTGAAATTCTGAACGGATTGACTCGCGGTCGGCCCCTGCCTATATCTGCGCCACCGCCCCGTCCGGGGATGGCGTCCATCTGACCATTTTTCACGACCCACAGCCGACCGCAGTGTCGCAGCTGCACAGGATTTCACATGACAATCGAAACGCTGAACCTCGCCGACCTCAAGGCGCAGACCCCCAAGAACCTTCTGGCCATGGCCGAAGAGCTGGAGATCGAAAACGCCTCCACCATGCGCAAGGGCGAGATGATGTTCCAGATCCTCCGCGAACGCGCGGACGAGGGTTGGGAGATCTCCGGCGACGGCGTGCTGGAAGTGTTGCAGGACGGCTTCGGGTTCCTCCGCTCTCCCGAGGCGAACTATCTGCCCGGTCCCGATGACATCTACGTCTCGCCCGAGATGATCCGCCAGCATTCGCTGCGCACCGGCGACACCATTGAAGGGCTGATCAAGGCGCCCGACGACATTGAACGCTATTTCGCCCTGACCGAAGTGACCAAGATCAACTTCGAGGACCCCGAGCAGGCGCGCCACAAGGTTGCTTTCGAAAACCTCACGCCGCTCTATCCCGACGAGCGTCTGACGATGGAAGTGGACGATCCCACGATCAAGGACCGCTCCGCGCGGATCATCGACCTGGTGACGCCCATCGGCAAGGGCCAGCGCTGTCTGATCGTGGCCCCGCCACGGACGGGCAAGACCGTGCTGTTGCAGAACATCGCCAACAGCATCGAAAAGAACCATCCTGAGATTTATCTGATCGTCCTTCTGATCGACGAACGTCCTGAGGAAGTCACCGACATGCAACGCTCGGTGAAGGGGGAGGTCGTGTCCTCCACCTTCGACGAACCCGCGACGCGGCACGTGGCCGTTTCGGATATGGTCATCGAAAAGGCGAAGCGGCTGGTCGAACACAAGCGCGATGTGGTGATCCTGCTCGATTCCATCACGCGTCTGGGTCGTGCCTTCAACACCGTCGTGCCGTCGTCCGGCAAGGTTTTGACGGGTGGTGTTGACGCAAACGCCCTGCAGCGCCCCAAGCGCTTCTTTGGTGCTGCGCGCAATATCGAAGAGGGCGGTTCGCTCACGATCATCGCGACGGCGCTGATCGATACCGGTAGCCGGATGGACGAAGTGATTTTCGAAGAATTCAAGGGAACCGGCAACTCCGAGATCGTCCTCGATCGCAAGATCGCGGACAAACGCGTCTTCCCGGCGATGGATATCCTCAAGTCCGGTACCCGGAAAGAAGATCTGCTGGTGGACAAGGTCGATCTGCAAAAGACGTTCGTTCTGCGCCGTATCCTGAATCCGATGGGCACCACCGACGCCATCGAGTTCCTGATCGGGAAGCTGAAGCAGACAAAGACAAACGCGGACTTCTTCGATTCAATGAACACCTGATTTATTATTCTAAAACAATAAGTTAAGGCCAATGGATACGATTTTTGCCCAAGCCAGTGCGCCGGGGCGGGCAGGCGTTGCCGTGGTGCGTTTGTCCGGTCCGTCGGCGCTTGAGATTGCCACGCGTATGGCGGGATCGCTGCCCCCGTCGCGCTCCGCAGGTCTGCGGAAGATCAGGGACGAGAACGAAGCAGTGCTGGATGACGCATTGGTCATCGTATTCCCCGCGCCACATAGCTTTACCGGAGAGAGTGTCGTCGAGTTGCATTTGCATGGCAGCATAGCCGTGGTCCGTGCTGTGCTCGCGCTTCTGGGACGGCAACCGGGAACGCGACTGGCGGACCCTGGAGAATTTACCCGACGCGCATTGGAGAATGACAGGCTCGACCTGGCGCAGGTGGAGGGGCTTGCTGATCTGATCGAAGCCGAGACGGAAGCGCAACGTGTGCAGGCCCGGCGGGTGCTGTCGGGCATGCTCGGCGAACAGGTTGAAGCCTGGCGCGCGGATCTGATCCGGGCCGCCGCCTTGCTGGAGGCCACGATTGATTTTGCGGACGAGGATGTGCCGGTTGACGTCACTCCGGAAGTGAGCGAGTTGCTGACCCGAGTTGAGCTTGATCTGTCACGCGAGATTGCGGGGTCGCAGGTAGCAGAACGTATTCGTGTCGGGTTCGAGGTCGCCATTGTCGGAGCGCCAAACGTCGGGAAGTCTACGCTTCTCAACGCGCTGGCAGGTCGGGATGCCGCGATCACGTCGGAATTGGCCGGAACGACGCGGGATGTCATTGAAGTCCGCATGGATCTGGGCGGTCTGCCAGTCACTTTGCTGGATACCGCAGGGCTGAGGGAGAGCGATGACCGGATCGAGACAATCGGTGTTGCGCGGGCGATGGAGCGGGCGCAGAAGGCCGATCTGCGGGTTTTCATGGCAGAACCGGGCGTGGAACTGATGCTGGCACCACTGGCAGAAGATATCGTGATTCAGCCGAAAGCCGATCTTTTGCCAGAAGGTTCTGACGCGATATCTGGCAGGACCGGTCAGGGAATTGGGCGCTTGGTTGAACGGATTACGGACGTGTTGAAAGATCGTTCGACCATGGCGGGTCTTGCGACCCATGCGCGACATCGGGATGCGATGCAAAGAGCCGCCGACCGGCTGAAAGACGTGCGCAAAGCGCTGGACCAGGGCCCTGACCAATATGATATAGCTGCGGAGGAGCTTCGATTCGCTGTCCGCGCCCTTGAGGCTTTGGTAGGACGGATTGATGTGGAGCACCTGCTGGATGAAATTTTCTCGAGCTTTTGCCTTGGCAAGTAGGAGTGTTTCACGTGAAACATTATGACGTCATCGTCATCGGCGGTGGCCATGCTGGAACTGAAGCGGCACACGCATCTGCCCGTCTTGGCGCAACGACGGCGCTTGTCACCATGTCGCGCGATGGGATTGGCGTCATGTCCTGCAACCCGGCCATCGGCGGTCTCGGTAAAGGACATCTTGTTCGTGAGATTGACGCCATGGATGGTGTCATGGGGCGGGTCGCAGACAAGGCAGGGATCCAGTTTCGCTTGTTGAATCGCCGCAAGGGCCCCGCAGTGCAGGGTCCTCGCGCCCAGGCTGATCGCAAGATCTACCGCACGGAGATGCTGGCTGAGACCGAACTGCAGCCAAACTTGGAAATTGTCGAGGGAGAGGTCACGGATTTCGTTCTAGATAGCGAAGTCGTTTCTGGCGTTATGCTGGCAGACGGTACGGAGCTAAGGGCGGCCGCCGTTGTGCTTACCACCGGCACCTTCCTCAGGGGCGTGATTCACATCGGAGACGTTTCGCGCTCCGGTGGCCGCATGGGGGACAAGGCGTCTGTCAAACTGGCCGAACGGATCGACAGCTTCCATCTGCGAATGGGACGGCTGAAGACTGGCACGCCGCCCCGGCTCGATGGCCGGACGATCAACTGGGATATCCTGGATAGCCAGCCGGGTGATGAGGCGCCTGTCCTGTTTTCCTTCCTTTCCAAACGCGCGACGGCACGGCAGATTTCCTGTGGCATCACGCATACGAATGCCCGAACACATGAGATCATTCGCGAGAATCTGACGCGATCCGCGATGTACGGCGGGCATATAGATGGAGTGGGGCCGCGCTACTGCCCCTCCATCGAGGACAAGATCGTTCGATTTGGCGACAAGGATAGCCATCAGGTCTTCCTCGAGCCGGAAGGCCTGGATGATCACACCATTTATCCGAACGGGATCTCCACATCGCTCCCGGAAGATGTCCAACTGGCATATGTGCGCTCCATGAAAGGCCTCGAAGAGGCGGAAATTCTGCAGCCCGGATATGCGATTGAGTATGATTTTGTCGATCCTCGTGCTCTCGATCATACTCTTCGGCTGCGATCTGTACCGGGGTTGTACCTCGCAGGGCAGATAAATGGAACAACGGGATACGAAGAGGCTGCGGCGCAGGGGCTGGTTGCGGGTTTGAATGCGGCGCTGACTGCGCTTGGGCGGACGACGATGGCATTCAGTCGTACCGACAGCTACATCGGGGTGATGATCGACGACCTGACGACAAGGGGTGTGACGGAACCTTACCGCATGTTCACCTCGCGCGCCGAATTTCGCTTGTCACTTCGGGCCGACAACGCCGATCAGCGTTTGACGCCGATCGCGATGGCGCTTGGATGCGCGTCGCAGGCGCGAATTGATACGTTTACCGCCAAGCGCAGCGCATTGGACCGGGCGATGGAAATTCTGATTGACCGAACTTTCACGCCGGGTGAGGCGATGGAAGCGGGGATCTCTTTGAGCCAGGATGGGACCCGGCGCACGGCATATCAAATCCTTTCACACCCCGACGTGGCATTCGAAGACCTGATCCCACTTGACGCGAGGCTGATGGACATCGCAGACGAAGTTCGGCGGCAAACGGAGCGGGATGCGCTCTATTCGAATTACATCGCCCGACAGGACAAGGATATCCAGTCTCTTCGACGTGACGAGGCGCATGTGATTCCGGATGATTTCGACTATTCGGACCTTGGCGGGTTATCGAATGAGCTGAAAAGCAAACTCTCTTTTGCACGTCCGGCGACTCTGGGGCAGGCCGCACGGATTGACGGTATTACCCCGGCGGCGATGACGCTGATCCTTGCGCGGCTTCGGCGCGGACCGGGGAAGAAGTCGGCGTGACTGACTTGCCTCCGATGAATGTTTCACGTGAAACATCCGAAAAGCTTTCGGCCTTTGCCACCCTGGTTGAAAAGTGGACGGCGAAGATCAATCTGATCTCCAAGTCCTCAGTCCCGGACCTATGGGACCGCCACATCCTGGATTCTGCGCAATTGTACAGCTCTGCGCCCGGGGAAGGGCATTGGGTGGACCTTGGCAGTGGTGGCGGCTTTCCCGCAATCGTGATTGCGATCCTCGCGCAAGAACAGGGGGCGCGCTACCGAATGACGCTGATCGAAAGCGATCAGCGCAAGGCGACCTTTCTGAGGACCGCGGTGCGCGAACTTGATCTTGTTGCAACCGTCCTTTCCGGACGCATCGAAATGATCGAACCCCAACGTGCGGATGTGCTCTCTGCCCGTGCGTTGGCGGATCTTACCACGCTGCTCTCCTTTGCGGATTTGCATCTTTTGCCAACCGGAGTGGCGCTTTTTCCCAAGGGCGCAAGCTGGCGGAAAGAGCATGAAGCGGCGCAAAGCCTGTGGTCATATTCATGCGAGGCGATTACAAGTACGACACATTCAGCCGCTGCCGTTCTCAGGATCAAGGATATCGCCCGTGTCTGACCTCTCCCGTCCCGCTGGGCCCAAGATCATCGCCGTGGCGAACCAGAAAGGCGGCGTCGGCAAGACCACAACCTCCATCAATCTGGCCGCAGCGCTTGTAGAAAGTGGCAAGCGCGTCCTGGTTGTGGACCTCGATCCGCAGGGAAATGCCTCGACCGGATTGGGAATTTCCGCTGACGACAGGGAATTCACGACCTACGAACTTCTGCTGGAGGATATCGATCTCGTGGAGGTGATCCAACCGACCAAGATCGCCGGGCTGGACATCGTGCCCGCGACCGTCGACCTCAGCTCGGCCGATATGGAGCTGATCTCAAACGAAAGACGAAGCTTTCTGCTGCATGATGCTTTGCGGCAAACGCAGATGGACAACTATCGCTACGATTACATTCTGATCGACTGCCCGCCTTCGCTGAACCTGTTGACGGTCAACGCGATGATCGCTGCGCATTCGATCCTCGTGCCGTTGCAAAGCGAGTTCTTTGCGCTGGAGGGGTTGTCACAACTGATGATGACGATCCGTGAAGTGCGACAAACCGGAAATAAGAACTTGCGCATCGAAGGTGTGGTGCTGACGATGTACGACAGGCGCAACAACCTGTCACAACAGGTTGAGAACGACGCGCGCAGCAATCTGGGGGATGTGGTGTTCAAGACCGTGATCCCCCGGAACGTCCGGGTGAGCGAGGCGCCGAGCTTTGCAATGCCTGTTCTGAACTACGACAGTCTGTCCAAGGGGGCGCAGGCGTATCGGGATTTGGCGAAAGAACTGATCCATAACAACAGCATCTGAGGGGGACGGCATGTCGGACAAACAGGAACGCAGGCGCGGCTTGGGTCGGGGCCTGTCTGCGCTGATGGCGGATGTCACGGATCATGAGGCAACGGCGGCACGCGGCGTATCGGCGGCGGACCACATGGTTCCCATTGAGCGGATTACGCCGAATCCCGACCAGCCGCGCAAGACATTTGTACAGGGTGATCTTGACGATCTGGCTGCATCGATCCGCGAAAAGGGCGTCATCCAGCCCCTGATCGTGCGGGCGAGGGACAACGGAAGCTTCGAAATTGTCGCCGGTGAGCGGCGGTGGCGCGCCGCACAGATGGCGCAGCTGCATGAACTGCCCGTCATCGTGCGCAGCTTCACTGATCGCGAAGTGCTGGAAGTTGCGATCATCGAGAACATCCAGCGGGCGGATCTCAACCCGGTGGAGGAGGCGGCCGGCTATCGTCAGCTGATGGATCAGCATGGCTATACGCAGGAGGAGATGGCGGGCGCACTTGGCAAGAGCCGCAGTCACATCGCCAACCTGTTGCGCCTGTTGAACCTGCCCGGTGAGGTGGTCGAGCTGTTGCGGAACGGCGAGCTGACGGCGGGCCATGCCCGTGCGCTCATCCCGGCGGAGAATGCACTGGAGCTGGCGAAGAAGGTCATCAAGGGCGGTCTGTCGGTGAGGGCAACCGAGGCGCTCGTGAAGAAACAACTTCAAGGGGGCGGAGAAACGGCGACCCCAAGGACCAGGACATCGAACGGAGAGGACAAGGACGCCGATACCAAGGCGTTGGAGGGCGATCTGAGCGCTGCTTTGGGAATGAAGGTAACTCTGTCTCACAAGCCGGGGCAGGAATCCGGGCAAATGACGGTGCAATATTCCTCGCTGGATGAGCTGGACACGCTTTGCCGTATGCTGGGCGGCAACTAGCCCGGCAGCAGGGCCTCAATCACCGAGTTCAGGACGATAAACCCTTGATCTAAAACGATTAATCTTGAGTTCGTTCGTTTGGCCATGCCGATTTCGCACAGGTGATCGATCTTGGCGGGTTCCAGCGGAGTACCGGCAAGTGCGGCGTATCGGGCCAGGTCGATTCCTTCTTTCAGCCTCAGGCCCATCAGCAGAAACTCTACCGCCTGATCCTCCGGCGTCAGGGTGCTGCGTGGCTTTTCCGTCTTGCCCTTGGCCGCTGCGTCCAGCCATCGAATCGGATTGCTGAAACATTCGGTTGCCTTCTTCTGCCCGTCCAGCGTCAGTCGCCCATGTGCGCCGGGACCGATGCCAAGATAATCGCCGTAGCGCCAGTAGATCAGATTGTGACGCGATTGCGCGCCATCGCGGGCATGGTTGGAAACCTCGTAGGCGGGCATCCCCATCGCGCCGCAAACATCCTGCGTCAACGCGTAGAGATCCGCGCCCAAGTCATCGTCCGGCAGGCCGCGCAATCCACCCCGCGCGTAGCGGTCGCCAAAGGCGGTGCCCTGTTCGATGGTGAGTTGGTAGAGCGAAATGTGGTCAATGGCGAAACCCAGAGCCAGCTTCAATTCGGCATCCCAGTCCGCCAGCGTCTGGTCCTGACGGCCATAGATGAGGTCGAAACTCACGCGGTCAAAGCAGCTCCGCGCGATGTCGAAGGCGGCGCGTGCCTCGGCTGTCGTGTGGATGCGCCCCAGCCTTTTCAGGTCGCGGTCGTTGAGCGCCTGAATGCCCATGGACACGCGGCTGACCCCGGCTTGACGATAGGCGGCAAATCGGGCGGCCTCGACGGAACCGGGGTTTGCTTCCAGCGTGATTTCCAGGTCGTTGGCGACCGGCCAGTGGCTTCTGATTGCGGTGATGATGTCGGCGACCGTTTCAGGGTCCATCAGGCTGGGTGTGCCGCCTCCGAAGAAGACGGAATTCAGCACGCGCCCTGGCGTTTCAGAAGCGGCGCGTGCGAGTTCGGACAAGTAAGCGTCGCGCCAGGCGCGCTGGTCGATGCTTCGCGCGACGTGGGAATTGAAGTCGCAATAGGGGCATTTGGCTTCGCAGAAGGGCCAGTGCAGGTAGAGGGCGAAGCCGCCGTTGCGCCAGTCGTCAGTCAAAGCAGGCCGCGAGCAGCTTGGCGAAGGCATCGGCGCGGTGGCTGATGCTGTTCTTCTGCTCCGCGCCCATCTCGGCGAAGGTGATGGCATGGCCGTCGGGCTGGAACATCGGGTCGTAGCCGTGACCGAGCTTTCCGCGGATGGGCCATTGCAAGGTCCCGCTGACAGTCCCCGCGACGACTTCGTCGTGACCGTCGGGCCAGGCCAGCACCAGGGTTGCGCAGAACCGCGCGCGCCAGGGATGCGGCGCGCCGCGTTCTTCAAGCTTGTCGTGGGTTTTCGTCATGGCCATCATGAAGTCGCGCCCCTGCGGCGTTTCGGCCCAATCTGCGGTGTAAACACCGGGCGCGCCGTCCAGCGCCTCTACCTCAATGCCGGAATCATCCGCCAATGCGGGCAGGCCGGTGGCCTGCGACGCGGCGTGCGCCTTGATCCGGGCGTTGCCGACGAAGGTGTCTTCGGTCTCCTCCGGTTCAGGCAGGCCCATCTTTGCCGCACCGACGACGGTGATGCCGCGTGGGGCGAAAAGCTGGGCCATCTCCTCCAGCTTTCCGGCGTTGTGGGTGGCGATCAGGACGTGGTCTCCGGTGAACTTGCGGGTCATGCGGTGACGGACCTTTGCACCTCGACCAGCTCCGCCACGCCTTTTTCGGCGAGGTCGAGCAACTGGTTCATCTGGTCACGGGAGTAAGTCGAGCCTTCGGCACTCATCTGCACCTCGATCAGCTTCTTCGAACCGGTCATGATGAAGTTGCCATCGACGCCGGCTTCAGAATCCTCGGGATAGTCGAGGTCCAGCACCGGCTGGCCCGCGTAGATGCCGCAACTCACGGCGGCGACGGGATCGACCAGCGGGTCAGAGATCACGTCCCCCGCCTTCATCAATTTGTTCACCGCCAGACGCAGCGCGATCCAGCCCCCGGTGATGGAGGCGCAGCGGGTGCCCCCGTCGGCCTGCAACACGTCGCAATCGACGGTGATCTGGCGTTCGCCCAAGGCAACGCGGTCAACGCCCGCACGCAGGGACCGCCCGATCAAGCGCTGGATCTCCACGGTGCGACCGCCCTGCTTGCCTGTCGTCGCCTCTCGGCGCATCCGGGTGTTGGTGGCGCGGGGCAGCATGCCGTATTCCGCCGTGACCCAGCCCAGCCCGGAACCCTTAATGAAGGGCGGCACGCGGTCCTCGATGGTGGCGGTGCAGAGCACATGCGTATCGCCGACCTTGATCAGGGCCGATCCTTCGGCATGACGGGTGAATCCGATTTCAACAGAGACGGGACGCATTTCATCGAGTTTCCGGCCGGAGGGGCGCATGACTTTTCCTTTGTGATGTGCCTCTCGGCATATCGTCGCAGAGCGCGGTTGTGCAACCCCGATTGACGTTTGCGGCGCCGGCACCTCTACTGGCACCCGAGAAGGGATAGTGATGCCAGAGACCGCCAACTTGTTGCAGGAAATGAACGACCGCTCCCGCGAGGTGTTTCGCCGGGTGGTCGAAGGCTATCTGGCCAGCGGCGATCCGGTGGGGTCGCGCACGCTGACGAGGGACTTCAGCGAGCGCGTCAGTGCCGCGACGATCCGCAACGTCATGCAGGATCTGGAATACCTCGGCGTTCTGGGGTCGCCCCATGCAAGTGCGGGGAGGGTGCCGACACAGTTGGGCCTGCGCATGTTCGTCGACGGAATGATCGAACTGGGAGAGCCGTCGGAAGAGGATCGCGGCAAGATCGACGCGACGATGGGCGACAGTGCCGTGGATGTGGGCGGGCTGCTCGACAGGGTCGGCTCCGCGCTTTCCGGCGTCACGCATGGCGCGTCCCTGGTTTTGACGCCCAAACACGAGGCGCCGATCAAGCATATCGAGTTCGTCTCGCTGGCGCAGGACCGCGCTTTGGTGGTGCTGGTATTCTCGGACGGTCACGTGGAGAACCGACTTTTCACCCCGCCGCCGGGCCAGACGCCAAGCTCGATGCGGGAGGCGGCGAATTTTCTCAACGCCTTGGTTGAAGGCAAGACCATCGGTGAGTTGCAACGCACGATCGCCAAGGAAATCGCGGGACGGCGGCAGGAGATCGACATACTGGCGCAGCAATTGGTCGAGAGCGGGCTGGCGCTTTGGCAGGGCGAAGGGGAGACCACCGAGCGGTTGATCGTGCGGGGGCGGTCGAATCTGCTTGGAGGTGATGGCGAGTCCGAGGACCTCGAGCGTATCCGCACGCTTTTTGATGACCTTGAACGCAAGCGCGATATCGCGGAATTCCTTGAACTCGCCGAAGGCGGGGAGGGTGTGCGCATTTTTATCGGTTCGGAGAACAAACTTTTCTCACTTTCGGGTTCCTCTCTGGTGGTTTCCCCATATATGAACGCGGATCGAAAGGTGATCGGTGCGGTCGGTGTGATCGGACCCACGCGCCTGAACTATGGACGTATCGTGCCGATCGTGAATTACACGGCACAACTGGTCGGGAAGCTTGTGTCCGACCGGAGCTAGAGGTGGATAATGGCTGAGCCCAGGGACAATGAATTTCTCGACGACATAGATGACGCCGAGGCGGATGAATATGCCGAAGAGATGGCTGAAATCGACAACGACGCGCTGGATCTGGAGCAGCTGCGCGTGGAACGCGACCAATACAAGGACCGTTTCATGCGGGCGCTGGCCGACGCGGAGAATGCGCGCAAGCGGTCCGACAAGGACCGGCGCGAGGCGGAGAATTACGGCGGCTCGAAGCTCGCCCGTGACATGCTGCCGGTCTACGACAACATGAAGCGCGCACTCGAAGTGGCGACCGAGGAGCAGCGTAGCGTTTCGGCCCCGCTGCTGGAGGGTGTTGAGCTTACCATGCGGGAGCTGCTGAACGTGTTCAGAAAGCACGGGATGGAAGTGATCGCCCCGCAGGTCGGCGACAAGTTCGATCCGCAGCATCATCAGGCGATGTTCGAGGCACCGGTGCCCGGCACAAAGGCCGGTGAGATCATTCAGGTCGCCGCGGAAGGATTCATGCTGCACGACCGCCTGCTGCGCCCGGCGCAGGTTGGCGTGTCGTCCATGCCCGCGAGCTGAAGCGCGCGCCGAGGGTGCGGGTGCCTCCGGCGGGAGGTTTATCTGGCAAGATGAAGCAGGGGGCCGTCATTCTTTGGCGGCCTCTTTCAGTTCGTAGATGAGGTCCAGTGCCTGACGGGCGGTGAGTTCATCGGGGATGATGGATTTCAGGCGTTCTTCCACTGCGGATGGTGCTTTGAGTCGGGGTGGCGGTGTCGGCGTGACGGAGAAGAGCGGAAGGTCGTCGATCAGCGTCTTCTGTTTCGCACCGCCTTCGCGTTCGCCCTTTTCCAGCGCATCCAGGACCACGCGCGCGCGGGCAATCACGCTGTCGGGCAGGCCTGCGAGTTGTGCGACCTGTACGCCGTAGGACCGGTCCGCCGCGCCCTTGCGGACCTCGTGCAGGAAGACGACCTCGCCCTCCCATTCCTTGACCGCAACAGTTGCATTGTCGACGCCGTCGAGCTTTCCCGACAGCGCCGTCATCTCGTGATAATGCGTGGCAAAGAGCGCACGGGCGCGGTTCACGTCGTGCAGGTGTTCGAGTGTTGCCCAGGCGATGGACAGGCCGTCATAGGTGGCAGTGCCACGCCCGATCTCGTCGAGGATCACCAGCGCGCGGTCGTCGGCCTGGTTGAGTATCGCGGCTGTTTCCACCATTTCGACCATGAAGGTGGAGCGGCCCCGCGCGAGGTCATCCGACGCGCCGACGCGGCTGAAAAGTTGGCTGACGATACCGATGTGGGCGGAGGTTGCAGGTACGAAGCTGCCGATCTGCGCCATGAGCGCGATGAGGGCATTCTGGCGCAGGAATGTCGATTTGCCTGCCATGTTCGGGCCGGTCAGCAACCAGATGTTTGCGGCCTTGCCTTCGGCGCTGAGGTCGCAATCGTTGGCTATGAAAGGCGTGCCGCCCTGCTGGACCAAGGCACGTTCGACTACAGGGTGGCGGCCCCCGATGATCTCGAAGGCGCGGCTGTCGTCCACCACGGGGCGGACCCAATCTTCGGTCCGGGCGAGTTCGGCGAGGGAACTGGCAAGGTCAATCTCCGCCAGTCCGGCAGAAGTCACGCCGATCTCTGCCGCGCGGTCGAGGATGGCCGAGCGCAGGCTTTCGTAGAGCCGCTTTTCGATCTCCAGCGCGTGATTGCCGGCGTTGAGAATCTTCGTCTCCATCTCGGACAGGGCGACGGTGGTGAAGCGGACCTGGTTCGCGGTGGTCTGGCGGTGGATGAAGCTCTCCGAGAGCGGGGGGGAGAGCATCTTTTCGGCGTGGGTGGCGGTTGTTTCGATGAAGTAGCCCAGCACGTTGTTGTGCTTGATCTTCAGAGACAGAATGCCCGTATCAGAGACAAATTGCTGCTGCATCCCGGCGATCACGCTGCGCCCTTCGTCGCGCAGGGTTCGGGCCTCGTCGAGGTCACTGTCGTAACCCGGCGCGATAAAACCGCCGTCGCGGGCGAGCAGCGGCGGCTCTGCGACGAGAGCCTCGTCCAGCAGGGCAATCAGTGCGCCATGGCCCGAAAGCCCGGCAACAGAGTCGGTCAGCAGGTCGGGCAGGTCGAGGGTGTTCAGCCGTCGGTTCAAGATATCGGCCTCTGCCAAGCCATTGCGAATGGCCGCAAGGTCGCGCGGGCCAGCACGGTCCAGCGACAGCCGCGAAAGCGCGCGGTCGAGGTCGGGCACCTTGCGCAGATGATCGCGCAGGGTCTGCGACATGCGCGCGTCTTCGTGGAAGAAGGTGATCGCCTCCAGCCTTGCGCGGATCGTCTCCAGCACGCGTGAGGGGCTGGAAATTCGCCGCTCCAGCAGGCGCGCGCCACCTGCGGTCGCTGTCCGGTCCATGAGGGCCAGCAGCGAACCGCTGCGCCCGCCCCCCAGCGCATGCGTCAGTTCGAGGTTGCGCCGCGTAGCCGCGTCGATCTGCACCGTGCGCGCCTCCGCCTCGCGTTGCGGGGGGCGGAGGAGGGGCAATTTGCCCTTTTGCGTGATTTCCAGGTAGTCGATGAGCGCGCCCATCGCCGACACCTCGGCGCGGGTGAAGGTCCCGAAGGCTTCCAGCGTGGCGATGCCGTAGAGGTCGCAGATGCGCTTCTCGGCCCCTGTGCTGTCGAAGGCCGATCGCGCCATGCCGGTCAGGGCGAGGCCAAATTCAGAGATTAAACCGTGAAGTTCGCGCTCTTTCGCTTCCGACACGATCAGCTCGGACGGTGCGAGTCGCGCCAGTTCCGGGCCCAGCCGCACGGGCGTCAGCGGCATGACGTGGAGCGCGCCTGTGGAGATGTCCACCCAGGCCAAAGCACAGGCATCGCGCACTTCGGCAAAGGCGGCGAGATAGTTGTGCCGCCGCGCCTCCAGCAGCGCCTCTTCCGTCAGGGTGCCGGGGGTGACCAGCCGCACCACGTCGCGCTTGACGACGGTTTTGTTGCCGCGCCTCTTTGCCTCCGCCGGGCTTTCCATCTGCTCGCAGACGGCAACGCGGAATCCCTTGCGGATCAGCGTCAGCAAGTAGCCCTCGGCGGCGTGAACCGGCACACCGCACATCGGAATGTCGGCACCGTCGTGCTTGCCGCGCTTGGTCAGCGCGATGTCCAGCGCCTCCGCCGCGGCGACGGCGTCATCGAAGAACATCTCGTAGAAATCGCCCATCCTGTAGAACAGCAATGCGTCGGCATACTGCGCCTTCAGGTCGAGGTATTGCGCCATCATCGGCGTAATCTTGTCGTCGCTCACCCGGCTGTCCCCCTGCATCCCTGTCTCTACAAAACCATGAGGGTCAGGGAAAGGGGCAGCGCCGCGCCTTCCCGGTGGACCGGTGCCCGGAGCATGGTAAAGTGCGGTGAAGCGGTGAAACGGGACACCTGATACCTTGCGCAACCAGATCGACCTGTCGGTTCCTCCGGACCAGTTGTTCCTCAATCCGTGGCGCGATGCAGGGCTGCGGGTGTTGCAGGAACCCCAGTTCACGTGGCGGCCGATGCCGCGCGCTGTGATCGAAGGTTTTCCCGCCAGCGCGCATGACGAGATCAACGCCAAGATCACCCAGCAGATCATGCTTGCCAAGAAGCACAGGCAGTTCGAAAGCGCGGTGGAATACAACTCCGTTCCGGTGGTTCTGGACAACGCCAGTTTCCGCAAGTCCTTTGTCACTGCGCAGGATCGCCTGTTGCTGAGCGGCGCGGCGGGGACAAGAGTGCTTAACCGCTATCGGTGGGAGAATGCCGAAGCAGGGGTCGAGGAGGCGCTCAAGGACTATTTCGAGGACTGCCAGACCACAAACCTGGAGCGTAAGATCCCGCAGTATTTCTCTAGGTTAGAGCCTGATATGGCCTTTGCCATCGAATGCCGGAACACCTTCAACTACTATCACTTCATCACGGAATCCCTGTCACAACTGACTGTGCTCGACGGGCTGGATTTTCAGGGACAGATCTTCTTTCACTTCCCCAACAGCGAGGACAAGCAGCGCCCCTTTGCCAGCGGCTTTGTCGAAGCGCTGTTTCCGGAATACGCGGGCCGGGTATTTTTCGAGCGCGCCCCTAAGGATTATGATCGTGTGCTGACGGCCTTCGACATGGTTGGCGCTCATTTCCAGCAGCCGATGCAGGATGATCCCCTGGCGCACCTCGCGCCCTCCGACCGGATCTGGGCAGGGCGGCAGGCGACCCCGGTCGCACAGGCGCAGCTGGGGATGAACACGGTCAACACGACCCTTCTGTCCCTGCGGGCGCGGGCGCTCGCGATGATCGAGGGCAAGGACTTCAGCCATTTGCCCCGGCGCTTTTTTGTCGGGCGGGATACCCGGCAGAGCCGCGAGCGGCATATGGAGGGAGAAGACCTGCTGTTCGATCACCTGCGACTGTTCGGGTTCGACTATGTGGTGTTCGAGAACCTGAGCCCGCTGGAGCAGATCGCGCTGATGGCCAATGCGGAGATGATGGTCTCCTGCCATGGGGCCGGCTTTACCAATATGCTGTTCGCCAGCCCCGACGCCTATGTGGTCGAGATCGGGACATTGCAGACTGCGCAGTTGCGCTGGGGTGATTTCTGGCCGCTGGCGAACGCGGCGCAATGTCGGTACGTGAGCTTCTTCGGCGATTTCAAGTCGGAAGACCCTTTGTCAGAGCCGCATTTCGCGGCGGATGGCATAGTTCCCGTAGCACTCTCCGAGGCGGCGATCGGTCAGATCATGGCCTTCGTCGTGACGGTGCTGGGGCAGTATCCGTCCCTGTCGCGGGCCAGCGACCTGTCCAGCCTGGCGCGCGAGGTTTTTCAGGTCGGCGCCTATGAGCAGGCCGAGCGGCTTCTATCGCAACATCCGAAGATGGTCGAACGCGATGCGGCGCTCG
>JBBSJO010000092.1:0-16064 GCA_038257185.1 Rhodobacterales bacterium | reverse complement strand
GCCCAATGATCTTCAGCCGCAGCGCAGTTTATTGGCCTTGCTGATGCCGTCGCGGTGCTCCTGCACGAACTTCAACATTCCGGCAAACACCGTCTTTTGTCCCTTGAAGCCATCCCAGGGCTGGAACCCGTGGGCATGCTCGAAGCTCGATTTGTCGAAGCGCAGCAGGCGGGCAAAGACCGATGCCACCACTGTGCCCCCCACGCCGGTCAGCTTGCCGGACTTCTGGGCCTCCTGGAGGCAGTAGAACCACAGCGGCGTCTTGGTGATTCCCTTGCTGCTCAACTCACTCGGCAGCTTCATATGCTTTTCGCCCAGGTGGTTCGCCATCGTCTGGCCCGATGCCAGCTGATAGGTATAGCGGTCCCGCAGCATGTTGCGCAGCGCCAGCTTCTTGGATTGCGCCAGCGTCAGGTCGTGGTTGATGTCGGACAGATGCAGCGGCGTCTTGACGAAGGGCATCTCGAAGAGCGGGCCGCCGAGTGCGGTCCCCACGGGCCGGGCTTTCTGTGACGCCGATCCGTCGATTTCGAAGAACTGGTCAAAGTCGAGGTTCCCCTCCGTCGGCCGCTTGCCGAAGCCCGTGGTGGCAAAGAGGCCCAGCTCATCCGCATCTTTCTTGAGTCGATACTTGGCCTGCGTGGTCGCATGACCAAAGCGGTAGCCGGCCCCGCTGAATTCCACCGGCATGATCGGCGCATGCGAGCCGAAGGGATCGCGCCCGCGCGCCGCATCCAGACAGGCCTGATCGACGAAGGCGGGCAGGAGTTCATTCCACACACACCACTGGTAATGCAGGCGGATGAAGCGGCGCACTTCCTCGAAATTGCGCAGCCGGTCCGGCACGTAGAGCTTCCAGGCTTGCGGATCGACACCCATCTGGGCGCAATTCTGGACGGTATCGCCCATCTCGCCCGAGGCGACGCGGTCCATCAGGATGTTGTGCAGACAGATGAAGGCGCCCTGAAGCTGCGCCACGATGACGTTCTCGTCGTTGCGCGGATCGCCGATCAGCGCCGTCCCGACACAGGTGCGTGCCAGATCCAGCGGATTTTCCTCGCGCCCGAAGAGCAGGTATTCAGAAGCATCCTCCGCGCCGTAAAGATGCGGCGTCGCTTCCGGCCCTGCGCCATAGAAGCAATCGAGGTCGAGCGCGGGGGTACGGACGTTGGGAATGGTCGCAGGGTCAATCTTGGTCCCCAGCGCCGAGGTCGCGTCCAACGTGATGTCGTGATCCACGAACTGACCCAGAAAGGTCATCCCGGCGTCGGCAGTGCCGGGGGTATTCTCGGTCACGCGCATCGTCTCGGCCAGCGCGTCGTAGGTCGCGATCAACGCGTTATGGGTGATATTCTTGATCTCCACCGGGTTCGGCGGCAGCAGGCGACCAAAGGACCGGGGCAGGGGCGGGCCGTTGGGCCCTTCGTCTTTCAGGCAAACCTTGAACAACTGGTCGAGGCGGCTGAGGCCATGATTCATTGCGGTCACGGGCAGACTCCTTGGATAAAAATGGATTGGGGAAGAAAGGGAAAACTGGGTACACTCAATACGTGTAGTGTTAACATTTGCCCGGATCGCGGTAAGTGGGGTATTCCATACCCGTCCATTGCAGCCGTCGGATGCCTTATGTATAGGGATGCGCAAGGACCATTGGCGCAGCTGGATAAAGCACTGCCCTTCGAAGGCATGTGTAAGTCCAAAGGCAGAATGAGTGGTCGGGAAGCCCGTTTTGAAACAGCGTCTTGCGGACGGCGATGTTTTGGGTGAAGAAAGGCAGAAGTTCGTGTAAACGCTGCGCAAGCAGTTGAAATGGTCAGGCACCCGTAGCTCAGCTGGATAGAGCGCTGCCCTCCGAAGGCAGAGGCCAGAGGTTCGAATCCTCTCGGGTGCGCCATTTTCATCATCGTTCCAATGATTTAATCTGGAGCACTTCAGAGGGCTCGGTGCTTACGCGGCAATTTCGCCTATGCGCCGGATCTGCCGCCATGAGGCCGCCCAAAAGTCCACGCGCAACGCCCGGGCACATCCCGAGACCAGGCGGCGGCCCCGTCGCGTGATCTCAACTTTCGAGGAATCGGGTGAACACGTTGTGCAAAAGCGTCGAGACGTTGTTGTCGAACCCATTCCACGGCAGGCTGCCGCAGAAGGTGATCGACCCGGTTGCAAACACCCGCCCGCCGCCAGGATACTCGGCAAGGATCATATCGGCGTGAAGCGCATCCTTGGTGGAGCCGCCGGTAAGGTTGGTCAGATGGGTCAGCTGTTCCTCGGGCACCAGCACGAAACCACTGTCTCGGGTGACGGAACGGGCCAGCAGCACCGTGTTCTCGGGTGTCCCGAGCCGATGATCCATATGATCCAGCTCGAACCCCGCAGCACCATGCCCCGAAAAGCCGAAATCCCCGATGATCTCGTCTTCGACACCCTCGAATACCCAGTCATAATCCGCATCGGTACAGACGCGCCGGTAGGGGTCGCCAAAGAACTCTCCCTGCGCCGCAAAGCCAATGCCGACAAGGTCCTGCGGCGCGCGACCGTTCCGGCGCCAGAGGCCGCCATAGGTGCCATCGAAGGCGTTGTAATATTCGCCCGGCTCCGCAGCCCATGCGCGGATACCGTCCTCGGCGCGGCGGATTTCCAGCAGGCTGTCGTTCTCGGGATGGATGGCGATGCGCCAGTAAAACCCGTTGCCGCCCAGGTACATCAGTTTGCCGCCGTCATCGCGGTAATCGCGCAGGGCGTTCAGCGTTTCCGCCGTGTGGTACTCGGGGTGGCTGCCTGTCGTTACGGCTTTGTAGCCGTCGAGCGCTGCGACGCCATCGTCGTGCAGTTCCCGGTCCGTGACGACATCATAGGCGATGCCCTTGGCGTGCAGCCAGCTCAGCAAATGGCTGTCCGCCTGAAAATGCCTCAGGCCCGAACAGGTGGTCTGGCCAAAGGTCACGTAGCCGGGGCGCAGGTTGAACAGGGGGCGGCGGTGCGAGGCATGGGCGATGCCGGACCCGTCGGGGTGGGTGTTGTAGGTGGACAGACCGTATTGCGGATATTCGGCGGCGTTGTAGGGGTACGCGTCCCAAGCCTCGAACTTCGTCTTCCAGGAGGGATCGTATTCGGGCCGGGCGTGATTGCCGTAGATCGCGTAGGTGAAGGTCGAGATCAGGACGCAGAGGTCGGCGTTGCGCTTGCCACGCGGCGGGCAGACGAAGAAGGGGATCGCGTCTTCATGCCCCTCGCAGTCGATACGCATGACATAGGCACCGGAGGGCATGCCGTCAGGCACCGTGAAGGTGAAATCGGTGTCCCACCCGAAATCGAAGATGTCATCCTGATGAAAGTGGATCGCCGCGTAGTGGTCCGGCTTGTGTGTCCAGTTCATCTCGGACCCGTCCCAGGCTGCCCCGGTGGCGGCGCGGGTGGGGAAGTTGATGAGTGCAAGATCGGGACCAGCAATTGCATAGGCGGTGGCGGTGGAAATGCCCTTGCCGAAATCCCACGCGCAAAGGGTATCGTCGCCAAGATGAACTGCCGGCGCCTCGATCTTTCCGTTGAAGTGATCGGTGGCCCTGCCGTCATCGAGACGCGCGGCGATCACGGGCCTGTCTGTGATAACCGGGGGCAGGGTGATCCTGCCGGTCGCCTGAACGGGTGGAGTTTTCAAACGCGCCAGCTCCGTTTGGGTTATCGTGACCGACCCCGCCTCGATCCGGGCCTTGACGCGGTACCACCGGCGCAGCTTGAGCGGTGTGTTCGTCGATACCGTGCCGTCGCCACATGCCACGGAAAGCGCGCCGCCCGGGTCGAGATGCAGGGTCAACGCGCCGATGCTCAGGATGGTTTGACAGGTCTCGGACCGCAGGGTGGGGCAGATGGTTGCCGAAAGCGTGATCGCTGCGTTTGCTGGCACGGACACCACCGAAGCAGCGATGCCGTAAGAGCCGGCAAAGAAGGGACGCGCCACCGATGGCACAGAGCGTGGTGCGAAGTGGGCCGAGGCGTCTTCCTCCACGATCCCCAGTCCGGCGGGATTCGGGTCGGCGCTTATGGACCGGACAAGGCGTGCGTCGAAGGGTGTGGCAGAGGCTGACGAGACCTTGAAGGAAATGGAATCTCCGGGTCGCGCCGACAGTTTGTCGGCATATCCCAGAAGGGGCGGGTTTTCTGTTTTCGGCAGCATCGGCCCGCTCCGTTTAAGAAATCATTAAGCTATGTGACCCCAAGATGACGGGAAATCCAACCGTATAATCATCAGTTTGCACCCGATCGTGAAAGCACCGCACAGGCAGGCGGAACCACGCGCGCCATTGCGGGTTCTGCCATGAGAAGTGCCGGATGGCGGCGAATGACTTGCGACGAAAGTGCCGACCTGATCCCGCTCCGCATTGTTCCATCGGTTGTTTAGCGATACCTCCCCGATTGCCGGGCGTTCGGCATGCCGCCGGGCTCGGCCAACCGGCAGATTGGGGCGCGGCAGCAGACCAGCTTTACCGGGTTGCCGACACGCGCACCGGGGTTCCTTGAAAGGACACGACCATGAAGATCGCCCTGATGTGCCGCAACGCGAAGCTCTACTCACACCAGCGCCTGATCGAGGCCGCCGAAAAGCGCGGCCATACCATCGACGTGATAAATACCCTGCAATGCTACATGAACATCGCGTCGCGTCGTCCGGAAATCTACCTCAACGGCGAATCCCTGACGGGTTATGACGCCGTCATTCCGCGCATCGGGGCCTCGGTCACTTTCTATGGCCTCGCCGTGCTGCGCCAGTTCGAGATGATGGGGGTCTACCCGCTGAATGAAAGCGTGGCCATCGGACGATCCCGTGACAAGCTCCGTTCGATGCAACTTCTGGCCCGGGATGGGATCGGCCTTCCGGTCACCGCCTTTGCCCATGACGCGAAACAGGCAGGCGAGGTCGTCAAACTCGCGGGCGGCGCGCCTGTCGTGATCAAGTTGCTGGAAGGCACGCAGGGCATCGGCGTGGTGCTGGCCGATACGGAACGCTCCGCCAAGTCGGTGATCGAGGCGTTCCGGGGGGCCAATGTGAACATCCTGGCGCAGGAGTACATCAAGGAAGCTGGCGGCACGGACATCCGCGCAATTGTCGTAGGCGGCAAGGTCATCGCGGCGATGAAACGCACCGGCGCAGAGGGGGAATTCCGCTCCAACCTGCACCGGGGCGGGTCCGCCAAGCTGATCAAGATCTCCGCCGAGGAACGCTCGACCGCCGTGCGGGCCGCCAAGTCCATGGGCCTGAGCGTCTGCGGCGTGGACATGCTGCGCGCAAATCATGGTGCTGTGGTGATGGAAGTGAACTCCTCTCCGGGGCTGGAAGGCGTCGAAAAGGCAACCGGGCTGGACGTGGCGGGCAAGATCATCGAGTTTCTGGAGAAGAACGCGAAGCCCGACCGGACGCGCACGAAGGGCAAGGGCTGAGTGCATCCCGGCACCGCCAAGGCATAGAAAACAGGTTCCCCTCCAGCCGTTCCGGTAATATCGGAGCAGGAGCGAAGGCTTTTTCCCGACGCCACGCCTGAACCGTGCCAAGCCGAATTGAGAGAAAGCCTGCAACATGTCAGATAAATCGCACCGACCATTGCTGGTCATCGGCTGGATGGAATACATCGACCTGCCAGGACTGGGCCTCACGGATCTCAAGGCTAAGATCGACACCGGGGCGCGGACATCGGCGATCAATGCGAGCGATATCGAGCGATTTGAGAGGGACGGTGCGGATTGGGTGCGGTTCAGGGTGACGGGGTCCGACCCTATCGAATGTCCCGTTTACACAAGCCGCAATATCATGAATACCGGCGGCGTTACCGAGCATCGCATCATCGTGCGGACCAGAATGCGGCTGGCGAGCCGGGTCTGGACGATTGACCTGTCACTCGCCGACCGCAGCAAGATGACCTTCCCGCTGATCGTCGGACGCACGGCATTGAAGAACCATGCTATCGCAGTCCACACGCGCCGGGCCTTGCTGACCCGACCACGCCCCAGACAGACCCCTTCGGCACCAGACGCGTCAGAGTTTGACTGAAAGCGTATCAGCATCGCCGGGCAACTAACTGTCAGACAAGAAAAAAGCGCCCCTCAAGGCGCCTCATTCCAAAACTGATTGTTGCCCGTCTCAGCCGCCCCAGGTGCGCACCACGCCGCAATCCATGTGGACGAAGTTGGATCCGGAATATCGACCGACACCGCCGGCCCGGCAGGCCGCAGCCGCCTTTGCCATCTGGTTCACCGACCGCGAAGAAAGTCGAAGGTCGGCGGCCTGTCCGACCATGTGCAGGGAGTTCTTGGCAACCCCACGCGACCGTGAGCGCAGCATGTCATTGGTCTGCGGGCTGCGGTAGCCGGACAGGAGCATGTATGGCTCGTTGATTTCGAGCAGGTTGTGCGAAGCGGCCATGATGTCCACCGTGCGCAGGTCGATCGTCTTGATCCCGTCGGTGCGCCAGTCACGCATGAAGTAGTTCACTTCCTTGACCGCGTCCTTGATGTACTGACCTTCGATCCAGTAGATCATGTCGATCCGTTCACCGGTGCGACCCGAGTACATACGGATGCGCCTTACGTCGCCCGCCCCGCGCAGGAAACCTGCGGCATTCGCGAATGTCGGAGCTGCTGCGACTGTCGTTGCTGCAAAGGCACCCAAGAGGGCGCGCCGGGTCATGCCCGAAGAGCTACTGTCTGTCATAAGTTCTACCGTCCCGTCGTCTGCCTATGTGTCCGTGATGTTACACGGGCACTTCATCTCATCCCCAGATGCAACACGGTTATTGCATAGGCCAAAAAACGAACCAAGTGCTGAATCCCTCGGGTTCCATCTGCGCACATATTTAGGCGATTTATTGCGCACTATTCGCGCAGAGGCCGTGAAACCTCAGGAAATCCGGTGCTTTTTGGGCATCAGTTCACAGCTTGTTCGCGCGATAAGGCTTTTGTGAATGGACTTGATCCACGCCATTCCAGAAAAATGAGCGAGCAGATTGGTATTTATTGATTCATGGGGGAAAGAATGGCACGCGACTCGACCACCCGGCGCGGTTTCATGGTTGTCTTGGCATTTGTTGTCGGTTGTGCGGGCTTCGTTGCCCCGGTGGAGGCGCAGGTCACAGCCTTCAAGCAGGCCGTGGCCGAAGCGGCTGCGAGCGACAAGGACATCGCCGCCTTTTATCAGGCCAACAGCTACACCCCGCTCTGGACCGGCGCGGGCGAGGCCGACAAGGCCCGCCGCGTCGAGCTGATGCGCGCCATCCAGGGGGCAGCGTCCCACGGCCTTCCGGTCGCTCGTTATAACCCCGAGGGGCTGATGGAGCAGCTGCGCAATGCGCGCAGCCCCCGAGATCGCGGTCTGGTCGAGGTGGAGATGAGCCGGGTTTTCCTGTCGTATGCCCGCGACATCCAGACCGGGGTCCTGATCCCCAGCCGCGTCGACAGCCGCATCGTGCGTGACGTGGACTATCGCGACCGTGGGACCTATCTGACCGGGCTGGTGGGTGCCAAACCTGCCGCGTTCTTCCGCGCCTTGCCGCCCCACAGTCTGGAATACAACGGGCTGCTGAAGGAAAAGATCGCGATGGAGGCATTGATGGATGCCGGTGGCTGGGGGCCTGTCGTGCCTGCCGCCAAGCTGGAGCCGGGCAACCGCGGCCCCGCCGTCGTTGCCCTGCGCAACCGTCTGATTGCAATGGAATATCTCAGTCGGTCGAACACAATCGACTACGATGCAGCCCTCAGCGATGCGGTGCTGCAATTCCAGATCGATCACGGGCTGAACCCGGATGGGGTGGCAGGGGCCGCCACGATGGACCAGATCAACGTCGGCGTCGCGGAACGCCTGCAATCGGTCATGGTGGCGCTGGAACGGGAGCGTTGGTTCAATACCGAGCGCGGCAAGCGCCACATCCTCGTGAACATTCCCGATTTCACCGCCAAGATCATCGACGATGGCAAGATCACCTTCGAGACACGCTCGGTCGTGGGTGCGGCAACCTCCGACCGCCCCACGCCTGAATTCTCCGACGTGATGGAATTCATGGTGGTGAACCCGAGCTGGTACGTACCGCGTTCCATTGTGACCAAGGAGTACCTGCCGGCCTTGCAGCGCAATCCCAACGCCGTCGGGCACATCCAGGTCACTGACAGCAGGGGGCGGACCGTGTCGCGCGGGGCGGTGAACTTCAACGCCTACAACGCGCGCAACTTTCCCTTTTCGATGCGCCAGCCGCCCAGCCAGAGCAACGCGTTGGGTCTGGTGAAGTTCATGTTCCCCAACAAATACAACATCTACCTGCATGACACGCCCTCCAAGAGCCTTTTTGCCAAGGACATGCGCGCTTTCAGTCATGGCTGTGTGCGCCTGGCCGATCCCTTCGACTTTGCCTACACGCTGTTGGCGCGCCAGTCCGACGATCCCGAAGGTACCTTCAAGGCAGCCCTGCGCGGCGGAGGCGAGCAACGCATCAATCTGGACGAACCCGTGCCGGTGCACCTGATCTATCGTACCGCCGTCACCAATGCGCGTGGCCACACGGAATACCGGGCCGATGTTTATGGCCGTGACGCCCGCATCTGGGAGGCACTGTCAAAGGCGGGGGTGGCGTTGGGCGGCGTTCGGGGATAATCCTTTCCCCGGAAATCCCGGGGGTCCGACATGACGCACACGGTTGAAGAAATCGCCGCAGCCCTGGGGGCTGAGGCGGTGGGTGACCTGACCCTGCGGATCGCGCGGGCCGCAGAACCTGCGGAGGCGGGGCCGGATGACCTCGCCCTCGCAATGAGCCCGAAATACGCCGAGGGGCTTGCGCAGGGGCAGGCGCGCGTCGCCATGCTCTGGCCCGGTGCAGACTGGCAGGGAATGGGGCTGGCCGCTGCAATCCTGCCGGACCGACCCCGCTTTGCCATGTCGGGGCTGACCCGCAGACTGGACCCCGGCCAGGGCTTTGCCGCAGGGATTCATCCCACCGCAGTAATTGACCCCACCGCCACCCTGGGCGAGGGCGTGAGCGTGGGTCCCCTTGCCATTATCGCTCCGGGTGCGCGGATCGGGGCGCGCAGCGTCATCGGGCCGCACTGCTACGTCGGCGCGGATGTGACGCTGGGCGAGGATGCCTTCCTGCGCGAACAGGTCAGCATCGGCGCGCGCTTTGTGGCCCAACCCGGTGCCCGGATCGCCGGCGACGGCTTTTCCTTCGTGACCGCCGAACCCAGCGCAGTGGAGGCCGCGCGTCATACCCTGGGCGACCAGGGTGACGCAAAACTGCAACCCTGGACGCGTATCCACACCCTGGGATCAGTGAGCATAGGGGACGACGTGGAAATCGGCATGGGTGCGACAATCGACGGGGGCACCATCCGCGACACCACCATCGCGGACGGCACCAAGTTGGACAATCAGGTCCACCTCGGCCACAACGTGGTCGTCGGCCGTCACTGCCTGATCTGCGGTCAGGTCGGCATCGCAGGCTCGGCGGTCATCGGAGACCATGTCGTATTGGGTGGTCAGGTCGGTGTCAGCGACAATATCACCGTCGGCAACGGCGTGATTGCGGGCGGGGGCACCAAGCTCATGTCGAATGTGCCCGCAGGCCGCACCATGCTGGGCTATCCCGCCACCCCGATGGACCGTCAGGTCGAAAGCTACAAGGCGATGCGCCGCCTGCCGCGCCTCATGGCCGATGTGGCCGCGCTGAAAAAGGCGGTTTTCAAAACCGGCAAGGCTGACTAGATCAGGGCTGAAGGAGCAAGGGGGATACCGATGAACACCAAGGATCAGGTCATCGCGATCATTGCCGAACAGGCCGTGCTGGAGCCTGAGGACGTGACCATGGACAGCACGCTGGAAAGCCTCGGCATCGACAGCCTGGGCCTTGTCGAGAGCATCTTCGCCATCGAGGAGGCCTTCGACATCTCGGTGCCGTTCAATGCCAACAACCCCAGCGAGTCCGATTTCGATATCTCCACTGTGGCGAGCATCGTGGCGGGGATCGAACGGCTGAAGGCCGCGCAGCAGGGGTGACACCATGAAGCGCGTGGTCATCACGGGGGCGGGAACCATCAACGCCCTCGGCCATTCGGTGGCCGACACGATGGCGGCCATGAAGGAAGGCGTCTGCGGCATCGGCCCGCTGGATCTGCGTGACGTGGAGCGCCTGTCGATCCAGATCGGTGGCCAGGTGCGCGGTTTCGAGGCAGAGGGGCGCTACAACCGCCAGCAGATGTCGCTCTACGACCGTTTCACCCAGTTTACCCTGGCCGCCGCGAAGGAGGCGATCGAACAATCCGGCCTCAGCTTTCACGGCGCGCTGTCGGCGAAGTCCGGGGTCGTTCTCGGTACGGCGGGCGGGGGCGTCTCCACCTGGGACGACAATTACCGGGCCGTCTATGAAGAGGGCAAGAACCGTGTCCATCCCTTCGTGGTGCCCAAGTTGATGAACAACGCCGCCGCGTCCCACATCAGCATCGAATGGAACCTCAAGGGGCCGTCCTTCACCGTTTCCACCGCCTGCGCATCATCCAACCATGCAATGGCGCAAGCCTTCTCCATGGTCCGCTCCGGCATGGCCCCCGCCATGGTGACGGGCGGGTCGGAATCCATGCTGTGCTTCGGGGGGGTGAAGGCCTGGGAAGGGCTGCGGGTCATGTCGAGGGATGCCTGCCGACCGTTTTCCGCCAACCGCAACGGCATGGTGCAGGGCGAGGGGGCGGGGATCTTCGTCTTCGAGGAATACGAGCACGCAAAAAAGCGCGGCGCGGACATCCTCTGCGAAGTCGTGGGTTTTGCGATGACGTCGGATGCCAGTGATATCGTGATGCCCTCCAAGGCCGGGGCCGCGCGGGCCATGGCGGGGGCGCTGGAGGATGCGCGGATCAACCGCAGTGAAGTGGGCTACATCAACGCTCACGGGACCGGAACGGCGGCCAACGACAAGACAGAATGCGCGGCTGTGGCGGATGTGTTCGGGCCCCACGCCGACCGGCTGATGATCTCCTCCACCAAATCCATGCACGGCCATCTCATCGGCGGCACCGGGGCGGTGGAACTGCTCGCCTGCATCATGGCACTTCGGGAAGGGGTCATCGCGCCGACCATCGGTTACGAGGAACCGGACCCTGAATGTGCGCTCGACGTCGTGCCCAACGAGGCGCGGGAGGCGAAGGTGTCGGTAGCCTTGAGCAATGCCTTTGCGTTCGGGGGGATGAACGCGGTGATTGCGCTGCGGAAGGTGTGAGGGGGCGGGGCAAGGATTGATGTCAGGAGATATCGTTGCCGTCCCGCTCCCGCGCGCTCCCTGAAAAACGTGCCCCTCGAAGCGCCGGGCCAGGAATGGACTGAACGGGAGGAAATCGCGCACCGCCTCACAATACAAAGGGCCGCCCCGAACACCCGGGACAGCCCTTTGCGTGACATATGAAGCGCGGCTTACTGTTCGATCACAGACGCCTTGTCGTAGCCCGCTGTGAAGCCCTCAAGCGACAGGGTCACCACGACCGTCTGGTCCGGTGCCAGCGCGGGCACGATGGTGACTTGCGCCTGTTTGCCCTTCTTGAATGCGGCGATATCCGCTGCCGTCAGGCCCATCCGAACGTAACAGCCCACACGGTTGCAGAAGGCATAGGGGTAACGTCGCGCCTTGCCGCCGTCCACGGAGATGTTGAGCTGCTCGGGCAGGGCTGTCTCAAGCGGCACCACGATGGTCGCGCCTGCCTCGGCCTTGCCGCCTGCGGGCAGGCGGAACAGCGACACTTCGGCAACCGGGTTGCCCTCGCCATCATCCAGAAGCTGATACATCTGGCACGGGTCAATCTCCGCTTCGGACTTGATGCAGCGCATGTCCCAGGCACCGATGGTTTCTGCGGTATAGGGCTGACCCATCTCGGGGTCCTTGTCGGCGTCATCACCCATCGGCAGATCATCTGCCAGCTTCGGCGTCTCCGCGTCTTCGGCGGGAGGGGTAACGGTGACCGTCTGCGCCATGGTGGTCATCGGTGCGATCGTCGCCAGGGCGACACAAAGTGACAGGGCGGTAATAAACTTGTTCATGTCTGATCCACGGTTGTTCAGGTTAGCGCCCTCTAACATGGCTGGCAGGCAATGTCAGCGGCGATCGACATATTCCGATGGGATAGGGGGCAAAATCTCGCTGATCCGTGAAATAGAAAAAGAGGATGCGAGGCACCCTCTCTCTCAATTCGTTCTCCCCGTCGGACTGGGCCGACTTACTATGCGCAGGTTACGTAAGCGGCTCTGTTCCGTCAACAGTGAAAATTGATCCCTGCGGCCCCGCCGGGCGTTGCCGGTGGGTATGGAAAAAGGGCCGTACCCGAAGGCACGGCCAGTCTGACAGGGAGGAAGTGACCGGCACCAAAGGACATGTAGGTGCCGGACAATTAGACTATGGCGCGCAAAGGTTAAGATTGTATGGTCAAGCGGAACGGCAAAATGCCTGCAATTCGAAGGAACGACACGTGACAGATGACATCTTTGTGGGCGGCGGGGGCGCGGGTTATGGCACCAAGCAATACCTCAACATCGGCTATGCCAACCGGCACGGGTTGATCGCGGGGGCCACCGGCACCGGCAAGACGATCACGCTGCAGATCCTCGCAGAAAGCTTCTCTGCCGCCGGGGTCGCGGTGTTCCTGTCCGACGTCAAGGGCGACCTGTCAGGACTGGCCAAACCGGGCAGTGCCGAGGGCAAGCTGCATGCGCCCTTCACCGAACGCGCCACGAAGATCGGTTTCGATGACTATGCCTACGATGCCTTTCCGGTCACTTTCTGGGACATCTTCGGCAATCAGGGCCATCCGGTCCGCGCCACGGTGTCCGAGATGGGGCCGCTGTTGCTGTCCCAGCTGTTGCAACTCAGCGAGGCGCAGGAGGGCATCCTGAACATCGCCTTCCGAGTTGCCGATGAGGACGGGTTGCCGCTGCTCGACCTCAAGGACCTGCAGGCGCTGCTGGTCTGGGTGGGGGAGAACGCTAGCACGCTGGCGTTGCGCTACGGCAACGTCTCGGCGGCCTCGGTGGGCACCATCCAGCGCCGTCTGCTGGTGCTGGAGAACCAGGGCGCGACAGAGCTTTTCGGAGAGCCCGCGCTGGCGCTTGCGGATCTGATGCGGGTCGATGCGCAAGGGCGCGGCGTCGTCAACATTCTCGCCGCCGACCAGCTGATGGGCGCGCCGAAGCTCTATGCCACATTCCTGTTGTGGCTGTTGTCCGAACTGTTCGAGGAACTGCCGGAGGTGGGCGACCCGGACAAGCCCAAGCTCGTGTTCTTCTTCGACGAGGCGCATCTGCTTTTCGAGGATGCGCCAAAAGCGCTCGTCGACAAGGTCGAACAGGTCGCGCGCCTGATCCGGTCCAAGGGGGTGGGGGTCTACTTCATCACCCAGAACCCGGCGGACGTGCCCGAGGATATCCTGGGCCAGCTTGGCAACCGGGTGCAGCACGCCCTGCGCGCCTTCACCGCAAAGGACCAGAAGGACCTGCGCCTTGCCGCCCAGACCTACCGCGATAATTCTGCCTTCAACACCGAAGAGGCGATCCGTGAAGTCGGCGTGGGCGAAGCGGTGACGTCCTTCCTGCAGAAAAAGGGCGTGCCGGGGATCGTGGAGCGGACGCTGATCCGGCCTCCGTCTTCGCAAGTCGGCCCCATCGACGCAGCGGAGCGGGCAGCGATCATGGCGGCCTCCGCCATGTCGGGGAAGTACGACACGCGGCTCGACCGCGAGTCCGCCTTCGAGATGCTCAAGGCGCGCGCCGACAAGGCCGCGGCCGAGGCCGCCGCGGTGGAAGCCAAGGCAGAGGAAGAAGACACACCGTCGCTGCGCCAATTCGCCAACGCGCGACGGTATTCGGGCAAAGGAGTGCCGCAGTCGACCTCGCGCAGCACCCGCAGCAAGACCGAAGAGGGCTTTGGCGGAGCGATTGCCAGTGTGGTGATCAAGGAACTCAAGGGCACAACCGGCCGACGAATCGTACGCGGGATTCTGGGGGGGTTGTTCAAGGGGCGCTGAGGCGTGGGCGCCACTCTCCGCGATACTTGAATCGCGGTTCATGACCGTGTCCGGATACTGGTATCGTTGAGAAGGCAGTCGTTCCATCGCTGCCGAAAGACGAGATGGAGACCGTCAGACGGAACAACGGGCGAACCTCCGTTACGAAGGTCCGCCCGCCGACGCCCGATAGACGGAAGCTCGGGGAGGAGCAGGGCGCCTAAGACCCCGGTCAGCCAGGCTGAACAATAAGCCTGACTGATCCCGGCGACCCACAAAGAGCCTTGCAATCACAAGGGTTTGAGAGCCGTTGCCCCGGACGGTAAGACCGTTGATCGAGGACATGTTTACCTTGCGTTAATCTCTGACCTGCCGCCAGTCAGGGATTCCATACCTTAAGAAATTTTTCTTGTGTCTTGACGGGCCCAGGACTTGCTTTCTTTCGCGCGGGACGGCCACCTTGCAACAATTTGCGGTCGGTGCCCGTCAGGCCTACCTCACGGACCGCTGTAGCCGTCCGGATAGAAGGCCCCATGCTGGGCGCGCAACCGATTCAGGCATCCATAATGAACATCTGATTGGCAAAGGCGGCTTTCATTACGGCCTGAGCCGTCGTCTCCACCGCCAGCGCCTCCCGCGCGAGGCGAAGGTGTTTTTCTACCGTAGCCGAGGTCAGGCCCATGATCACTGCGATGTCCTGCATGGTCTTGCCGTCACCGACCCATTCCAGAGCTTCGCGCTGGCGGGGGGTCAGGGCGCGGGCAGGGGTGTGATAGGGCAGCGTCAGGATCTTCAGGTGCAGGATCTCGTTCATCAATTGAATGTCGGTGCCATGCTCCTGCCAGATCGCGTCCGCCTCCTCCTGGGTCATGTCCGCCCGTGCCGTGAGGCCAATCGCGCCTTTGGACCGGGCGGAGATCGACTTGAAGCTGATGGTATAGCCCGCGCGCACGTCCATGCTCTGGTTGAAATCGATAACGCGTTGTTCGGCCGGCGTCATCGCACGTTCCTGCGCCATGTCGCGCAGCACGGCCCAACTGCAGGCGCCTTCATGCGCCAGCGCCCAGCGGACCATGGGCGCATGAAAATAGAGCCCTTCGCCCAGAAAGACATTCGTATATTCACGCTTGTGGTTCGTCAGGATCACGAAATCCTCGGGATCGCCAAGCGAGGTCAGCGTGCGGTAGCGCGTAAAGCCGTAAAGCAACCGGTCAAAGCCAAAATCTGACATCTTGAGAAGGTGCGCCTCCCACAGTTCCTCGATCGCGGGACAGCGCAGTACGGATTGGAGATAGTCGCGTAAACTCATGTCTTTAGAAGCCGTTCTGCAAGTGCATCGAGTGCCATCAGGTAGCCCTTGGGGCCGAAGCCGCAGATCTGTCCAATTGCCACAGGCGCGATGTAGGAGTTATGGCGGAACGCCTCACGCGCGTGGATATTGCTCAGATGCACCTCGACCACCGCCAGTTCGACCGATGCGATGGCATCCATCAGGGCAATGGAGGTGTGGGTATAGGCCCCGGCATTCAGGACGATACCGCCATGGGTGGTCTTGGCGGCATGGATCTGGTCGATCAGAACGCCTTCGTGATTGCTTTGCGCGCAGGCAATCTCGAGCCCCAGCGTGGTGCCATGGGCCTGGCACATCTCCTCGACGTCCTTTAGCGTTGTGTGGCCATAGACCTTCGGCTGCCGGGTGCCCAGCAGATTGAGATTGGGGCCGTTCAGGATCAGGACGGAAGGCATCTGGCATCGCTCGCGTTGGATGCGCACAGATAACGTGGGCCGGAGGCCGCTGTCGAGTCTTTCGGGAGAAACAGCGAGAGGGGCGCGCGGAAACGACGGCATCGACTGACTGACGTGCGATCAGGAACACGTTGATCAGAAAAGGATAAGCAGGTTAAGGAGTGCCACTCGACCTGTGAATTCACTGTGAAGCGCAATTTCTGTGGTGAACGGATATCAGGATGATGGTTCTGCTTCCATCAGCTTTGCCCGGAACACTTCGGCAGGCGTTTGATAACCCAGACACTTCCGCGGAGTTGCGTTGAGGCGGT
>JBBSJO010000091.1:0-16075 GCA_038257185.1 Rhodobacterales bacterium | reverse complement strand
GCTTGACCTCTGCCGAGACGTGACCCGGCAGGGCATTGGACCGCGCGCCCGCCACGTTCTCGTATTGAAAACACCCGACCCGGTCGAGTTGGGCCTCGTCGAGCCAGTCGAGCAGCGTCTGGAACTCCGCCTCCGTCTCACCGGGGTAGCCGACGATGAAGGTGGAGCGCAGGGTGATGTCGGGGCAGATGTCGCGCCATGCGGCGATCTCGTCCAGCGTTTTCGCGGCGGCGGCAGGGCGGGCCATGCGTTTCAGCACGTCGGGGTGTGCATGCTGAAACGGAATGTCGAGATAGGGCAGGATCAGCCCCTCGGCCATGAGGGGGATCAACTGGCGGACGTGCGGATAGGGATAGACGTAATGCAGGCGCACCCAGGCCCCGAGACTGCCCAGATCGCGCGCCAGATCGGTGATGTGGGCGCGGTGCCCCCGATCCTCGGCGTGTTTGATGTCCACACCGTAGGCGGAGGTATCCTGGCTGATCACCAGCAGTTCCTTCACCGCGTTTGCGACCAGCCTTTCGGCCTCGCGCATCACGGCATGGGCGGGACGCGATTGCAGGCGACCGCGCATGTCCGGGATGATGCAGAACTTGCACTTGTGGTTACAGCCCTCCGAAATCTTGAGGTAGCTGTAGTGGCGCGGCGTCAGGGAAACCGCCTGCGCGGGCAGCAGGTCGATGAAGGGGTCGGGCGAGGGCGGCACCGCGACGTGCACGGCGTCCAGCACCTGTTCGTACTGGTGCGGCCCGGTGACGGCGAGGATGCGCGGATGGTGTTCGCGGATGTAGTCGGGCTCCGCGCCAAGGCATCCCGTCACGATGACGCGGCCGTTCTCCGCCAGCGCCTCGCCGATTGCCTCCAGCGACTCGGCCTTGGCCGAATCCAGAAACCCGCAGGTGTTCACGATGACAGCATCGGCCCCAGCGTAGTCGGGCGAGATGCCATAGCCTTCGGCCCTGAGCCGCGTCAGGATGCGTTCTGAATCCACCAGCGCCTTGGGACAGCCGAGCGAGACCATCCCGATGGTCGGCTGACCGGGGCGGATGGGGTCCGACATTTTTGCCTTGGGGGCAAGGTCGGGGCGCAGATTGGGTGGGTTTGTGCTCATCTTCTGCGCTATAAGGCAAGCAAAGGCCCTGCGAAAGGGCCGCGAGAGCAGGGGAGAACAGGTCATGAAATGGATCATGCGGATCATCGGCGTGCTGGTGCTGATCGTGGGGGTGGCCGTGGTGTCATTGCTGCTGTTGCCCGCCGACCGGATCGCCAAGATCGCGGGCGAGCAATTGCGCAAGGTGACCGGGCGCGACGTGAAGATTTCGGGCGATGTATCGATGACCTTCTGGCCGGTTCTGGGCATCAGCGCGGGCAAACTTGAGGTCGGAAATGCCCCCTGGGCCAAGGAGGGCACGATGCTGAACGCGTCGAATGCCTCCATCGGCGTGGACGCGGGGGCGTTGCTGGGGGGGGAGATCAGGATCACCAATATCGAGGCGCAAAGCCCCACGATCCGGCTGGAGCAACGCAAGGATGGCCGCGCAAGCTGGCAGTTCACCGATGCCACGGGGGAGGCCCAGATCGAAACCACCACAACACCCGTGCGTGCAGCGAAGCCGGTGACGATCCAGAAGCTCACGATCACCGATGCGACACTGATCTACGATGCCGAAGGCGCCGATCTGGTGTCCTATTCAGGAGTAGACCTGTCGCTCGACTGGCCCGAAAGCAGCGGCCCGGCCAAAATCGTCGCCGCCATGACGCCAGCGCGCGAAAGGGTCACGCTGGAGGCGACCATCGATGGCTTCGCGGCGTTTCTGTCGGGGCAGGTCCAAAATCTCAAGGCGCGCCTGACCGCCACGGGCGGGGGGGTGACGCTTACAGGCCGCGCCTCGCTCAAGGGAGAAGTGGCGGGGGATGTCTGGCTCAAGACCTCGGACACCGGGACATTCCTCGCCCAACTTGGTGCAGGTGAAGTGGCCCTGCCCGATGGGTTGGGGCGCAAGGCGGATGTGCGCACCCAGTTGACGCTGACCCCGGACCGTCGTCTGGCACTGCGCGAACTGGTGGCCGATCTGGGCGGCAACAGCCTGCGTGGGGCGGCGGATATCACGCTCAACGGCACCCCGCAGATCAACGCGCAACTGAGCGCCGGCGCGCTCGATCTCAGTGGTCTCGGGGGTACTGATAGCGGTGCCGGTTCCGGCTCTGACAGCAGTACCTCGGCAGGATGGTCGAAGAGCCCCATCGACGCCTCCGGCCTTGCCGCGTTCAACGGCGATGTCGCCCTGAGCGCCGACAGCATCGACCTTGGCAGCCTGAAGCTCGGGCCAACCCGCACCCTGCTCAGCAATGACCGCTCGCGCATGGTGTTCGAACTGCGCGATGTGGCGGCCTATGGCGGGAAGCTGGTGGGCGAATTCGTGATGAACAACCGCAATGGCCTTTCGGTTGGCGGTACCCTGAGCGCGCTGGCGGTGGAGATGAACCCTCTGCTCTCGGACATGGCCGGTCTCAAACGATTCAGCGGCAAGGGCGATGCCGAGGTGAGCTTTCTGGGGTCTGGCCAGAACCTTGATGCGATCATCCGGTCCTTGAATGGCAAGGGTGCCGTCAAGGTGGGGCGCGGCAGCATCGAGGGGATAGACCTCGACAACCTGCTGGGGTCCTTCGATGAGCAGGGCGGTACGACCGTGTTCGATTCGCTCGGGGCGACTTTCGACATTGCCGGCGGGGTGTTGCTCAACGACGACCTGCTGATGCTCTTGACCAACTTCAATGCCAGCGGCAGCGGCCAGGTGGATCTGGGCGGGCGGACGCTGGATTATACCGTAGTGCCCAAGGCGCTGCGGGTGAATGCCGGGCGCGGGCTTGCGGTGCCTGTGCGGATCTACGGGCCTTGGGCCGATCCGTCGATCAAGCCCGACCTCAATGCGGTTGTGGATCTCAATTTCAGCGCCGAAAAGGAGCGTGCCGAAGAACAGGTGAAGCAGAAACTGGACCAGAAACTGCAGGAAGAGCTCGGCGTGACCCGGCTGGAGGGGCAGTCGGTGGAAGATGCGCTCAAGGATGGCATTGAGGAAAAGCTCAAGAACGAGTTGTTCAAGCTGTTGAAGTGAAGGGGTAATGCTTCCTTAACCGTCCTTTGCCAGTCTCGGCCCATGTCCTTCATGCCCCCGCATATGACGCCCGATATCTGGCTCCGACAGGTGTTCTCCGCCAAATCCGCCCGCGATGGAGGCGTGGTACGGCGAAGTGCAGAAGACGTCGAAAGGATCCTGGGGTGCCTGGCATTCGAGGCGGAGATTCGCAGGCGGGGGTATCGTGCAGTGCGAAACGGGTCGACCTACGTGATCTTCTGTAACCGTGAACCCCTGCATTTGATCGAGTAAGGGCAAATCCTTGCAAGGATTTGCAAAAGGCTCTTGCAAGAGCCTTTGCACCGCCCTGCGGCGGGCAAGACTTTTGCAAAAGTCTTGGGTTTCGCGTATCCTGCGGCTGCGCTAAACCGGGGCATCCGCTACAGGAGAGCCCCATGGCAGACGACCTTTTCAACAGCTTCATGAACGGCCCCGATGAAAACGGCCGCTTCGGTGATTTCGGCGGGCGGTTCGTTTCCGAAACGCTTATGCCCCTGATCCTGCAACTCGAGCAGGAATATGAGAAGGCCAAGACCGACGACAGTTTTTGGGCCGAAATGGATTTCCTGTGGAAGCACTACGTGGGCCGTCCCAGCCCGCTCTATTTCGCGGAGCGGATGACCGACCACCTCGGCGGCGCGAAGGTCTACATGAAGCGCGACGAGCTGAACCACACCGGCGCGCACAAGATCAACAATGTGCTGGGCCAGATCATCCTCGCCCGCCGCATGGGCAAGAAACGCATCATCGCGGAAACCGGCGCGGGCCAGCACGGGGTGGCCACGGCGACGGTCTGTGCCAAGTTCGGCCTGCAATGCGTAGTTTACATGGGCGCGCACGACGTCGAGCGGCAGGCGCCAAACGTCTTCCGCATGAAATTGCTGGGCGCCGAGGTGATTCCGGTTACGTCCGGTCGCGGCACGCTCAAGGACGCGATGAACGACGCGCTGCGCGACTGGGTGACCAATGTGCGCGATACATTCTATTGCATTGGGACCGTGGCGGGCCCGCACCCCTACCCAGCGATGGTGCGCGATTTCCAGTCGATCATCGGCAAGGAAGTCCGCGAGCAGATGACGGAGGCCGAGGGGCGCTTTCCCGATACCGTGATCGCGGCCATCGGCGGGGGCTCCAACGCGATGGGGCTCTTCTATCCTTTCCTCGACGACCAGGAAGTCGCCATCATCGGGGTGGAGGCCGGCGGCAAGGGCGTGAATGCCAAGATGGAGCATTGTGCCTCCCTGACCGGCGGCCGTCCGGGTGTGCTGCACGGCAACCGGACGTATCTGCTTCAGGACGACGACGGACAGATCCTCGAAGGCTTCAGCATCTCGGCGGGTCTGGACTATCCCGGCATCGGGCCGGAACACGCCTGGCTGCACGAGATCGGACGGGCAAAATACGTGGCGATTACGGATGCCGAGGCGCTGGAGGCTTTCAAGCTGTGCTGCGCACTGGAAGGGATCATCCCGGCGCTTGAACCCTCACATGCGCTGGCCCATGTGATGAAGATCGCGCCGGAGCTGCCGAAAGATCACATCATCTGCATGAACATGTGCGGGCGGGGCGACAAGGACATCTTTACCGTGGCCCGTGCGCTGGGGTTCGAGATGGGCAAGTTTGCCTGACCAGCGGGGCAAAACCTCAGCGAGTCAGTTCCAGAATGTCGAAATCGCTTTCAACCGCCGGTGAAGGAAAAAGCAGCCTTGCGCGGGTCTCGCTGACGCGCTCCAGAATGGCGACGTCGGTCTGGACGCTGCCGTCCGATTTGAAGTCTGCAGGCAAATCCGCATAGGCCGGCGGGTTCTGGCCCGCAACGTATCCCACGCCCAGATAGACGGCGCGCCCGTCGATCAGCGTCACTTCGCCACGGGTCAACTGTGATCCGGTCAGCTTTTCGAAACCGAAGCCATTGTTGCGAATGGTGAAGCGGCATTTGAATGGGGTGTAGACCACAAGCTCTGCCAAGCCGCCCAGCTTCAACATGCGGCAGTTCCAGTTGCCGTTCAGGGTTTCATCGAAGACCGCCTGCGGTTCTCCTGCAAGTGCCGTTGTCAGCGCCACCAGTTCTTTCGGCGCGCCCTTGGCCAGCGCCTGCAACAGCGCATATCCGGCGGCGGCGTCATAGCGGGCAAGGCGGGCGGCATCTTCGGGGCGGATGGAAGTTTCCGCAAGCGCGGGCAGGGGCAAGGCCAGCACAATCGCAAGGAAAAGGCGTCGCATCGGGAAGTCCCCTTTTCAGAATGGATCATCATCCAGCGCATGGGCGCGCAGCACGTCAATCGGCACGATGTCGAGCGCCCGCAGATGTGTGGCCGCCAGCCGCAGCTTCGGTCCGCAGCCCTCGTCGGCGGCCTGTAGGAAACGACCGGCACAGAGGCACCAGGGATCGCCGGGTTTCAGGCCGTCAAAGCCGAACTGGGGACGCGGGGTCGAAAGATCGTTGCCGACGTACTTGGAATAGGCCAGGAACTCTGCCGTCATCACGGCGCAGACGGTGTGGCTGCCCTCGTCGGCGGTGCAGGTGTTGCAGTGCCCGTCCCGGAAGAAACCGGTCAGGGGCACGCGCCCGCAAAGTTCCAGCGGGCCACCCAGTACGTTTATCGGATCGTCAGGTTCCATGTGTCCTCACAAGCTTTCCGCGATCTGGCGAAAGATCGAGATATTGGCTTCGTTCACGCCGTTCTCACGGAACTTGCGGTCCACTGCCGTGGTGGCGATGACCACGTCCCGCGCGGTGTCGACGTATATGTACTGCCCGTAAATGCCACGGGCCATGTATTCGCCGGGTGCAGCCCCCACCGGGACCCACCATTGATACCCATAGCCGATCTCGTTCGGCGCTGTCGGTGCGCTGGCGACAGTGGAGGCTTCGACCCAGGTCGCAGGCACGACCTGGCGGCCCTGCCACTGGCCTTTCTGCGCGAACATTTGTCCAAAGCGGGCATAGTCCCGCGTTGTCATGTTCAGCCCGCCCAGCACGAAGGCGGTGCCGACCCCGTCGGTGATGTAATAGGGGGCGATCTGCAGGCCCAGGGACTGGATGATCTTCTCGCTCAGCAATTCCGCCACGGACTTGCCCGTCGCTCCGCGCAGCACCATGCCCACGACATGCGTGTCGATGGAGACATATTGCCATTGCTGGCCCGGCGGGGCGAAGGTTTCCGTGAGGTCGGCGGCGAAATCGTCCATCCGCCCGCCAAGCGCCAGCACCCGGCCCATGCGGTTGATGTCGGAATTGAAGTCAAGGTAATCCTCGTCGAAGGTCACTCCGCTCGACATTTGCAGCACGTTGCGCAGGGTCGCGCCGTCGTAGGCGCCGCCCTTCAGATCCGGGGCGTATTTCGTCACCGGATCGTCGATCGAGGCGATCGCGCCTTCCTCCAGCGCGATGCCGACAAGGGCGGAGAGGAAGCTCTTGGCGACCGACCAGCTGATACGCAGGTCGTCGGGGCCGGTGCCCTTGAAGTAGTTTTCATAGACGAGGCGACCGTCCTTCAGCACGACCAGCGAGGTGACATCGCGGTCGGTGATCCAGCTGTCCACGGCGGCGGGCAGATCGGTCTCTGGACCGTAGGACAGTTCGGACGTCGGGCCGTTGCCGCGCGGCACAGGTTGGGTCAGGAACGCCGCGTCCATGTGGCTGAAATTCTGGACGATCTTCTCTTCGGAAAACAGGGAGTTGACGGCCAGCAGGCGGGTGATCTGCTCGCGTTTCCAAATGCCGACAACGACCGCAGCCAGCACCAGTGCCAGCAGGATCCGCCCCAGCCATTTTCCGAAAGTCCGCATCTTCAGCTGCCCTTTTTCAGGTATCCAACCACAGGGGCCTGGCGGTTTCCAGCGCGTTGTGACGCTCAGCCTCCATAGCGCCAGTCGATCCAGCGGCCATGAAAATCGGCGCGTCCGAGGTCGATGCGCAGGTCGCCGGGCCAGAGGCGCAAGGTCAGCGCCGCGCCCTTCTGACCGCGTACGTCGCCGTCGCTTTCCATCGACAGCCAGGCGAGCGGCCGGTTGGGCCGCGCCTGCGCCCCCGCCGCCTCGATCAACGCGCGGCCCCGGGCCTGCGTTGCGGGGGAGAAGTACTGCCAGGCGACAGTGTGCTGGATCAGATGCAAGTGCCCCTGAGGAGAGGAATGCAGGCGGGGCGCAAGCCATTCGATGGCATCGCCCCTGGTCAGCTCCGTCTGTGCGACGGAGGCGGCGGCGCGGGTCATCACGATGCGCTCGGGCTGGTCCGGCCAGAGGTAGGCGGTCAGCCGCAGCAAATGATCGCCGCGAGTCGGGTCCAGCGGGTTCAGGTCCACCCCCGCACGGCTTGCGACATAGGGCGTGCGGTCGGGGGGCAGGGATCCCTTCCATTCGGGCGACAGGATAAGCGCGGGCATCGCGGGGCCGAAACGGCTGCCCGCGATCTCGAGCACGAAGTGGTCCCACATCAGGTTCAGCCCGCCGCTGGTGCCAAGCTCGCTCAGCCTCAGTGGGAGGTCGAAATGCTGCACCGCGACCCGCGCGCCCGCTATTAGTGCGGCGGAGCGGCGCACCTCGTTGGTCTGGGGCGGGCTGTCCGTCCACTCGTCGAGGAATTTCTCGTGCTTTTCCAGTGCCGCCAACACGCTGTGCCGCAGGACCGAATCTCTGACCTTGTTGGGCGGGTAGGCCGCAGCCAGGTCCTTGTCGGTCCCGGTCAGGACCAGCGCGTGCAGCCCGCCCGCGATGCGCAGCGGCAGGGAGTGGCCCGCACCGCCGATGTCACCGCTGAACCCCGCGAACTTCTGCCCCAGCGCACTGTCGTTCGGCCAGTCCTCTGAGAGCAGCGACATGAGCCGACCCATGAAGGGCGATCCAAGGGCGATACAGGCTTTGGATTGGGCGGCGAAGGCCTCGGCCAGCGTCAACGGAAGCGCTCCATGAGCTTTTGCAGGGTCGAGCGGTTGTCCGGTGGCGGTGGGGTGTCGACGTCGGCGGCCGGTTTCGGTGCCGTGCCTGAGCCGGATCGGGGAGGGCTGACACGCAGACCCACGGCATTCATGAATTTGGAGGCATCCCCTGCCGCAAGCTCCGGTGCCCCGTCGCTCATGCCGCGCAGCACATCGTCGAGCCATTCTTCGTCGGCCTTGGGGAAATCCCGCAGCACATAGCCTGGCACCGCGTCCTTGTGCCCCGGATGCCCGACGCCGATGCGCACTCGGACGAAATCCGGCCCGATATGAGCGTGGATCGACCGCAGCCCGTTGTGGCCCGCATGGCCCCCACCGGTCTTGACCTTGACCTTTCCGGGGGCCAGGTCGATCTCGTCGTGCAAGACGATGACATCCGCCGGTTCCAGCTTGTAGAACCGCATCGCGGCCTGCACGGACTGCCCGGAGAGGTTCATGAAGGTCTCGGGCTTCAGCAGCACCGCGCGGTCCGGGCCAAGGCGGCCTTCGGTGATGCTGCCCTGATGCTTGCCCTTCCAGGGGCCGAAGCCATGGTCGGCGGCGATCCTGTCCAGCGCCATGAAGCCGACGTTGTGGCGGTTGCGGGCATACTTGGCGCCCGGATTGCCGAGGCCTGCGATCAGTTTCATGCATTTCTCCAGAAGTGTTCTCTACACATAGGGCGCGACAGGAACGGGGTCCAGCGCTCGGGCTGGCCGTGTGCTACGGATATCATCCTTGTCCGCTCAAACGCAAAACGGGGCCGCGCGACGCGGCCCCGTTGCTCCGGCTCCCGAAAGGGTGCCTGGATCAGTCCTTGGCTTCCTCGCCATCGGGCGGGCCCATTTCGGTCGTCGGGACTTCGTCCACGGCGACATCATCGTCCTCGTCGTCGTCCTGGCTCGCCAGACCCGAGGGTGCGGAAACCTGAGCGATCACGAAGTCGCGGTCGATGATGGGCTTTGAGCCTTCGGGCAGCTTGACGTTGGCAATGGTGGCGCTGTCGCCGATTTCGAGACCCGAGATGTCCACGGTGATGTGGTCGGGAATATCCGCCGCCGTCACCATCAGTTCCACTTCAGGGCGCACCAGCGTCAGGACGCCGCCCTTGCGCAGGCCGGGGCACTCTTCCTCGCCGGAAACCTCGACGTGAATGAACAGGTTGATCTTGGTGGTCCGTTTCAGGCGCATGAAATCGACATGCGTCGGCAGGTCCTTGACCACATGGCGCTGCACGTCGCGGCAGATGACGCGGACGTCGTCGTGGCCTTCGACCTTCATGTTGAACAGCGTGGCCTTGAAACGGCCTGCGCGCAGCATGGTCAGCAGCTTGTTGAAGGGCAGGTTGATCGGCAGCGGTTCTTTGTCGCCACCAAATACGATACCAGGCACCATGCCGTCACGGCGTGCTTGACGAGCGGCGCCCTTGCCTGTCCCCGTCCGGACCTGGGCTTCAAGATCAGGAATCTCTCCGGCCATTTTATTCTCCAATAGATTAGGGCGGGCTCCTCCAAGGCTGTAGTCCCGCGTGAAGCCGCGCGTATAGACGCGTTTCAACCTTATGAAAAGGGATAAATCGCCCGCGCCGTCTTGGCTTTGTCGGGCCTCCGTGTCACAGCGCACGGATGGGAATATGGCAAGACATCTATCTGACGCGCAAGCCGCTGGCTGGCTTCGTGGCGATCGGCATCGCCTGGGCGACCTGCTTTGCGCAGATGCCCGCGATCAAGGCCGCCGTGGGGGCATCGGACGGTGTTTATGGTGCCGCGATACTCTGCTCGGCCCTCGGGTCGCTGCTGGCGATGGGGCTGGCCCCGCAGGTGCACAGGGTGCTGGGGGGCAGGGCCTTGCAGATCTGCATCGTCCTGATCGGTCTGGGCATGTTCGGGGCGGGTTTTGCCTCGGGCATTCCCGCGCTGGTCGCCGCGATGTTCGTGGCTGCCGCCGGTTCCGGCACGACGGATGTGCTGATCAACGCCCGTGTGTCGGAACTCGAATCGCGCTCCGCGCGGAGCCTGATGAGCCTCAACCACGCGCTCTATTCCTTTGCCTATGCCGGGGCCGCGCTGCTGACCGGGGCCCTGCGGGCCGCAGATTGGCCGCCCGCCGCGATTTTCTCGGTGCTGCTGGTGGCGCTCTGCGCACTGGCCTGGGCGAGCCGCGACATGACGGCTCGCAGCGTCGCGTCGGAGGAGCAGGGCAGTACCGATGTGCCGCAGAAGCTGGTAATGGCGGCGGGGTTCGTCGTTCTGGTCGCGTTCCTGGCCGAAGCCTCCACCGAAGGCTGGTCGGCGCTGCATCTGGAGCGCACGCTGGGCGGAAGTCCCGCGCAGGGGGCGATGGGGCCTGCCCTGCTGGGCCTGACGATGGGGATCGGCCGGATGTCGGGTCACGCGCTGGTGCAGGTGATGAAGGATACAACGCTGATGGCCGTCGCCATGGCCGTATCGGCCTGCGGCCTCGTGGTGGCGGGGATGGCGGGCAGCGTCGGGCTGGCATTGGCGGGATTCGCGCTGGCGGGTCTCGGGATTTCTGTCGTGGCACCGCTGACGCTGGCGCTGGTGGGACGCACGGTCGACCCCGCCGCGCGCCTCAAGGCCATCAGCCGGGTGTCGGTGCTTGGCTACGGTGCCTTCTTCATGGGGCCGCCTTTGATGGGGTTCATCGCCGAGGGCTTCGGGTTGCGGGCTTCCTTTGGCTTGATCGCGGTGCTGCTCGTCGTTGCGTCCGTGGTTCTGGTGCCCGCACTGGTCCGGCAGGTGCGCTGAGCGCGGATCAGGAACCCGGCTGCGGTGTCTCCAGATATCCTCCTGCCGCGATCAGCCTTTCGTGCAGCGCGAATTCCGCCGCCCGCGCGGATCGCAATTGCGCATCCACCTCAGGCGACAGTGCGGCATCGACCTGTTCAGAGACGTTGATGGCCTTGAACCGCACGCCTTCGCCAAAGCGTTCGGCAAAGAAGCCCTGCAACTGGCCCATGGTCTCGTAGGCAAAGAGATGCTGCACCAGAAGATCGCCCTTGGCACCGGTCAGGAAGGCAAACTGGCTGCCGATCTGGGCGGCGGCGGGGGGGTCTTCGTGGATGACCGCGAGGGCAAAGTCATCGAAGCTCATGCCCTGCGTGCTGACCTTCGTGCCCTCCAGCTTGGGCGACTGGCGATAGCGATACCAGCTCCGCATCTGGTCCACCGGGTCGCGCATCACCGCAACGGCGGCGCAGCGTGCCCCGAAAGCCTCCCGCACGAAGGGGGCCACGCGCAGCCGAAAGCGCTGCGCCGTCAAGTGCTTGCGGTTGCGGGCAAAGACGATCTCCGCATGCGGCCGCAGCGCATGTTCGGTGGCGGTGGTGCCGGTTTTGGGGGTCGCGAGGAAGGCGAGACCGTGGCGCAGGAAGATCAGCATCCCGAACGACTCACGCCTCCCAGAGCCCGCCGAAATCCTTCGGCACAAGCAAGTTGTGCCGCCCCAGGTTCGTCACGGATGTTTCCCCACAAAGCGCCATCGTTGTATCTAGCTCACGGTGGATCACCTCGAGCGCCTTCGTGACGCCTCGCTGCCCCATCGCGCCCAGCCCGTAAATGAAGGCGCGCCCGATGTAAGTGCCCTTCGCACCCATCGCCAGCGCCTTTAGAACGTCCTGACCCGACCGGATGCCGCTGTCCAGATGCACTTCGACCTGATCACCCACCGCATCGAGGATGGCGGGCAGGGCGCGGATCGAGCTCAGCGCCCCGTCCAGTTGTCGCCCGCCGTGGTTGGAGACGATGATCGCATCCGCACCCACCTTGAGCGCCATCTTCGCGTCCTCCGCATCGAGGATGCCCTTTAGGATCACCTTGCCGCCCCATTGCTCCTTCAGCTTGGCGACCTTGTTCCAATCGAGCGAGGGGTCGAACTGCTCCGCCGTCCAGGACCCGAGGCTGGAGGCATCCGAAATGCCATGCACATGCCCCACGATATTGCCGAACTCGCGCCGCTTGGCGCGCATCATCTCCAGCCCCCAGGCCCATTTGGTGGCAAGGTTCGCGATGGTCTTGGGCGTCAGCTTGGGCGGCGCGGAGAGACCGTTCTTCAGGTCCTTGTGCCGCTGCCCGAGAATCTGCAAATCAAGCGTGATGACCAGGGCCGAACACTTGGCATCCTTGGCCCGCTGGATCAGCCGCGAGACGTAATCCTGATCGCGCATCGTATAAAGCTGGAACCAGAAGGGCGCGGTCGTCGCCTCCGCCACATCCTCGATCGAGTTGATCGACATGGTCGAAAGCGTGAACGGCACGCCAAAGGCCTCCGCCGCCCGCGCCGCCTTGATCTCTCCGTCCGCGTGCTGCATCCCCGTCAGCCCGACGGGGGCGAGGGCCACGGGCATGCTGACGTCCTGCCCGATCATTCGGCTTTTCGTGGTGCGCCCGCTCATGTCCACCGCCACGCGCTGGCGCAGGCGTATGTCGTCGAAATCGGAGGAATTGTCGCGGAAGGTCTGTTCCCTCCAACTGCCCGATTCCGTGTAGTCGAAGAACATCTGCGGCACCCGGCGTTTGTAGATGCGCTTGAGGTCTTCGATGTTGGTGATAACGGGCATGGGAGGCCTCCTGACACTCGGTCCCTGTTGCTAGCGCATCCGGGCGGCGAAGATCAATCGGCTAGAGGCCAGGCCTGAGGGCCCCTCACGCCGAATGCGCGCCGTCCGAGAGAGTCTTCACGAAGGCCAGCACGTTTTCCACACTGTCGCCGCCTGCGATGCGGCTCACGATGGCGGAGCCCACGACGACACCGTCCGCGACTTCCGCGATGGCGCGGGCTTTTTCGGGCGTGTTGACGCCGAAACCCACAATCACCGGCAACCCGCTGGCCTCGCGAATGCGCGTGACCTCGGGGGCAACGTCGCCCGCATCCGCCTCTGCCGAGCCGGTGATGCCGGTGATGGAGACGTAGTAGACGAAGCCGGAGGTGTTCTGCACCACCCGCGGCAGGCGCACGTCGTCTGTCGTGGGGGTGGCCAGACGGATGAAGTTCAGCCCTGCGGCATTGGCGGGCAGGCAAAGCTCGCTGTCCTCCTCGGGGGGCAGGTCCACGATGATCAGCCCGTCGATCCCGGCAGCCTTGGCGGCGGTCAGGAACCGATCCACGCCCATGGAATAGATCGGGTTGTAATAGCCCATGAGCACGATCGGCGTGGTGTCGTCGGTCTTGCGAAAGGCGGTGGCAAGGTCGAGCGTGCAGCGCAGGGTCATGCCGCCCTCCAGCGCGCGCTGGCCGGCAAGCTGGATCGTCGGGCCATCGGCCATCGGGTCGGTGAAGGGCAGGCCCAGTTCGATCACGTCAACCCCCGCGCCGGGCAGGCCACGGACGATTTCCAGCGATGTGTCAAAGTTCGGATCGCCAGCCATGACATAGGCGACAAAGGCCTTGCGGCCCTTCGATTTCAGGTCGGCGAATTTGGCGTCGATGCGGGTCATGGAGGCGGCCTTTGTGTGATGCTTGGACCGCAATGACGAATGTCACACCGAAAATCAATGTGCGACCGAGCCGAAGGGGGGCGGAATTTTTGAAAAATTCCGAGTCGGAAAATTTGAAATTTTCCGATGCCTGTTGCGGGCGCGGTCTTTTATTCCGTGATGACGTGCCTATCTGACAATTCATGAACTATGTCCTCGCGCTTCTGCTCCCGCCGCTTTCGATCCTGCTTCTGGGCCGGGTTTTTCTGGCCATCCTCGTCTTCGTGATCTGGGTCCCTGCGCTCATCTTTTCGGGCGGGCTTACCCATCCGATGTTCATCCTCTTGGCCTGGATCCTGATCTATCAGGCCCACGCGGACCGCCGCGCGCGCTGATGCTTGCGCTTTGCCCCGCTGCGCCCTAGGACAGCGCCAAGCTGACAAAGGACGCGGATCATGGGTTTCAAGATGGGCATCGTGGGCCTGCCGAACGTGGGCAAATCCACTCTTTTCAACGCGCTGACCCGCACAGCGGCGGCGCAGGCGGCGAATTTCCCGTTCTGCACCATCGAACCCAACGTGGGCGAGGTCGCAGTCCCCGACGCGCGGCTGGACAAGCTGGCCGCCATCGCCAGCTCCAAGTCGATCATCCCCACCCGCATGACCTTCGTCGATATCGCGGGACTGGTGAAGGGTGCCTCCAAGGGCGAGGGTCTTGGCAACCAGTTCCTCGCCAACATCCGCGAGACGGATGCCATCGCCCATGTCCTGCGCTGTTTCGAGGACGGCGACGTGACCCATGTCGAGGGCCGCGTGGACCCGGTGGCGGATGCCGAAACCATCGACACCGAACTGATGCTGGCCGACATCGAAAGCATCGAGAAGCGCCTTGTGAACATCACCCGCAAGGTGCGGGGCGGTGACAAGGAGGCGGTGCAGCAGGAGCGCCTGATGCGCGCCGCTTTGGAAGTGCTGGAACGCGGCGAACCCGCCCGCGTGGTCAAGGTGGACGACGAGGACCGCAAGGCCTGGCGGATGCTGCAATTGCTGACCACCAAACCCGTGCTCTACGTCTGCAACGTCGGCGAGGCGGATGCGGCCTCCGGCAACGCGCTGTCCGAAAAGGTCGCCGCGATGGCGGCGGCGCAGGGCAATTCCCACGTCGTGATTTCCGCCCAGATCGAGGAGGAGATCAGCCAGCTCGACCGCGACGAGGCGGTGATGTTCCTCGAAGAGATGGGCCTGCACGAGGCGGGCCTCGACCGTCTGATCCGCGCGGGCTACGAACTGCTGCATCTGGAGACCTACTTTACCGTCGGCCCCAAGGAGGCCCGCGCCTGGACGATCCGGCAGGGCACCTCAGCGCCGAAGGCGGCAGGGGTGATCCACGGCGATTTCGAGAAGGGGTTTATCCGGGCGGAGACGATTGCCTACGACGATTTTGTAGGGCTTGGCGGCGAGGGACCCGCGAAGGACGCGGGCAAGATGCGGTCTGAAGGCAAGGCGTACGTGGTGAAGGACGGGGACGTGCTGCACTTTCTGTTCAACACCTAAGGGCGGAGGGATTTGATTTGGGTGAATTGGGCGTCGGCCATGCCGATGCATTGTGTGGCAACTGCCTCTGCAAAGATCTCACGGGCCTCCAAGACATAGTCTTGCGCAGAGTCCAGATCAATTGGATCGCTTGTCTTTTCGATGAAAGCCATTTCTACATTGGCAAGATTTCCCTGAGTAGTGCTCAGTCGAGCGGCACGCGGTCGCGCCCCCACTCCAAGAGAGCGTTACGATTGGCGATGTCGGCCTCCTCCAGCCGCGCAGTGTCGGCTTCGTGCTCCCCGAGGGTTGATAACGCAAAACCCAAGTCAATCACCATCCCTCATCAAGGTCGAGCGCCTTGATGAGTTTCCCGACAGTGGTGGAGAAAATGCCGCGCTTTCCCTTTTCGATAATTGAAGGAAAGGACTTGCCGCTCGCAGGCGTCATCTTTCCGCCGCGCATGTCGAGCGTCCAACCCTGCCGCCATACGCCCGGTGTACAGGTTGTGCACAGATCGTGACGCCCGAACAAACCCTTCAATAAGCCCTTGCCCTCCTAGAGCCCCGTCGCTAAACCCGTCGGCGGAGACGTGGCCGAGTGGTCGAAGGCGCTCCCCTGCTAAGGGAGTAAACCGCAAGGTTTCGTGGGTTCGAATCCCATCGTCTCCGCCACCTTACCATTTCATTGAATTTTAATAATTCGCCTTGGGCGGCCTTTGTCTTGTTATTGCAGCCAGTTAGTTGCATCTGTCGATTGCCTTGAGTTTCTTTCGATGACGGCTATACGCGTTTCGCGGGTGGTATGGAACGTGGTATTTTTTTTATGGCCTTATCAGGCAAGCTGACGAAGAAGCTGGTCGAGAATCTCGGCGCTGGGCGTCATGGGGACGGCAACGGTCTCTATCTGGTTGTCGATCCGTCGGGCGCGCGGCGGTGGATTGTGCGTGTTGTGGTCAAAGGCCAGCGGAACAGGAAGGGGGCGCCGCTGCGCACGGACTTCGGTCTGGGGGGTGCAGACATTGTGACGATCCACCAAGCGAGAGAACGGGC
>JBBSJO010000090.1:0-16196 GCA_038257185.1 Rhodobacterales bacterium | reverse complement strand
CCTCCAAGCATGGGCTTGAGGGTATGATCAAGGCCATGGCGGTCGAATGGGGCAAGCTGGGGATCCGCATCAACTCGATCTGTCCGACCTTCGTGCGTACGCCGCTGACGCAGGTGACCTTCGAAAACCCCGAACGCGTCGCCTGGATCATGGAGAAGATCAAGCTGCCCCGCGTGGGGGAGGTCGAGGACATCATGGGCGCGGCGCTTTATCTCGCATCGGGAGCCTCCGCGATGGTCACCGGCACGGCGCTGATGATCGACGGCGGCTGGACGGCGGACTGATGGCCTGCGTGATGCGACCCCTGTTCGCTCCACTCATCATCGCTTTTGCAGTTGTGCTGGCCCTGCTGCCCGCCCCGATGGCCGCACAGCAATGGGCCGTCGATGCATCGGATGACGGGGCCTATGCGGGGGCCTTTGTGCGTTATCCGGGGCTGGGCATGGAGTTTTTCTGTGCCGCGCGGTCGGTGCAGAACCTGCCGGTAATCGATAGCCAGTGGTTCGAGGTCTCGATCGCGCCGCCCTGGCAATTCCAGATCGGCATGACGGATCAGTTGATCCCGATGGCACCCGATCCCCGCAGCGATATCGTGCTCTTCGTCGATCAGACCGGATACCGGTTGCCCGATGTTTACTGGGACGAGATGGGGGGCGGATGGGGTGTCAGCCTTTCGATGACGGATACCGTTCTGGCCGCGATGCGGAAAGCTTCGCGCTTCGTCCTGCAGATCGGTGCCGAGAAGGCCTGGGAGTTGCCGGTGACCGGCCTTGGGGCGGGGCTGGAGCAGGCTGCGCAGTTTTGCGGCGCGACATGGGTGGCCACCGGCAACCCGGTGCCGCCGGGATTCGGGCAGGTCGCGGCACCTGCGTCCGCGCCGCCCCCCGCGCAAGGCAGTGCATTCACCCTGCCGGCGCAGGTGCAGTCCAACGCCAACCGCCAGTGCCTGGACGCCGGATACGGACAGGCGACGATATCTGCGACGGCCCTTCAGGCCGGCGACCTTGATGGCGACGGCCAGCCGGATGTCGTGATGAACTGGCGCGAGGTGACCTGTGCGGGCCAAGCCATGAACCCATTCTGCGGAGCGGCGAACTGTTCGATAGAGGTCTACATGTCCTCGCGCGGCTATCTCGACCCGCTCCAGATGCTGGGCATGAGTTCCGGTATCACGGCGCACCACAGCGGCAGGCTGGCTTTGCAGATCGGCGGCACCTACGGGCTTTGCGGCGAAACCGGCTGCGATGCGCCCTGGCTCTGGAACGGCGCGGATCTGGTGCAAGCGCCCTGAGACGGGACGCATCGCCGATGGCTGTGCCGGACCACCTGCGAAACCCGGACGGGGCGTAACGTTTGAACATTGCGCACTGCGCCCGGTCGTTTTGCACGACTGGCGTACGCGGGTTGCTATCAGAGAGGCGCCGAAAAGCGGCCTTGCCCTGTCGTTTCCTGCGCCGACCTTCCGCGAGATTGCCCAAATCGAGGGCAAGTGTCGCTTCTTTGCACCACTTTTGGTGCAAAGTTACGCAAATCACGCCGTTTCACATTCGCCAGTTTTGCACTGCACGGAAATTTTTCGTTAACTTTCTTAACGCATAAGTCGACAGAGGAGTTCCAATGAAACACATCTTGTCCGCGATTTTTCTTTCACTGGCTGCGATGGCCCCGATGACGCCGGCCCTTGCGGGCGATCAGGCTGCCTGCCCACCGGCCGGGCCGGGTGCGGTCTTTTGCGGCGGGGCCGCCTTCAACCGGCTCGACAGGGGCGGGACAGAGGGGCTCAGTTATTGGCTGGACCACAGCGGTTACCTGACCAAGCTGGTCGTGCAGCAAGGGCCGAAGGGCATCGCCGACCAGTCTGTCATCGAGTCCCAGATCATGGCGATGGTGAGCCGACAAGCCGCCGACGTCGGGCGTGACTTCGAATTCTCCGACATCACTTCGGCCTCCGTAGGGGGCGCGCCTTTCGGGACGCTGAGCTATACGCTGGCGGGGTCCGGGCGGAAGCAGGCGATCCTGCACAGTTATGTCGCGGTCAAGGGCGTGATCGTGCAGGTGATCAGCCAGATCGCCATGAAAGGCACCGATCAGGACCCCGAAGCCCTGATGATGGCACATCATCGGGCGCTCGATGCGATCCAGCTGACGAATACCGACGCGACGCTCTGAGCAGTCAGTCCTTCTGCGACGGCGCGCCACCCTCGAAGGCATTGCCGTTGACATAATCGCAAGGCGCTTCCTGCATCTGCAGATGCAGGTGATCCCCGGTGAAGGGATTGGTCCGCGCCAGATCCTCGTCCACCTCGATCCCCAGACCTGGGGCAGTGGGTGCGGGGATGAACCCATCCTCGACCCGGATCGACCCCTTGATGAGCGCGTCATGGAACGGCGTCTCGATGGTTTCGGCCATCAGCAGGTTCGGGATCGACACTCCGAAGTGAATGTTCGCGGCCCATTCCACCGGACCCGCATAGAGGTGCGGCGCCATCTGCGCGTTATAGACCTCTGCCATGGCCGCGACCTTCTTCATCTCCCAGATGCCGCCCGCGCGCCCCAGTGCCGGTTGCAGGATCGTGGCCGCCCCAGACCGCAGCACCGGGGCGAACTCCGCCTTGGTGCTCAGCCGCTCACCCGTGGCGATGGGGATGCGCACAGCCGCCGCCACCTTTGCCATCTCGTTCACGTTGTCGGGCGGGATCGGTTCCTCGAACCACAGGGGCGAATAGGGCTCCAGCGCGCGGCCCAACCGGATCGCGCCCGCCGTGGAAAACTGTCCATGGGTGCCGAAGAGCAGGTCTGCCTTGTTGCCAACCGCCCCCCGGATCGCTTCGCAGAAGGCAACGGATTGCGCGATGTCGGTCATCGCGGGCATATGCCCGCCGCGCATAGTATAGGGACCCGCCGGATCGAATTTCACCGCCGTATACCCCCGCGCGACGCAATCGGCGGCTGATTCGGCGGCCATCTCGGGGGAGGTCCAGAAGGCGGTGATGTCGTGGTGGGGCAGGGGGTAGAGGTAGGTATAGGCCCGCACCCGTTCGTTCATCCGACCGCCAAGCAGGGCATAGACCGGGCGGTCGCGGTCTTTTCCGAGGATGTCCCAGCAGGCGATCTCCAGCCCCGAGAATGCGCCCATGACGGTCAGATCGGGGCGCTGGGTGAAACCGGACGAATAGGCCCGGCGGAACATCAACTCGATGTTTTCGGGGTTCTCGCCCTGCATGTGGCGCCCGAAGACGTCCTCGATCACCGCCTGCATCGCCTTTGGCCCGACAGAGGAGGCGTAGCATTCGCCCCAGCCGACGATCCCTGTGTCGGTGGTCAGCTTCACCAGTATCCAGTACCGCCCGCCCCAACCGGGGGCCGGGGGGCTGGTGACAATCACGGCGAGGTCTGCAAGTTTCATGGCATTCAATTCCGATAGGGAAGGAGATTATGGAAGGGATCGAAATCCGGGTTCTGGGGAGTGCCGACCTTGGCACCTTGTGCGCCGTCCGGGAAGGCCTGTTCGACAACGCTGTCGCGCCCGCGCAGGCGCGGGCCTTTCTGGGAGATCCGGGCCATGTGATGCTGATGGCCTTCGACGGACCGCTGGCGGTGGGCATGGCAAGCGGCACCGTTCTGCTGCATCCGGACAAGCCGCCAGCGATGTTCGTCAACGAGGTCGAAACGCGCGAGAGCCATCAGCGACGCGGCATCGCCACGGCGCTCACGCAGGCATTGATCGAGCATGCCCGAAAGCGCGGATGCATCGGCGTCTGGCTCGGCACCGAACCCGACAACGCGCCCGCCCTGGGTCTCTATCGCAAGCTTGGCGGCGCGGAGGTGGCCTTTGTCGGATTCGGCTGGGACGATGCGCTGTGACTCTCCAGCGCCGTATTGTGCCGCGCTGAGCACCTCAGTGGTCGAACATGATCACGTTGCGCCGGGCCGCCCCCGTCTTGGTATCCGCGATCGCCTCGTTGATCTGCTCCAGCTTCCAGCGGCCGGAAATCAGCTCGTCCAGCTTCAGCCGCCCCTGAAGGTAAAGGTCGACCATCCACGGAATATCGCGCTGGATCACCACGTCGCCCATCTTTGAGCCGACCATGCCCTGTCCCATCGCCGCCAGCATCACGGGCTCGTAGGTGGACATTGCCCCTGAATGGGGCATGCCCACCATGATCACCTTGCCGCCCCAGGTCAGGTACTTGGGTGCGTCGTCATAGGCCGGGATCGCGCCCACGGTCACGATTACCGCGTCGGCACCGCGCCCGCCCATGGCCTTTATCGCGGCGCGCCAGGGACTGTCGGAACTGCCCAGAACGCCATCCGTCGCGCCGAATTCCTTGGCGATGGCCAGCTTCTCCTCGCTCATGTCCACTGCCACGATGCGCCGCGCGCCTGCGATGCGCGCGCCCTGGATCGCGTTGAGCCCCACGCCGCCCGCGCCGATCACGACCACGTCCTGACCGGGGCGCAGACCGGCGGCGTTCACCACAGCGCCGACGCCGGTGATCACACCGCAGGCGATCAGGCTGGCGGCGTCCTTGGGGATGTCGTGGCTGATCTTCACGACCTGCGCCTGCTCCACCACCACCTTTTCGGCAAAGGCACCGGAGGCCATGGCCTGATGCAACTTGCCGCCGTCCGCCGTCTTCAGCGGACCCTTGTCGCCATCATAGGGCGTGTCACAGATCGTGGGTTTGCCGCTGCTGCAATTGGAGCAGGTGCCGCAGGCGCGGATCAGCGTGACGACGACGGAATCGCCCACTGCCAGCCCGCGCACGGTGTCGCCGACAGCCGAAATGCGCCCTGCCGCCTCGTGCCCGTAGACGGCCGGCAGCGACCCGCCCCACGCCCCGCCGGCATAGGAGATATCCGAATGGCAGATTGCCACCGCATCCAGTGTTACTTCGACCTCGCTGCCGTGGGGTGCGCGCAGCTGCACTTCCTCCACGACGAGAGGGGCGCCAAATTCGTGGCAGACGGCAGCTTTGATCATGGAATGTCCTTCTGGTCCGGTTTGGCGCAGGGTTGCCCGGATGGCACGGAGCCTGCAAGCAAGTTAACGACGTGGACGGGCCTTTTACGCCGGGTTGCGCCTGCGCGGACGGGCGAGAAACAACAGCAGGCCCAGCACTGACAGGCCCGTGGCCAGGAGGAAGGGTGCACCGGGCAGATAGAGCGGCGCGTCGGGTCCGGTGAAGCGCGCGAAGGTGGCGGTCATTGCCATCGGCGACAGGATCATCGCGAGCGCTGCGGCGGAGGTCAGCGCGCCCTGTAGCTCGCCTTGGGCATTGGCGGCGACCCGTTGGGACATGATCGACTGCAAGGCCGGCGGGATGATCCCGCCCAGTGCCGCGAGTGGCGTGAGGACCAGCGCGAGCGTGCCCGAGGTCACCAGACCGATGGCCAGATAGGCACCGATGCTGCACAGATGGCCCGCCAGCACCGTGCCGCGTTCTCCGAACCAGCGCAGGACGACGCGAATCAAACCTGCCTGCACCAGCACCATCGTCACGCCGAAGAATCCCAGCGACAGGCCGATCATGCCGGGCGTCCAGGCGAACCTTTCCTGCCCGAAGTAGGCCCACACCGACGGGTAGACCGCGAAAGCCACGTGGTAGAGGAAATATACCAGCAGCAACTGCCGCACACCCGGCAGTTTGCCAAGCTGGCGCACTGCTCCGAAAGGGTTCGCGCGGCGCCAGGAAAAGGCGCGGCGGGTCGCGTCAGTCACCGTCTCGCGCACCACGAACCAGCCGAGCAGCGCGTTGGCGGATGCCAGCGCGGCGGCGGCCCAGAACGGCGCGCGGGTGCCATATTCGGCGAGCACCCCGCCCGCCAGCGGCCCCAGTACGAAGCCCACGCCGAAGCCCGCGCCGATCAGCCCGAAATTGGCCGCACGGTCACCGGGGGCGGAGATGTCGGCCATGTAGGCAGAGGCCGTCGATTGCGTCGCTGCCGTGATGCCGCCCACGATCCGCCCCGCGATCAGCAGCCAGATCGATCCCGCCACCGCCATGACCACATAGTCGGCGGCCATGACTGCCAGCGAGATCAGCAGCACGGGCCGCCGCCCGAACCTGTCCGACAGCCCGCCGATGACCGGCCCGAAGCAGAACTGCATCACGGCGAAGATCGTCGACAGTACCCCGCCCCAGAGAGCGGCGCGCGACAGCCCGCCGCCTTCGATCTCGCGGATGAGGTCGGGCATCACGGGGATGATCAGCCCGATGCCCATGGCGTCGATCATCACCGTCAGCAGGATGAAGACGACGGCCGGGCGCATTGTCGTCAGACGTGTCCGGCGCGGGTCGCGAAGGCCAGGGCGTCACGCGCCGCAAGCCCGATGCCACGGGTGGGGGCAAAGACATCCGGCCCGAGATCGGGGTAATCGCCCCGCGCCAGCGCCTCCAGCGGCGTGCCCTGCCGCAGCGCGTCGAGACAGAGTGCCTTGGTCACCTTCTGCGCCTTGGGACGTGGCATGATCTCGGCGAGGGCGAAGCTCAGCGCCTCGGCATGGATCAGGCCGAGATTGTCGTCGAGGTTGGCGTGCATCCGCATCGGGTGCGGCTCCATCTGCGCGGCCAGTTCGCGTGCGTGCTGAAGGGCAGCGGCCAGACAGAGGGTCAGTTGCGGAACGACCATCCATTCGGCGAACCACGCGGCGCCGTCGCGCTCGTGCTGGTGCACGGCGGCACTTTGTAACGTCGTGCGCAGCCCCGCGAACTGCATGTGCAGTGCCAGCATGACCGAGGGTGCTACCGGGTTCTGTTTCTGCGGCATGGTGGAGGAAGCACCGGTTGACCCAAGCGCCACCTCGCCGATGTCGCTGCCTGAGAGCGCCACCAGCGTCTCCGCCATGTGTGCGAGGGCCGCCATCACCCGCCCTTGCCAGTCCGCGATGCGCAGGATCGGACCGCGGTCGGTGTGCCAGGACCGCTCCGGATCGCGCAAACCGAGCGCCTTGGCGAGCCCCGCGCGGGTCTTGCCCGCCTCCGGCCCGAGCGCGGACGCTGTCCCCGCCGCGCCGGAGAGCGAAACCCAGAGCGCGTGCTTTCGCAGCGTATCCAGTTCCGCCAGAGCGTCGATCATCGGCGCTCCCCAACTTGCCACGACCGCGCCCCAGGTCGTCGGAGTTGCGTGTTGCGAATATGTGCGGGCGGGCATGGGCAAATGGGCGTGCGCCTTGGCCTTTTTGCCCAAGGCGCGGATCACCACGCGCAGGTCCTCCTCTGCCAGCACCAGCGCCTGACGCAGACGCAGCATCAGGCCGGTGTCGAGAATGTCCTGACTGGTTGCGCCCCAATGCACGTATTGGGCATGTTCGGGCGCTTTCATGTCCTCGCGGAAGGCGGCGACCAGCCCGGGTACACTGACCCCGTTCTGACCCGTCGCTGCGGCGATGGCGCCCGGATCGATCTGCACCTCCAGCGAGGCACGGTGGATCGCGGCGGCACTGATCTCGGGGATGATGCCCTGCTTGCCCTGCACCTGCGCCAGCGCGCCCTCGACCAGCAGCATGGCGCGGATCGCGGCGGTGTCGGACATCAGCCGCCCGGTCTCGGCGGTGGAGAAGAGTTGCGCGTAGAGCGGGCTGTCGAAGACGCTGGCGGCCATTGTTCAGGCTCCTGCCCGCTTGGGGTCAGACATGGCCGACCTCTTTCAGGAAGGCGCTCAGCACCTGCGCGTATTCCTCAGGCTGTTCGACGCAGGGCAGGTGTCCGGCCTTGCGGATCAGGTGGAACTTGGAGCCGGGGATGAGGTCCATCATCTCGCGCACGAGGTCCGGTGGCGTGGAGCCGTCTTCGGTCCCCGCGATGCCGAGGGCAGGCAGGCGCAGCGTTGCAGTGGTGGCGTAGAAATCGCTGCCCGAGATGGCGGCGGAACAGCCCGCATAGCCGTCGTTCTCCTGGCGCACCAGCATGTTGCGCCAGAGCTCCAGTTCCGGTGTGGCGCGGAACCCGGCGGAGAACCAGCGCTCCATCACCGGGTCTGCGAGGGCCTCAATGCCGTTCTGCTTGACTGCGCCGATCCGCTCCGCCCACATCGCGGGTGTGCCGATCTTGGCGCCGGTGTTGGACAGCACCACGGCACGTACGAGGTCCAGCCGCTTGACCGCCAGCCCCTGCGCGATCATGCCGCCGATGCTGAGCCCGACAAAGACGCTCTCGCGCACCTTCAGGTGGTCCATCAGTTTCTCGACGTCCGTGACCAGCGACCCCATCGAGTAGGGGCCGGAGGGGCAGGAGGACAACCCATGCCCGCGCTTGTCATAGCGGATAATGCGCAGGCCATCGGGCAGCAGTGGCAGGATGGGATCCCAGAGCCGGAAATCGGTGCCGAGCGAATTGGAAAAGACCACGGGCGCGCCGTCCTCGGGGCCGTCCACGCGGTAGTGTAGGCGCACGTCGCCGGTGTCGAAAATCTGCATGGTCTGTCCTTTTTTTCGCAGTGGTCGGGTCGTCTATATCAGGCTTCTCACGCCAAAGTCTCCAGCGCACGGGCAAAGATCGCGGGGTCGACGTTGCCGCCCGAGATGGTGACGATCACATCCTCGCCTTCGATCTGGTTCGCGCGGAAAAGTGCTGCGGCGAGCGCCACGGCACCGCCGGGTTCGGCCACCAGTTTGAGCCGGTTGAAGGCCTGGGCCACGGCCTGCAAGGCTTCGGAATCGCTCACCACAAGTCCCGGCCCCGAGAGGCGCTTCAGAATCGGGAAGGTGATGTTGCCCGGTTGCGGCGTCACGATGGCGTCGCAGATCGACCCGCCCATGCGGCTGTTGCGTTCGATCCCCCCGCTGCGCAGGGAGCGCGCGACGTCGTCGAAACCCTCCGGCTCGGCGGGGCGGACACGCAGGCCGGGGGCCTCTGCTTCCAGCGCCAGTGCGATGCCTGAGGTCAGCCCGCCACCGCCGCAGCAAACGATGACGTCGGCCTTTTCGATGCCGAGTTCCGCCGCCTGTGCCGCAATCTCCAACCCCGTGGTGCCCTGTCCGGCGATCACCTCCGGCTCGTCGTAGGGGCGGATCAGGGTCAACCCGCGCGCCTTCGCCAGACGGTCGCCGATCTCCTCGCGGCTTTCGGTTTCGCGGTCATAAAGCACCACTTCGGCCCCGAAGGCGCGGGTGTTGGCGATCTTGAGCGCGGGGGAATCGGCGGGCATCACGATCACGGAGGGCACCCCGTGCATCCGCGCGGCCAGCGCCACGCCCTGCGCGTGGTTGCCGCTGGAAAAGGCAATGACACCCTTGGCTCGGGTGCCCTCGTCCATGGCCGAAAGCGCGGACCACGCCCCGCGAAACTTGAAGCTGCCGGTGTGTTGCAGGCACTCTGGCTTGACCCAGACGCGCCGTCCCGCGATCTCGTCGAGGAAGGGCGAGGACAAGAGCGGCGTGCGGCGCACGTGGCCGTCGAGGCGCGTGGCGGCGGCGCGGATCATCTCGATGTTCATTGCATGCGTCCGATCCAGTCGTTCAGGGCCTTGACCGCTTCGGGTTCGTCAAGGAATGGAATATGCCCCCGTCCCGGCACCACGGCGGTGATCATGTCGGGGCGGCGGCGCTTCATCTCGGCCAGCGTTTGCGCCGTAAGCAAGTTGGAGTTCGCCCCCCGGATGCAGGCCAGCGGCAGTCCTGCCATCGCGTCGAAGAAGGGCCAGAGATCGGGGGCGGGCTGCTTTGACGCCTCCGCCACCGCGTCGCGCAGGTGCGGGTCGTAGGTGATGCAGAGGCCCTTGTCGGTAAGGGTGTAGTGCTTGACGGCTTCGGTCAGCCAGCGGCTCTCGGGTACGCCCTCGAATTCGGGAAAGGCGCGGGCCATGGAAGCGGCGGCCTCAGCATGGGTCTTGGCCGCCGGGTTGCGGCCGAGGTAGCCCATGATGAAGTCGAGCCCCTTGGGGTCGATGACCGGTCCCACGTCGTTCAGTGCCACGCCCAGCAGACGGTCCTTGGCCCCCGCCGCGAGGCCCATGGCATTAAGCCCGCCGCGCGAGGTGCCAAGGATCGCGACCTTGTCGAGCCCCAGGTGCGCCAGCAATTCCAGCACGTCGCGGCATTCGACGGGCGGGGTGTAGTGCGTCCAGTCCGTGTCGAAATCCGACGCGCCGCGGCCCCGGTAATCCATCTTGATCAGCCGGACGCCGGTGAGATACGGGGTGACATAGTCGAAGTCCGCCGTGGTACGGGTCAGCCCCGCGAGACAGAGGATCGGCAGGCCGGTACCCTCGTCCGTGTAATAGAGCGACAGGCCGTCGGATGTCTGGAACCTTGGCATCAGACACCTGCCAGGGCGGGAATGCCCGTCAGGTCCTTGAGGACGTGTTTCGGTGTCCAGGGCAGGCGGTCCATCGGTTCACCGCTGCGGTTCACCCAGGCGGTGTCAAAGCCGTAGCCGGTGGCGGCGGCGGCGTCCCAGCCGTTGGAGGAGACAAAGAGCACGTTCTCGTTCTTGCAGTCGAAGTGGGCGCAGACGAGGTCGTAAACGGATGCGTGGGGCTTGAACACACCGACGCTTTCGACGGAGAGGCAGGCATCCAGCACCACGCCGATCCCGGCGGACTCCACCGCGCCTTCCAGCATTGCGGGCGATCCATTAGACAGGATCGCGGTATCAAAGCCCGCTGCCTTGAGTTCGGCCAGCATGTCGGGCACTTCGGGGTAGGCCTGCAGTTCCCAGTAGAGCGCCAGCAGCCGTTCGCGCAGGGCTGCATCACCGTGGTGGCCGGTCTTTTCAAGCGCCCAGTCGAGGCCCTGTTCGGTGACCTCCCAGAAGTCGGTGTGGGCCCCTGCGATGGCGCGCAGCCATGAGTATTGCAACTGTTTCAGCCGCCAGTGTTCGGCAACGGCGGGCCAGTCCCTGGCGATCGCGGCGCAGTCCGGCTCAGCCGCCGCCTGTCGCGCGGCGGCGGCCACGTCGAAGAGCGTGCCATAGGCATCGAAGACACAGGTTGTGATCGGCATGACGGTTCCCCTCGGGTTATCGGGCACAGAGTGGCACTTCCCGCCGGGGGGTAAAAGGGCGGAAATGCAGGGGGTTCGGGGCCGGGGCCATGCAGGCAGGACAGGCCGGGCGCCGGAGGCGGAGGGCCCGGCGGTTGCGCCTTGTTCCGGGCCTCGTGCTATTTCTTGCCGCTCTACCCGACCCACTTACCGGGCGCAGGGGTTTACACCACCGCTCCCGTTTGACACCTTATGGCCGAATCCGGAGCACCTGCGCAGATACGCGGCCTCCGCCCCTCATTTCCCTGACACATTGGAGATACCCATGGCTGAGGTCAAATCAGGCGATACCGTCGCCATTCATTACACCGGCACCCTGCAGGACGGCACCACCTTCGACAGCTCCGAAGGTCGCGATCCGCTGGAATTCGAGGTCGGCTCCGGTCAGATCATTCGCGGTCTCGATGTCGCGTTGCCCGGCATGGAAGTCGGCGAGAAGAAGGTCGTCAAGATTGCTTCCGAGGACGCCTATGGCCCCTCGAATCCCGAGATGCGTCAGTCCATCCCGCGCGAAGGGATCCCGGCGGATATTCCGTTGCAGGTCGGCGTCCAGTTGCAGATGCAGACCCCGGACGGGCAGGCGATGCCTGTCACCGTGGTGGACGTGGACGAGGCGACCGTGACGCTGGACGCGAACCACCCGCTTGCGGGCAAGGATCTGCAGTTCGACATCGAGCTGGTCAAGATCGCCTGAAAACCTGCTTTGGCGCGGTCAGACCTTGTCCGGCCGCGCCAGCGTGTAGGCGACGACGGCATTCGCGTGCCCATGCCCCATGCCGTGCTCTGACTTGAGCCAGCCGACGCGCTGCATGTGGGTTTCGCCCGTCCGCACGGCGACCATGTCGATCCAATCGGCGATGGGGCGGCCATATTTCTTCTCTATGGAAGGAAAATAGCTTGCGGGGCCTTTGACCGGGGCGGTGTCTTTTGTCATCGGGGACCTCTGAGTGTAGGTGTTGCTGCACCCTTCTACCCGCGTCCCGCCCGGACACAAACCTGTATCAGTCCTGACCCGCGGCCCGTTCCGACAGGGTCGCGCCCAGATTGTCAGCGGTCCGCTGCATGTCCTGCGGCGGGGCGGGTTGTGCTGCGCCAAAACGGTTCACCTTGACGCGGCTGACGGGGAGCGCGCTTGTAGTTGGCGCGGCTTGCGTCGCCGCCTGTTGCGAAGCCCCATTTCCCGTGACGCGCATGATCGCAGTCATGCCGACATCCGCGAGGGCGCTGCGCAAGGCCGGTTCGGACCGCAGGATGGCGCCGATTGTCAGCACCAGAACAAGCCCCAGGATTCGCGCCCAGAACATCGCGCGCCGTGACCGGTCCCGGCGCGATTGCAGCACTTCGGCGTGATATGTCTCACTGAAACTCATCGCGGTATCCAAGTGCAGGAACCCGGCAGAAAAATGGCGGCAGCGGAACCTTTCGATGATTTGGGGCCGTCCTTTCTGAAAAAGCCCGATCCCCCTCGCGGTTGGCGTGCGATGTCTTTATGGCTGCCTCATGTCCAGCGACCTCACCTTCGAGATCTTCCTCGTCTGCCCTCCGGGGCTGGAGGATCTGCTCTGCGCAGAAGCTTTGGAGAAAGGTTTCGCCGGGGCTGTCGTGGTGCCCGGAGGTGTCACATTTCAGGGCGGCTGGCCCGAGGTCTGGCGCGCAAACCTCAGCCTGCGGGGGGCGGCGCGGGTTCTGGCGCGGGTCGGCAGTTTCATGGCTTTCCACCTTGCCCAGCTCGACAAGCGGGCGCGCAAGTTTCCCTGGGGCGAGGTGCTGCGCACGGATGTGCCGGTGCGGGTGCAGGTCACCTGCAAGGCCTCGAAAATCTACCACGCAGGCGCGGCCACCCAGCGCTTTGAGACGGCCCTGCGCGAGAGCCACGGCATCACGATTTCCGCCGAGGCCGATATGGTGATCAAGGTCCGCATCGCCGACAACGAGGTCACGATCAGCATCGACACCTCCGGCGAGGCGCTGCACATCCGGGGTCACAAGGAGGCCGTCGGCAAGGCCCCCATTCGCGAGAACCTCGCGGCGCTTTTCCTGCGGCAGTGCGGATACGACGGCAGCGAGCCTGTGCTGGACCCGATGTGCGGGTCAGGCACCTTCGTCATCGAGGCCGCCGAAATCGCGGCGGGGCTGCTGCCGGGCCGCACGCGCAGCTTCGCCTTCGAGCAATTGGCCAGTTTCGATGCCGAAGCATGGGAGGCGATGCGCACCGACGTCCCCGTCAAGCCACCGCTTCACCGCTTCCACGGCTCCGACCGCGACGCAGGGGTAATCCGTATGAGTACCGCCAACGCGGCACGCGCGGGCGTGACGGACTGGGTCAGTTTCGCCTGCCACGGCGCGGGGGAGACGACGCCCCCAGACGGCCCGCCCGGCCTCGTTATCGTGAACCCGCCCTATGGCGCGCGGATCGGGAACAAGAAACTGCTCTACCCGCTCTACGGCACCCTGGGGCAGACCTTGCTGAGCCGTTTCAAGGGCTGGCGCGTGGGGCTGGTAACGTCCGAGCCGCCCTTGGCGAAGGCCACGAGCCTGCCGTTCAAGCAGGGACCGGCAGTGGCGCATGGCGGCATGAAGGTCTGGCTGTGGCAGACGCCACCCCTGCGCTAGCGGTACGGCCTAGTCGATTTCGACCTCGCACCATGTCTCGAAACACATCCGGTCGCAGAGCGACTGCACGCCGATCGTCGCCCGCCCGCCGATGCCCGCCGGATCGCCCAGCACCTCGGCCAGAAGGTCGCTGCATCCGCTCGACACCAGATGGACGTCGTTGAAGTCCGGCTCGCAGGCGACGAAGCACAGGCAGCGGATGATCCCCTTGACCCGCTCCAGATCGCCCAGGGCATGTTTCATGCCGCCGATCATGTTGATGCCGGTCAGCCGAGCCGCCGCGTAGCCTTGGGCTACAGTCACGTCGCTCCCGACCCGACCGGGATGCAGGACCTTGCCGCCGCTGAGGGGTGTGTGCCCGGACAGGTAAAGCACCTTGCCCACGATGCGATGCGGCACCATGCGGCCATAGGACTGGCCGTAATAGCTGCCGTCGGTAAAGTCCGGCAGTTGGATATCCAGCGCTTTCAATCGGTCCTCGACGGTCATCCCTGCACCTTCAGCCCCATGTCCGCTACAGGTTCTCCGCCTGCGGCATGCCCAGAATATGGAACCCCCCGTCGACGCGGATGATCTCCCCCGTCGTGCAGGCGCCCGCGTCGGAAATCAGGTAAACCGCCGTGCCGCCAACCGCCTCAAGCGTGGCATTCGCGCGCAAGGGCGCGTTGATGTCCGTGTGCTTGTAGGTCCGCCGCGCCCCGCCGATGGCCGCGCCCGCGAGTGTCTTCATGGGCCCGGGGGAGATCGCGTTCACGCGGATGCCCTCGGGGCCCAGATCGTTCGCCAGATAGCGCGTCGCCGATTCCAGCGCAGCCTTGGCCACACCCATCACGTTGTAGTTCGGCACCACACGGTTCGAGCCCTGATAGGTCAGGGTGATCAGCGTGCCGCCGTTCTCCACCATCAGCGGATGCGCGCGGCGCGCCACCTCGATGAAACTGTAGGCCGAGATATCCATCGAATGCTTGAAGTTCGCGCGGCTGGTGTTCAGGAACCGCCCCGTCAGCTCCGATTTGTCCGAAAACGCAATCGCGTGCACCACGAAATCGATCGTCGGCCAGCGCGCGCCCAACTGTTCGAACGCCGCGTCCAGCGAGGCGTCGTCGGTCACGTCCACGTCCACCATGAAGTCCGACCCCACGGACTCCGCCAGTGGCTTCAATCGCGTCCCGAAAGCCTCCCCCTGATAGGTGAAGGCCAGCTGCGCCCCAGCCTCCGACAGCGCCCTGGCGATGCCCCAGGCGATGGAGCGTTCGTTGGCGACCCCCATGATGAGGCCGCGTTTTCCGTCCAGCATGCCCATCGTCTATTCCCTGAATTTCGAAAGGATCATCGATCCGTTCGTGCCGCCGAACCCGAAGGAGTTCGTCATGACCGAATCGAGCCCCGCCGCGTCCACCCGCTCCATCGCGATCTCTTCCGGCTTGAAGGCGGGGTCCAGCGTCTCGATGTTGATGGAAGGCGCGATGAAATCGTCCTCCAGCATCAGCAGGCAATAGATCGCCTCCTGCGCGCCTGCCGCGCCCTGGCTGTGGCCCGTCATCGACTTGGTCGAACTCACGGGCGGCTGCACGCGCCCCGCAAAGGCCCGCCGCACCGCTTCCATCTCGGGCACGTCGCCCGCGGGGGTCGAGGTGCCGTGCGCGTTGATGTAGCTCACCTGCCGCCCCTCGGGCAGCGTCTCCAGCGCCAGCCGCATTGCGCGCTCGCCGCCTTCGCCCGATGGCGCCACCATGTCGTGCCCGTCCGACGTCGCGGCGTATCCCGTCACCTCGGCGTAGATCTTCGCCCCCCGCGCGCGGGCGTGCTCCAGATCCTCCAGCACCACGATGCCGCCGCCGCCCGAAATCACGAAGCCGTCGCGGTCCTTGTCGAAGGCGCGGCTGGCCTTCTGGGGCGTGTCGTTGAACTTGGAGGACATCGCGCCCATCGCGTCGAAGAGGCAGGATAGCGTCCAGTCCAGCTCCTCTCCCCCGCCCGCGAACATCACGTCCTGCTTGCCCAGCATGATCTGTTCCGCCGCATTGCCGATGCAGTGCAGCGATGTGGAGCAGGCCGAGGTGATCGAATAGTTGATGCCCTTGATCTTGAACGCCGTCGAGAGGTTCGCGCTGACCGTGGAGGACATGCACTTGGGCACCGCAAAGGGCCCGATCCGCTTGGTGGCCCCTGTGTCCTCCACGATGTTGTGCGCGGTGAACATGGCCGAGGTCGAGGGCCCGCCCGAGCCCGCCACCAGCCCGGTGCGCGGGTTGCTGATCTGCTCCTCGGTCAGGCCCGCATCCTCGATCGCCTGGGTCATGGCGATATGGGCATAGGCGGCACCCTGTCCCATGAAGCGCAGGGTGCGCTTGTCGATGAGGGTGGCGGGATCGATCTTGAGCGTCCCCGCGACGCGGCTGCGAAAGCCGTGCTCGGCCATCTCCTCCGAGGCGACGATCCCGCTGGTGCCGGCCTTGAGGGCCGTGCGGACTTCACCCGCGTTGTTCCCGATGGACGAGACGATTCCCAACCCTGTGACCACGACACGCCGCATGGGCAATACTCCCTTGGATAGTTGGGGGGACATTAGGGCATGGGGGCGGGGGGGTGCAATGGG